>DASRLN010000138.1:0-10175 GCA_035648435.1 Caulobacteraceae bacterium
CGCTCGCCCTGCGGCCCCACGCCCAGGCCATGGCCGTTGCCGCCGAGACCCTGATCCGTACCGCCTCGGGCGAAGCGGACGCGGTGCGCGGCGCCGTCCGCCTCACCGCCAGCGAGATCGTCGGCGCCGAGGTCCTGCCGCCGATGCTCACGACCTTCCGCGACCTCTATCCCGACGTCGATATCGAACTCGATCTCTCCAACCGCCAGGAGGACCTGCTGCGCCGCGACGCGGACATCGCCGTGCGCATGGCCCGGCCGACCCAGAACGCCCTCTTCGCCCGCCGGGTCGGCGAGGCGCGGGTGAGCTTCTACGCCCACCGCGACTACCTCGCGCGGCACGGCGCGCCGGCGGACATCGACGCCATGGGTGGGCATGCCTTGATCGGCTACGACCGCGAGTCGCCGCCCGCCGCCGCCCTGGAACGCCTGGGCGTGGCCGTCTCGCGCGAGATCTTCGCCTTGCGCAGCGACAGCGACCTGGCCCAGCTCGCCGCCCTGCGGGCCGGCTTCGGCATCGGCGCCTGCCAGGACGCCATCGCCGGGCGCGATCCGAACCTCCTCCCGGTTCTGCCGGGCAGGATCGGCTTCACCATGGAGGTCTGGGTGGTGATGCACGAAGACCTCAAGGGCGCGCGCCGCATGCGCCTGCTGTTCGACCATCTGGTGCGGGGCCTTCGGGGCTACGTGCGAAACCCTTCTCCCCTCGCGGGAGAAGGTGGCCCGCGAGAGCGGGGCGGATGAGGGGGCGCACCGACCGTCCCGGTTAGCCTTGGGACAGGCAAGTCACCCATCGTCGGTGCGCCCCTCATCCGGCCGCCTCTCGGCGTCCACCTTCTCCCGCGAGGGGAGAAGGGTATATTGACGTTCATGAAACCCATCCTGATCGCCGTCGTCGCCGCTCTGAGCCTCGCCGCCGGCGCCCGCGCCGGTGACCTCGCCACCGTCGCCCAGGGCCGGCTGCAAGGCGTTACCGCCGGCGCCGTCACCAGCTTCAAGGACATTCCCTACGCGGCGGCGCCGGTCGGCCCGCTGCGCTGGCGCCCGCCCCAGCCGGCCGCGGCTTGGCCGGCGGTGAGGAAAGCGGACGCCTTCGGGCCGGCCTGCACTCAGCCGATGGGCTTTCCGATGCCGATGAGCGAGGACTGCCTGACCCTCAATGTCTGGGCGCCCGCCACGGCCGTCCCCGGCGCCAGGCTGCCGGTGATGGTGTGGATCCACGGCGGGGCGTTCGTCTGGGGCGCCGGCGGCACGCCGTTCTATGACGGAACCCATTTCGCCGAGCGCGGGGTCATCCTGGTCACACTCAACTACCGTCTCGGCCGCTTCGGCTTCTTCGCCCATCCCGCGCTCGCCAGGGAGGGAGGGCTCACCGGCGACTACGGCTTGATGGACCAGGTGGCGGCGCTGAAATGGGTGCAAGCCAACATCGCGGCGTTCGGCGGCGATCCGGCCAGAGTCACCGTGTTCGGCGAGAGCGCCGGCGGGATGTCGGTCAACTATCTGCTGACCTCGCCGATGGCCCGGGGCCTGTTCGCCCAGGCGATCACCGAATCCGGCTTCGCCCGCGCCGGCGCTCCCACCCTCGCCGAGGCCGAGGCGGTCGGAACCAGGGTCGCCGCCGGTCTCGGCGTCACCGGCGTCGATGCGGCGGCCCTCGCCGCTCTTCGCGCCCTGCCGGCCGACAGACTGAACGCGACGCCGACCGGCCTGGACGATCCCTTGATCGCCGGACCGATGATCGACGGCAAGCTGATCGTCGAAACCGTGAAGTCGGCCCTCGCCGCCGGTCGCGAGGCCCGCGTCCCGCTGATCGTCGGCGGCAACAGCTGGGAGGCGAGCCTCTTCCCCAATGTCGGCAAGAATCCCGAGACCGTCCTCGCCAAGGCCGGCGCCAGGCGGGACGCCCTGATCGCCCTCTACGGCGGCGGCGGCCTGGGCCGGATCGCCACGGACGTCACCACCGACGCGGCGGTGATCGAACCCGACCGCTTCGAGGCCCGCGCCCTCACCCGGGACGGCGCGCCGGCGTACCTGTATTACTTTTCCTACGTCCCCGTCGCCCAGCGCGCCACCCAGCCCGGCGCGCCCCATGGCGGCGAGGTGCTGTATGTGTTCGACAACCTGCCCCCGTCGGACCTGACCCTCGGGGGTCGCCACATTCCCGCCGCCACGCCCGAAGACCGCAAGGTGAGCGAAGCCATGATCGACGCCTGGACCACCTTTGCAAAGACCGGAAGCCCCGGCCAAGGGTGGCCCCGCTACACGCGCGCCATCGACGCCGCCCTAGAATTCGGCGCGGACGGCGTATCCCCCCGCCCGGCCTTCCGCAAAGCCAGGCTCGACGCCCTGGAAGCGGTGGCGAAGTAGGCGGCACGCGGCGCCGTGCCTTCGGAGCGCGGGCTTCCAGCCCGCTATTGTTTTCTCCCTCCCGCCTCGCTGCGAAAAAGAGCGGGCTGGAAGCCCGCGCTCCGAAGAGTGACGGTGAAAGGTGCAAATAGCGGCGCGCCTTGAATTCCACCCGCGCCGCGACTAGGTTCCGCGCCTTCGCCGAGAGGCGGCGCGCGCTCGTAGCTCAGCTGGATAGAGCACCAGACTACGAATCTGGGGGTCGGGCGTTCGAATCGCTCCGAGCGCGCCAATTTTGCCACGGCGATGACGATTCTCGACCAGGTCCCCGTCCCCGCCCCCACGCTCGCCAGGGACATCGGGCGCTGGGGCCTGCTCGCCCTGACCATAAACTGTGTCGTGGGGGCCGGCATCCTGGGCTTGCCCGGCCGGGTGTTCGCCCTGGCCGGCCCGTGGATCGGATGGGTCCTGGCCGGCGCCGCGCTCATCGCCACGGCGGCGACCCTATGCCTGGCGGAACTGGCGAGCCGCTTCGACGTCACCGGAGGTCCGGCGCAGTATCTGCACGCCGCCTTTGGGCCGATCGCCGGGTTTGTCACCGGGTGGCTTTCCTGGTCCGCCACGGTGCTGGGCGCCGCCGCGCTGCTCGATCTGCTGGCCGATCTCGTCGCCACCGAGCCGGGGGTTCGAATGGTGCTTCTGGTTTGCGCCGGATTCGTTCTGACCGTGGTGACGATGAGCGGCGCACGCCGCTCCGCCGCGGCGAGCGGCGCGTTCACCCTGGCCAAGCTCGCCCTGCTGGTGGCGTTGGTGGTCGCGGGCCTCGTCGTTCCGGCCCACCCCGCGCGCCTGCCGCCAGGCCTGCCGAACCCTTCGATGGCGCTGGTGCTGGTGTTCTTTGCTTTTGTCGGTTTCGAACGACCGTCGGCCGTGGCCGGCGAAGTCGCCGACGCCCGCTCCGCCGCGCCCTTCGCGCTGATCGCGGCCATGCTGGCAGTCACGGCGCTGTACACGGGCATATTCGTCGCCTGCCTGCGCGATGTCCCGGGCCTGGCTGTCAGCCGTCAACCTGTCGCCGACCTCGCCGCGCGTGTGCTTGGGCCAGGCGCGGGTCGCATGCTGAACCTTGGCGTGGGGCTGATCATCCTGGGAACCCTGATCAGCCAATGGATCACCGCGCCCCGACTCCTGCTCGCCTTGGCCCAGGCGGGTCAGCTCCCCGCGGGGCTGGCGAGCCTGAGCCGGCGACGCCACACCCCCGACGTGGCGATCACGGCGACAGGCATCGTGGCGACACTCCTGGCCATCGGCGGCGGGTTCACCAGCGCCGTGGCCGCCTCGAGCGCCTCGCGGCTGGTGATCTTTCTCGGCTGCGCGGCCGCCATGATAGAGTTTCGTCGGCGGCGGGACGCCCCGATCGCACGGTTCCGGCTGCCGGGCGGACTGCTCGTCGCCTCGGCGGTGATCGTGGCCTGCGCCGCCGTGCTTGCGACCGCGGCGCAGGAACTGGCGCCGCTCGCCGTCATTGTTCTCATTGGAGGCTTGCTTTGGCTCTTCACGAAATGGGCTCGGACCTGGACCGCGAGGCTCGGGCGCTAGGCATCTCGGTCGCCCCATGCGGTCCCGTGCTGGGGGCCGAGATCAGCGGGGTGCGCATCGAGGATCCGGTCGCGCCCCAGATGGCGGTCGTGCTGCGGGCGCTGTTGCTGCGCTACAAGGTGCTCTTCCTGCGCGATCTCGACCTGAGCCATGAGCAGCATCTCGTCCTGGGGCGGGTCTGGGGTCCGCTGGAGGGTCACCCGGTGATCGCCCACATCCCCGGCTATCCGGAGATTCTCGATATCCGGGGCGCCGAGGGCCGCGTAACCGACGAAGAGAGCGATCGCAGCTTCCGGGCGCTGGACAAATGGCACACCGACGTGACCTTCCGGGCGCGACCCTCGCTGGGCGCCGTGCTCCGGGCGCGGGAGCTGCCCGAGATCGGCGGCGACACCCTGTGGGTCGACGCGGTCGGCGTCTACGAGGGCTTGTCGGAGGCGGTGAAGGCCAGGATCGAGGGCCGCACCGCGACCCACGATATCCTCTTCGACTTCGGCGAGCGGATCGCGCCCGAGCGTCGCGCCCAGGTCGCCGCGGAGTTCCCGCCACGACATCATCCCATCGTGCGCCGCCACCCGGAGACCGGCGCCCGCGCCTTGTTCGTGAACGCCAGCTTCACCAGCCGGATCGACGACATGGACGAGGCGGAAAGTGCGCCGCTGCTCGCCCACCTGCTCGGGCAGTTCAGGATCCCAGAGCACCAGGTGCGCTTCCGCTGGACCCCGAACGCGGTGGCGATCTGGGACAACCGGCCGACCCAGCACTACCCCGTCGCCGACTATTGGCCCGCTCGCCGCAGGATGGAGCGGGTGACGATCGCCGGCGACGTGCCGTCGTAGGAGCGGAGCCGCGATACAATGTCACCACTGGCGAACGCGGGCGCTCGCAAATCACCGGACACGAACGCGTTCGCCAAGACAGCGGCGAATTCGATCATATCCCCATTTGCGTTCCGAACCCCACTCCGGTCAGCTGCTCCGAAACCGCCCACAGCCGCCGCGCCACCCCCAGGTCACGCGCCGGCTTGGCCACCCGCGCCGCCTTCGGCGGGCCGGTCAGTTCCAGAAATCCGTTCGGTCCGTAGTAGCCGCCGCCCACCGCCTCCGGCGAGGTCGCGGCGAACAGCGTCGGCAGGGCGCCGTCCGCCGCCGATTGGCTGATCAAGGGCTGCAGGACGATGCTGAACTTCGAGGCCAGGCTGGTGACGCCGGGGCCGCTGGCGATGAGATCGGTGCGGGCGTAACCGGGGTGGGCGGCGCAGGCCATGATCCCCCAGCCGGCCGCCACGTTCCGCCGTTCCAGTTCGAGTGAGAAAATCAGCATGGCCAGCTTGGACTGTCCGTAGGCGGCCCAGGGACGATAGCGCCGGCGGGCCTGGAGATCGTCGAAGTCGATCCGCCCCATGTGGTGGGCGCTGCTGGAAAGGTTGACCACGCGCGGGGCGTCCGCCAGCCGGAGCAGCGGAAGTAGCCGCGCGGCGAGGGCGAAATGGGCGAGATAGTTGACCCCGAACTGCAGTTCGAAGCCGTCCGCCGTCTCCCGGCGCTCCGGCGGCGTCATCACCCCGGCGTTGTTGATCAGGAGGTCGATGTGGCTGTGCGCGCCGGCGATCCGCTCGGCGAAAGCCGCCACGTCGGCGAGGCTGGCGAGATCGAGGCGCTCCAGCCGCGCCTTGGCCCCCGGATGGGCCGCGACGATCCTGGCCACCGCCGCGGCGCCCTTGGCCTCGTCCCGCGCCGCCACGATCACCTCGGCGCCGGCCCCGGCCAGGGCCAGCGCCGTCTCGTAGCCGAGCCCGGTATTGGCCCCGGTGACGATGGCCACGCGCCCCGCCTGGCTGGGCATGTCCCTGATTGTCCACGGCGCGGTCATTTCGGTTCCATGCCCTTCTCGCGGACGAGCGCCTCGATACCTCGCATGCCCATGACGAGACGCTGGCCGCCAGCGAGTCGCGTGAAGCCGTGAGCGACATAGAACGCCGCGGCCGGCTCGTCGATGGCATCGACCACGACCATGGTCGATCCGACGCTGTCGGCGCTCTGATAGGCCTTGAGCAGAACAAGGGCCAGGAGAATGCCCCCGAGCCCCTGGCCAAGTCGGTCGCCGGCGATCGCCAGTCTGCCGAGCAGTGTCGCGCTCACCAGGGGATACCGCGGGATGAGCTTGCGAGCGGCGTCGGGGACGTCCCCGAATTCGAGCGCGGTGGCGCACAAGGTGGCGTAGCCCAGGATTGTCCGCGGTGCGGCCTGTTCGGCCAGGATGAACACCGCGTTCGCCTTGCGACGGATATCCTGTGACGCCTGGGTCTTGAGGTAATGATCCAGGCTCTCGACGCCGCAGGAGAAGCCGCCTCTATCGTGCTCGGGTCTCAGCAGCTCGATGCGAAGATGCGCCGCCGCCGTCGAACTCACCTTCAGAGGGCGACGCGCAGGCCCGCCGCATCGAAGGCTCGGCGCAGGCGCGTGTTCGGCGCCGGCGGATTGATCAGCACATCGAAGAAGGCAGCCCTTTCCGCTTCGGAAAGCGCGAGCGTCTGGTGTCGCGCGATGGTCCGCTGCGCGGCTTCGGTGAGCGCCGTGAGGCAGTAGTCGGTGAGCTTGCGGCGCTCGAGTCGCGCGGCCCTCTCGACGAGCGCCTTGGTCGATCCATCGACACGGAATCCCATCCGCTCCGCCCGGGAACGGGTTTGGGGCTTCGCCGCCTCGCGCGCCGTATCGGTCCTCCTGACCATCGGCACGTTGTACGTCCATTGGACAACAAAATCAAGGCGTGTTGACCCTACGGCCACCCGTGCGGTGGCTTCCTTTCATGCGCGGTCCCGGGTCGCTATGCTCGCCCCTCCATGACCCTCCATCCCACCGTCCAAGCCGTCACCGCGCGCGTCGCCGCGCGCAGCGCGCCCGGCCGGCGGGCCTATCTCGACTTCATCGCCGGTCAGCGCGAGGGCGGCGTCGATCGGCCGCGGTTGTCGTGCGGCAATCTTGCCCACGCCTTCGCCGCGGCGGGTCCGGACAAGGCCGTCATCCGGGGCGGCCGGGCGATGAATCTGGCCATCGTCACCGCCTACAACGACATGCTCTCGGCCCATCAGCCCTATGGCCGCTATCCCGAGCAGATCAAACTCTTCGCCCGCGAGGCCGGAGCCACGGCCCAGGTCGCCGGCGGCGTGCCGGCCATGTGCGATGGGGTGACGCAAGGCCAGAGCGGCATGGAACTCTCCTTGTTCAGCCGCGACGCCATCGCCCTTGCCACCGCCGTCGCCCTCAGCCATGGTATGTTCGAGGGCGTCGCGCTCCTGGGAATCTGTGACAAGATCGTGCCGGGCCTGTTGATCGGCGCCCTGCGCTTTGGTCATCTGCCGGCCATCCTGATCCCCGCCGGTCCAATGCCCTCGGGCCTGGCCAACAAGGAAAAGGTCCGCATCCGCCAGCTCCATGCCGAGGGCAAGGCCGGCCGCGACGAGCTGCTTGAGGCCGAGGCCGCCAGCTACCACGGGGCCGGCACCTGCACCTTCTATGGCACCGCCAATTCCAACCAGATGATGATGGAGGTGATGGGCCTGCACGTTCCGGGGGCGGCCTTCGTCAATCCGGGAACCAGGCTGCGCCAGGCCCTGACCCGCGCCGCCGCCCATCGGCTGGCGAAGATCGGCTGGGACGGGAACGACTATCGGCCGCTCGGCCTGTGCATCGACGAAAAGGCGGTGGTCAACGCGGCGGTCGGCCTGCTCGCCACGGGCGGTTCGACCAACCACGCCATCCATTTGCCGGCCATCGCCCGGGCGGCCGGCGTGGTCATCGACTGGCGGGACCTAGAGGCCCTTTCCGCCGTCACACCTCAGATCGCCCGCATCTATCCCAATGGCCCCGGCGACGTGAACGCCTTCCACGCCGCCGGCGGCATGGCCTTCGCCATCGCCACCCTGCTCGAGGCTGGCCTGCTCCACCGCGAGGTGATGACGGTTTGGGACGGTGATCTTTCCGCCTACGCGCGGACCCCCGGGCTGGAGGGCGACACCCTGGCCTGGAACGACGCGCCGGCGACGAGCGGCGATGAGGCCATGCTGCGGCCGGCCTCGGCTCCGTTCACCGCCGATGGCGGCATGCGCCTGGTCACCGGCAATCTCGGCCGGGCGATCTTCAAGACCAGCGCCGTCGAGCGCGAGCGCTGGACGATCGAGGCCCCGGCGGCGATCTTCGCCGACCAGGACGAGGTTCTCGCCGCGTTCGAAGCCGGCGAGCTGAACCGCGACGTCGCCGTCGTCGTCCGTTTCCAGGGACCACGGGCCAACGGCATGCCCGAACTGCACAAGCTCACCCCGGCGCTCGGCGTGCTGCAGGACCGGGGCCGCCACGTGGCCCTGGTCACCGACGGGCGGATGTCCGGCGCTTCGGGCAAGGTCCCAGCCGCCATCCATCTCAGCCCCGAGGCGCTCGGCGGCGGTCCGCTCACCCGCCTGCGCGACGGCGACACGGTGCGCCTGTGCGGCCATCGCGGCGAGCTTCACGCCCTCGTCGATGACGCCGAATGGGCCGCCCGGGCGCCCGCCGCCGACCCGCCCGCCCACTTCGGAACCGGCCGCGAACTCTTCGCCTTCATGCGCCTGGGCGCCGACGACGCCGAAAAGGGCGCCTCCGCCATGCTCGCCGCCGCCGGGCTGTGACGCCGATGACCGCGGCAGCGCCAGCGAAGCCTCATTTCGTAGCGCGGGCTTCCAGCCCGCCCTTTTCGGCGCGATCCGAACGTCCGAAACGCGGTCGGGAGCGGGCTGGAAGCCCGCGCTCCGGACGTCGGCGATGATGCGCGAGATCGTCGTCGCCGATATCGGCGGGACCAACGCACGTTTCGCGCTAGCCCGGATCGCGGGCGGCGAGGCGCCCGTTCTCGGCGACGTTGTGACCTGTCCGACCGCCAGCCACGCCAGCCTGCCGCTGGCCTTTCGCGCCTTCGCCGCCGGGCTCGGCGGGCCGATCCCGCGCGGCGCGGCCATCGCTTTCGCGGGGCCGGTGGGCGGCGAGGTGGTCAGCCTCACCAATACGCCGTGGATCATACGGCCTGCCACCCTGGCGGCCGAACTCGGCGTCGATGATTGCCTGGTGATCAACGACTTCGGGGCCGTCGGCCACGCCGTCGCCCGCCTCGGTGACGAGCACTTCACTCATGTCTGTGGGCCAGAAGAGCCCCTGCCGGCGCTGGGCGTGATCAGTGTCGTCGGCCCCGGCACCGGGCTGGGCGTCGCCCATGTGCGCCGTTTTACCGGCGGCTACCACGTCCAGGAAACCGAGGGCGGCCACATCGACTTCGCGCCCCTCGACAGTCTGGAGGACGCCTTGGTGCTCCGTCTGCGTGCACTGCATCTCCGGGTTTCGGTGGAGCGGGTGGTCGCCGGGCCGGGCCTGGCCGCCATTCACGCCACCCTCGCCGCCCTGGAGGGCCGGGCCGTCGCGCCGATGGACGACGCCGCCCTCTGGACGGCGGCCCTGTCGGGCGCCGATCCCCTCGCCGCCGCCGCCGTCGAACGACTCTGCCTGAGCCTCGGCGCGGTGGCCGGCGACATCGCCCTGGCCCAGGGGGCCGGCGCGGTGGTCATCGGCGGCGGCGTCGGGGAACGGCTGGCCGATCGCCTGGCCGGCTCGGGTTTCGCCGCCCGGTTCGCCGCCAAGGGTCGTTTCCAGTCGATGATGGCCGCCATGCCGGTCAAGCTGATCAACCACCCCCAGCCCGGACTGTTCGGCGCCGCGGCCGCCTTCGCCGTGGAGCATCGCGCATGAACGTCGAGGCCGTGATGCGGCTGGCCCCGGTGATCCCGGTGCTGGTGATCGAGGACGCCGCCCGCGCCGCGCCCGTCTGCCGGGCCCTGGTCGCCGGCGGGCTGAGGGCGCTGGAAGTCACCCTGCGCACCCCCGCCGCTCTCGACGTCATCCGCGAGATGTCGCGCATCGAGGGCGCCGTGGTCGGGGCCGGCACGGTGCTCAACCCCCGCGATCTCGATGCGGCGGTCGAGGCCGGGGCGCGGTTCATCGTCTCGCCGGGACTGACCGAGCCCCTCGCCCGCGCCGCCCGCGCCGCCGGCATCGCCTTCCTGCCAGGCGTCGCCACCGCCGGCGACATCATGCGCGGTCTCGACCTCGGCCTCACCCGGTTCAAGTTCTTTCCCGCCGAGACGGCCGGCGGCGTCGCCGCCCTGAACAGCCTCTCCGCTCCCTTCGGAGCCGTCCGTTTCTGCCC
>DASRLN010000139.1:0-5653 GCA_035648435.1 Caulobacteraceae bacterium
GGCGGGCTTCAGGTCCTCCCCCGGCCGGCGCCAGTCCAGGCCCATGACTTCACCGGTGGAGCGCATTTCCGGCCCCAGCACGGTGTCGACTCCGGGAAAGCGGGAGAAGGGAAACACCGCCTCCTTCACCGCGACGTGGTCGTGGGGCGTGTCGATGAGCGCGAAGCTCGCCAGGGTTTCGCCGGCCATGATCCGGGCGGCGATGGCGGCCAGCGGCTTGCCGATGGTCTTGGCGACAAAGGGGACGGTGCGGCTGGCGCGGGGATTGACCTCCAGGACGAAGATCCGCGGGCTCGCCGACAGCGGTTCCTCGATGGCGAACTGAACATTCATCAGACCTCGGACGTTCAGCGCGCGCGCCATGGCCTCGGTCTGGCGCTTCAGTTCGCTGATCGTCTCTGGACGGAGGGAAAACGGCGGCAGGGAGCAGGCGCTGTCGCCGGAATGGACGCCGGCCTCCTCGATGTGCTCCAGCACGCCGGCGACGAAGACATCTGTCCCGTCGCAGAGGGCGTCGATGTCTACCTCTGTGGCTCTCGAGAGATAAGCGTCGATGAGCACCGGCGCATCGCTGGAGATGGCCATGGCCGCGGCCATGTAGCGGCCGAGCTGCTCGGCGTCGCGGACGATCTCCATGCCCCGGCCGCCCAGGACGTGGGAGGGCCGGATGACCACCGGATAGCCGACCCGCTCGGCGATCACCGCCGCCTCGCCGCCGGAGCGAGCGATGCCGTTTTCGGGCTGGGCGATTTCCAACCGGTGCAGTAGCTTCTGGAACCGCTCGCGGTCCTCGGCCAGGTCGATGGCGTCGGGGCTGGTGCCGAGGATCGGAAAGCCGGCCCGCTCGATGGGATGGGCGAGCTTCAGCGGCGTCTGGCCGCCGAACTGGACGATGACGCCGAGGAGTTCGCCGGCGCCCGCTTCAACGGCGATCAGCTCCAGCACGTCCTCCACCGTGAGCGGCTCGAAATAGAGGCGGTCGGAGGTGTCGTAGTCGGTGGAGACGGTCTCCGGATTGCAGTTGACCATGATCGATTCGACCCCGATGGCGTCCAGGGCGAAGGCGGCGTGGCAGCAGCAGTAGTCGAACTCGATGCCCTGGCCGATGCGGTTGGGGCCACCGCCGAGGATGATCGCCTTGCGACGGTCGCTCGGCTCGGCCTCGCATTGCGGCGCCTGGCCCAGCGCGCCGGTCTCATAGGTCGAGTACATGTACGGGGTGATGGCGGCGAACTCGGCCGCGCAGCTGTCGATGCGCTTGAACACCGGCCGCACGCCCAGGGCATGGCGCCGGACGCGGACGTCCGTCTCGCTCGAGCCGGTCAGCCGCGCCAGGCGGGCGTCGGAGAAGCCGAGGGCCTTGATCCGGCGCATTTCGCCCGCTCCGGGGGGCAAGCCCTCGGCCCGAACTCGCGCCTCCTCGGCGACCAGATCCTCGATCTGGCGAAGGAACCACGGCTCATAGGCGCAGGCGGCGTTGATCTCCTGGACCGAGAGACCGTGGCGAAAGGCCTGGGCGATCACCCGCAGCCGATCGGGGGTGGCCGTGCCCAGCGCCCGGACGATGGCCATGCGGCCGGTTTCCGGATCGTCGGCGCCGTCGATGGCGATCTCGTCGAGACCGCAGAGGCCGGTTTCCAGTCCGCGAAGGGCCTTCTGCAGGCTCTCGGCGAAGGTGCGGCCGATGGCCATCACCTCGCCCACCGACTTCATCTGGGTGGTGAGGTGATCGTCGGCTCCCGGATATTTCTCGAACGCGAAGCGCGGAATCTTGACGACCACATAGTCGAGCGTCGGCTCGAATGCGGCCGGCGTCGCCCCGGTGATGTCGTTGGTGAGTTCGTCCAGGGTGTAGCCGACGGCGAGTTTGGCGGCGATCTTGGCGATCGGAAATCCGGTCGCCTTGGAGGCGAGCGCCGAGGAGCGCGAGACGCGCGGGTTCATTTCGATGACCAGCATCCGCCCGTCGGCCGGGTCGATGGCGAACTGCACGTTTGAGCCGCCGGTCTCCACCCCGACCTCACGCAGGACGGCGATCGAGGCGGCCCGCATGCGCTGGTATTCCTTGTCGGTGAGGGTGAGAGCCGGGGCGACGGTGATCGAATCGCCGGTGTGCACGCCCATCGGATCGATGTTCTCGATCGAGCAGACGATGATGCAGTTGTCCGCCAGGTCGCGGACCACCTCCATCTCAAACTCCTTCCAGCCGAGCACGCTCTCCTCGATCAGCACCTCGGTCGCCGGCGAGAGATCGAGGCCCCGCTCGACGATGTCGCGGAACTCCTCAAGGTTGTAGGCGATGCCGCCGCCGGTGCCGGCCAGGGTAAAGGAAGGGCGGATGACCGCCGGCAGGCCGATCTCGGCCTGCGCCGCGAACGCCTCGTCCAGCGAGTGGACGGCGCGGGACCTGGGGCTCTCCAGGCCGATGGCGTCCATGGCGTCGCGGAACTTCTGGCGGTCCTCGGCCTTGTCGATGACCTCGGCGCGGGCCCCGATCATCTCCACCCCCCACCGCGCCAGGGCGCCGGAGCGCTCCAAGGCCAGGGCGACATTCAGCGCGGTCTGGCCGCCCATGGTCGGCAGCAGGGCGTCGGGACGCTCCTTCTCGATGATCTTTTCCACCATCTCAGGGGTGATCGGCTCGATGTAGGTGGCGTCGGCGATCTCCGGGTCGGTCATGATCGTGGCCGGATTGGAATTGACCAGCACGATCCGGAATCCTTCCGCCCGCAACGCTTTGCACGCCTGCACCCCCGAATAGTCGAACTCGCACGCCTGCCCGATGACGATCGGCCCGGCGCCGATGATCAGGATCGAGGCGATGTCGGTGCGTCTGGGCATCGTCTCTCGCGCGCGGCCTCGGCCGCGCGAATGGCGCGTCCGTCGGGATGGGGGTTGAAGGCTAAGCGGCGGGTTTAGAGGGGGTGTGCGCGCGGCGCAAGGCGTGCATGAGCGGCGTCGAGGCGCGCGGCTTTCGTCGCCATCTCAGGGCATTCGACTGCCGAACCCCCGTTCGATCTGGAGAGCATCGAGGTCCACGCTCTCCAGGCAGCGGACGTTGACTGCCCCGAGGTCCGGCGCGGTTCTCGGCCGACGGAAAGGCAAGACGCCGCAGGGTCTTGCAGAAGTAGTCCTTGGCTTGGTGGGTGTGGAATTGATAGATGGTCAATTCCTCCCAATCCGACAGCATGCGGAAGTGACGATCCTCGACGCGGTGTATCAGGGCGCCGCGCCTGCGGCAGATGGAACAGTCGCAAGCCCGGACATGATCCAGCGTCGCCTCGATGGAAAACCGAACCCGACCGCAATGGCAGGCGCCGCTATAGGTTTGCATCGGCGTTACGCCGGCTCCCGGGCAATCGCGAGCGCCAAACCGGCTCGGGCGCGAGCGAGGCGGCGTCGGCCGGCTGTCTTCGCTGGCGCGGTTCTGATATACATGTATACGCCCGCGTTGCGGAGATTCGAGATGCTTGCCATCCGCCTGCCCATCGATGTCGAGAACCGCCTTCGAGCGCTGGCCGAAGCCACCGGAAGAACCAAGAGCTTTTATGCGCGCGAGGCGATCGTCGAATATATCGGCGATTTGGAAGACGCCTATCTTGCCCAGCAGCGTCTTGCCGACATCCATTCTGGGCGAACGGTCACCATCCCGCTTGAGGATGTGATGCGGACCCATGGCCTGGCGGATTGAATTCGATCCAGCCGCGGAAAAGGAACTCCGTGGACTCAATCCTCAGACCGCGCAGCGTATCCTGAAGTTCCTCTCCGGCCGGGTCGCGATGCTGGACGATCCCCGGAGCATCGGCGAGGCGCTCAAGGGATCGGTGCTCGGGGTTTCTGGAAATATCGGGTTGGCGACCATCGCGTGATCGTTTCGATCGAAGATCGGCGTCTCCGCGTCCTGGTCGTCCGGATTGGAAATCGCCGAGACGTTTACCGACGCTGAGCCGTCCGCCGCGTCCGCCCCAGCCGCACGTCCGCCACCCGCTGGCCCGCGCCTTCTCCGCCCTCGTTGGCGCCGGCGATGAAATCCACGATTGCCGCCGGGTCGTCGGTGAGCAGCAGGGCGGCGGTGAAGGGGGCGGCTGCCTGGGCGGCGAGGACCTCGATCAGCGGGAAGAGGGGCTTGCGCTTGGGCGCGCCGGCGGGGGCGTCTTTCGCGGGGCCGGGGTTCCAGTAGTCGGCGCCGAGGAAGACCATGGGGGTCGGCCTCATCGCCGGCGCGCGGTAGTAGTTGAGGGTGGCGTTCTGGAACACCTCCTGCACGGTGCCGGCCTCCCCCTCGCCGAACACCAGGCCGCCGTTGGCCAGGGTCACCAGGCCGTCCTCGCGCAGGCTGTTGTAGAAGTATTTGCCGATGGCGGTGGCGAAGAGGTTGGGCGGCTCGGCGCCATAGACCCAGGTCGGCACGCCGAGGTTGGCGCTTTCCGGCGGTTCGCCGGCGTTCCAGCGGCCGAGCAGGCGGGTCCGCACGGCGACGGCCGCCGCCAGCCAGGCGTTCCGGTTCTCATAGACCGGCGCGGCGCGCAGCGTCTCGAGCGCGGCTTCGAATTCGACCTCGCCGAATGGGGCCATGAAGGCCCCGAAGTTGGCCGCCTCCATCAGCCCGGGGCCGCCGCCGGTGGCGATCATGAAGCCGCGCCGGCGCAAGGCGCGGGCGACGCCCGCGATCTGGCGGAAGGAGGGCGCGGCGCGACTGACGCCATGACCGCCCATGAAGCCGACCGTCTTGCGAGCCGGCGCGCCCAGGAAGCCGGCGATCATCTCGTCGATGGCGGTGTCGTGCAGGCGCGCGGCCATCATCTGCGCCGGCGTCATCGCCCGCACCGCGCCGGTGGCCGTATCGCGGGTCCAGTCGAACACCCGGGTGTCGAAGGCGCGGGCCAGGGAGGCCGGATCACCGGTCCGGTAGCCTTCGTAGAGCGTGCGGACATTGTAGAGGCGCTGCGGCAGGGTGGCGAACGGGATCGCCGCGCGCCCCGGCATCGATTTTACCCAGGCGGCGAGGGCCGCCTGACCGGCGATGCCCGTCAAGCCGCCGCCAGGATCGCCGGGCGGCGCAGGTCTTCGGGCAAGCCTTGTCCCATCAGGTCGATGAAGTTGCCGGCGTAGAAGCGGTCGATCTCGCCGGGCGGGGCGCCGGACAGGGAGTCGCCGAAGCGCTTCAGGGGATTTCGGCCGCCTTCGACGTGGGGATAGTCGGAGGAAAAGAGAGCGACTTCCTCGCCGGCGTTGCGGATGATCCAGCCGGCGTCCTCGTGCGGGTAGGGCGTCACCCGCACCTGCCGGCGGACGATCTCGCTGGGCGGGGCCGAGAGGCGATGCAGGCGTTCTTCGTTCTTGTAGAAGGCGGCGTGCGCGCTATCCATGAACCGCATCCAGCCGGGAACCCATGAGGCGCCCAGTTCGATCGCTCCGAACTTCAGCCGGGGGAAGCGGTCCATCACCCCGTCGATGATCATCGCGGCGAGTGTCTGCATTACCGATCCGGGGATGGCCATGAAGCTCACCGAGGTGAAGTTCTCCTCGCCGCCGTGAAAATCCTTCACCCTCGGGGCGCCGTTCTCGAAGTAGTCGGGATGGAGCTTGTCCTCGCCGCCGACGTGGAAGAGGATCGGAATGCCGGCCTCCTGGGCCATCGCCCACACCGGAT
>DASRLN010000140.1:0-11338 GCA_035648435.1 Caulobacteraceae bacterium
GCCATGGAGACGATGAACCTCGATCAATTCCGGGGCGCCTTTCGGGCGGGAGGGTTCCGCTCGGTGCGCGTTACGGCGTCCGGTGGTGTGTTCTTCGTCACCGGCGAGCCGCGCGCGGGCGGCGGCGGGATCAGGCTGGCAACCACTCGGGGCGCGACCCCGCGGGGGTTCCGTGACGCCGGCAAGGCGATCGCCATCCTTCACCGCATCGGCGCGCGCAAGGTGCGGGTGGACACCACCGACTGGACGCCCGACGCGGCCGGGTCGGGCGCGCCGCGTCGGCCGGACACCGCCGAGCGCCAGCGGCGTGCGCATCAGGCCGCCGCCCACGACGCCTGGTTCCGGACCGAGGTCGAGCAGTCGCTCCTGGAGGCGGACGCCCTTGGCGCGGAGTGGGTTTCCAACGAAGAGGTCAAACTCCGGAGCATCGACGCCCGCGACCGATGGCGGCGCGGCGCCCGCGGATCGGAATGAGTGGAAGTCCGCTGGTCCAGGACCGCCGTCCGCACCCGGTTCGCCCAGCTGGACTTCATCGCCAGAAAGAGTCCCGCCGGGGCTGCGCGCCTCGACGAGGAGATCGAGCGCCAGATCGACCTGCTCGCCACGCAACCGGAAATGGGGCGCCTGGGGCGCGTGGCGGGCACGCGCGAATGGGTGATCGCCCGCACGCCGTTCATCGCCGTCTATCGCGTCAGGACCGGCCACCTCGAACTGTTGCGAATCCTGCACGGCGCCCAGAAGTGGCCTCCGGAAGGTAGGAGGTAACCGCCCGTCGCCCTCAACGCATCGACCTAAATGTCAGACGAGAATTCACGAATCCGGAAATCACCCGTGTCCATGCTCGCCAGGGTCGCCGCCGGCGAGGAAGTGACGATCACCAAGCATGGCCGGTTCGTCGCCCTCATGATCGGCGTGGCGGGGCGCGAGGATGATCGCCCCCGCGACGCGGTCGAGGCGCTCAGGACCCTGCGCAAGACGACGATCCTCGGCGGCGCTGACTGGAAGAGGCTGCGCGACGAGCGGCGACCCTGGCCATGGTCGTGTTCGACGCCCCGATCGCCCTGGCCTCGGCTCCCGCCCGTCTCGACCGCACACGTTAGGAGGCTCGCGACCGCCCCTCCTCGTCAGGCCGCGAGATTTTCGACCCCTCTTCGACCGGCGGCGGCGATCAGCGCGACATCGTTCGATGCCATCGGCAATCCGCGCCGCAACGCGAGTTCCAGATAGGCGGCGTCATAGGGCGTCAGGTCTTCCTCGCGCGACAGAACCCGGATGGCGCCCCAGGCGTGCGCATCCGTTTCGTCGTCGAGCCGGATCGGCATCCGCGCCAACCGCCCCAGAGACTGGTCGGCATAGCCTTCGTCGCACCGGCCCCGGCGGACGGCCGAACGAAGGACATTGGCCACCTCCAGTCGCCACAGCGAGGGGACAAAAGCGCCCCTCGTCGCGACCCGCCGCATGACCTGGTCGGCAGCCTCGGTCGAGACCTCACCGAACAGCCACGCGATGGCCATCGATGCATCCAGGACCAGACTCATCGCCGTCCTTCGTCGATCAGTTCCCGTATGCTCTGGCCGCCGAGCGAGTGCTTGCCACGCTCCGCCACGATCTCCTCCACCGCCGTCAGGGCGTCGGCCCGTGCACGCGCCTTCGCCTGATTGCGATGGATGACGATGTCGCCGTCGCGAACCTCAAGGCTCACACATTCTCCCGCGCTGAGCCCCGTGGCTTCGACGATCTCAAGAGGAATCCTCACCGCCAGGTTTGCGCCCCATCTGCCGAACCTCGCCATCGCCATCGGCACACCCCGAAGTATGGAGATATCCTTGCATATCCTGAAACGAAGGACAATAGATTCAGCGTTCGGTTCGTCGGGTGAGCGCGAAGCCGCCCTTGCCCCCATCACGTTACAACCAAAATGTCAGACCTAAACTCACGAAACCGGAGATCAGCGTGGCCACCATCGCGGCCTTCGACGCCAAGACCCATTTCGCCTCCCTGCTGGCCATGGTCGCCGCCGGCGAGGAGGTGACGATCACAGCACGGTCGGCCCGTCGCCCGCATGGTCAGCGTGGAGCGCGGCGATGATGATCGCGCCCGCGACGCGGTTGGAGCGCTCAGGACCCTGCGCAAGACGACGACGCTGGGCGGTCTTTCCTGGAAGGTGCTGCGGGACGAAGGGCGTCCCTGACGATGGTGGTGATCGACGCCTCGATCGCCCTGGCCTGGTGTTTCGACGACGAAGCCACTCCAAAGACCGCTCCAGGCCGCCAAAGAAAAGGCGTGACCGCTCGCGCGGCATGTTCAGGTCGATCTTGTGACTGCGCGCGGCCATCCCGGAGACGAGAATATGCTTTCAATCCCATACGATTCGGGCCAACGAGACGACACCGCCGGACGGAGATACACCGATGATCCCCCTCAGCAAACGCGCTGTCGTTTTGGGATTGTTGGCGTCCGGCGCCGCCGGTTGCGGCCGGCCCGCGGTGGCGCTCCCAGCGGATATGAGTCTGGGCAATCCCCGCGCCCCGGTTACGGTGATCGAATACGCATCCGTTGCCTGTCCGGTGTGTGGCCGCTGGTACCGTGAAGTTTTCCCAGCCTTCAAGGCAAAATACATCGACACCGGAAAGATAAAATACGTCGCCCGCGAGATGCTGGTCGGCGATGCGACCGAGGAGTCGATAGCGGCAGCCGGATTTTTGCTGGCCCGCTGCCCCGGAAAAGACAAATATTTTTCTGTCACAGACGCGATATATAACAATCAGATAGAGATATACGGCAATCCTCGCGTCGGCTTGCTCAATATCGCGAAGTCGATGGGAATGGACGAAAATACCTTTGATGCTTGCATCAAGAATGAAGTCGCCCTTCGGGAATTGGACGCGCGTGTCCAGTCCTATTCGAAGGATGACAAGGTGACCGCGACACCAACCTTCGTTGTAAACGGTGTAGCCCTGAGCCCTGGCTACCACCCGCTGTCGGATCTCGACGCCGCGATCTCGGCCGCTCAACGCGCGAAATAGGCCGCGGAAGATTACAGTCCCTCCACCAGCCTCACCTTCGGCGATAATCGATCTGTTCCTCTGGCTCGGAGCGCGGGCCTCCAGCCCGCTTCCTTTTTTCCTCCTGTCCAGCCAACCGAAGGCCTGCGGTCCAGTGGCTTGCGACCCACCCTCGCCCGCGCGATGAGCGCAAAGACGCCTGCCCCTTGTCGATCTCATGCGACCGATCTCTCGCGATCGTTGCCCACGTCATTCAGACGCATTACATCTGGTCCCTGGAGTATCACGATGACCGCGAACGCCTTGATCCAGGCTCGCATCGACCCGGAAGTGAAGGCGCGCGCGACCGAGGTCCTGGGCGCACTGGGACTCACCGTCTCGGACGCGGTTTCGCATTCTGCTCACGCGCACTGCCCGCGAAGGCGCGCCGCCGTTCGCGCTGACGGCGGAAACCTCGGCCTATGACGCCTGGTTCAGAGAGAAGGTCCGCGAGGCGTTGGAGGATGCCCGGCCGGATTTGCCGGACGGCGACGTCGAGGCTGAGTTCACGGCCCGTCGCGCGGCGACATTGCGCAGGCTCGGTGATGCTTGAGGCTGGTCTGGTCGGCGCGGGCGCTCGACGACCGTCGCGCGATCTATGACTACATCGAAGCCGAAGGCCCTCGCGCCGCCGTCTCCGTGGACGAGTGCATCGAGGCCGCGGTACAGCTCCTGACCGTGTTTCCGCAAAGCGGCAGGCCTGGCCGCGCCGAAGGCACGCGCGAATTGATCGTCACCGGAACACCCTACGTCGCGCCATACCAGCTGTTTGACGAACACGTCCAAATCCTGCGGGTGCTTCACGGCGCCCGCATCTGGCCCGGGACGTTTGACGACAACGCATCGACCTGATCCTGCCCCAAAGCGCACGCTTGCGGTCGCTTAGGAATGACCTCCGATGCTCAGCCCGGCAGGAAATCCGGGTCGAGGATTTGATCGGGCGACCACGGGCAGGCTTCGGGGATTTCCTGAAGGCCCGCGTCGTCGAAGGCTTTGGTCGCCGCGTCGGTCCAAACCACTTGCCACCATTCGGCATCGGCGAAGCTCGGCTTCAGTCCGGGCACATTCTTCAGATGGATCGCGATGGCCCGACGCTGGCCGTCGATAGTGCGTCGCCAGCTTCGTCCCTGCCGCTCGGGCTGAAACCGCCACTTGAGCAGATGGGCCAGCAGGACGGCCATGCGACTGGCCAGTTCGCGCTTTTCACTCTTGCCCACGTCCTCGACCTCATCGGCGATATGCTCGATATCGAGCGCGGAAAATTTGCCCGCCCGAAGCAAGGCCGCCTGCTCGTTCGCCCAGGCCACGACGTCGGTCTCGTATGCGGTGCTCATCGGCCTCCTCCGGGCGGCTGGATCATAGCGCGGTCGATGGCGCGGGTCGAAACAATCCCTTCCCGTGTGGCTCGATGACCGCGCCAGAACCTTCCTCAGGCCCTTCTGCTGACGGCGAAGTCCGCCAGCGCCTCCAGCGCCTCGCGCCATTCCCCGGCCGGGAATACCGCCAGCGCCGCCTTGGCGCTTTCGGCGTAGTCGGCGGCGAGGTCGAGGGTGGTCTCCAGAGCGCCGGCGCCGACGATAATCTCCCGGGCGCGGCGGAAATCGGCCTCGGTCTGGTCGCGGCGGCCGATGGCGCGGTCCCAGAAGTCCGCTTCGCGGCCGCCCAGACGCCCCATGGCCAGGATCAGCGGCAGCGTCGCCTTGCCTTCGCGGAAGTCGTCGCCCGCGTTCTTGCCGAGAGTTTCGGTGGCCCCGCCGTAGTCGAGGGCGTCATCGGCGAGCTGGAAGGCCAGACCGAGGTTCAGGCCATAGGCGCGCAAGGCGTTGGACTGAGCGTCGGCGGCGCCGGCGGCGACCGCCCCGGCCTCGGCGGCGGCGGCGAAGAGTTCGGCCGTCTTGGCGGTGATGATCTCCAGATAGGTCGCCTGGGTGAGGTTGATGTCGTGCGCGCGGGAGAGTTGGAGCACCTCGCCCTCGGCGATCACCCGGGAGGCGCGGGCGAGAATTTCCAGGGAGCGCAGGGCGCCGGTCTCGACCATCAGCTCGAAGGCCCGGGCGAAGAGGAAATCGCCGACCAGCACGCTGGACGCCGCTCCCCAGATCAGGTGCGCGGCCGGCTTGCCCCGGCGAAGCCGCGATTCATCGACCACGTCGTCGTGCAGCAGGGTCGCGGTGTGGATGAACTCCACCGCCGCGGCGAGCTTCAGACCCGCCCCGTCCTTGCCGCCGGCCAGGCGCGCCGCCGCCACCGTGAGCAGGGGCCGAAGGCGCTTGCCGCCGGCATTGATCAGGTGATCGGCCAGCGCCGGGATCACCGCCACGGGACTTGCCATCCGCGCGGCGATCAGGGCATCGACGCCGGCCATGTCGGCGGCCGCCAGGGCGACGAGGCGCTCGACGGACCCCACCGGTCGCTCGATCACGGCCTTCGCGGCGTCCAAGACCATGCCTTCCTCGCGCGCGGCGCCTCGCCTCTTGGGCCGTTGCGCCGGACAATGGTCGCGGGATAGGTCACGGTCAAGGCGGGCCCGAGGCATGATGACGTTGGCCGCATGACCGTGACCGAGGACCGCGTTCTGGGCGGCGCCGTGCGGCTGCGCCAGGCCAGGGACGGCTACCGCGCCGGCCTCGACGCCGCCCTGCTCGCCGCTGCCTGCGACGCGGGTCAGGGCCAGCGAGTGCTGGAGGTGGGCTGCGGTGTCGGCGCCGCCCTGCTGGCTGCCGCGTCGCGGCGGCCTCGCGCGACCTTCACCGGCCTCGAACGGGATGAAGCGGCCTGTGTCCTGGCGCGGGAGAACATCTCGCTCAACCAACTGGGGGAGCGGGTTTCCGCCGTTGCCTGGGACGTCGCCGCGCCGTTCCGCGGCCTGGGCCTGGCGCCGTTCGACCTCGCGATGGCCAACCCGCCGTTCTTCGATGACGCCGCGCGGTTGCGCGCGCCAGCCCCCGCCAAACGGTCGGCCTGGATGGCGGACGACGGTCTCGGCGCCTGGATCGCCTTCATGATCGCGGCCGCCCGCCAGGGCGGCGCCGTCGTACTCGTTCACCGTGCCGATCGCCTCTCCGACATCCTCGCCGCGCTGGCCTCGAAGGCGGGCTCGATCCAGATCAGGTCCGTTCACCCCTTCGCCGACCAGCCCGCCAAGCGCGTCCTGGTTCGCGCGGTGAAATCCGGCAAGGCGCCGCTCCGTCTGCTGCCGCCACTGATCCTCCACCAGCACGGCGGCGCCAAGCACACCGGCGAGGTCGAGGCGATCCTGCGTGGCGAGGCCGATCTCTCCTGGCTGTAAGCGGCGCCGCCTAGTTCCGCGCCTGATCGACCAGCTTGTTCTTGGCGATCCACGGCATCATGGCGCGCAGGCGCGCGCCGACCTCCTCGATCGGATGGTCGGCGCCCCGGCGGCGGGTGGCCTTGAAGCTGGGCTGGCCGGCGGCGCATTCGATCATCCAGTCGCGCACGAAACGGCCGGACTGGATGTCGGCCAGGATCATCTTCATTTCGGCCTTGGTCCGCGGCGTGACCACGCGCGGCCCGGAGACATATTCGCCGAACTCGGCGGTGTTGGAGATCGAGTAGTTCATGTTGGCGATGCCGCCCTCGTAGATCAGATCGACGATCAGCTTCACCTCGTGCAGGCATTCGAAATAGGCCATCTCCGGCGCGTAACCGGCTTCCGTGAGGGTCTCGAAACCGGCCCGGATCAGCTCCACCAGGCCGCCGCAGAGCACCGCTTGCTCGCCGAACAGGTCGGTCTCGCATTCCTCGCGGAAGCTGGTCTCGATCACCCCGGAACGGCCGCCCCCGATGGCCGAGGCGTAGGCCAGACCGAGGTCGAGGGCGCCGCCGGTGGCGTCCTGGGCGACCGCGATCAGGCAGGGAACGCCGCCGCCCCTGACATATTCGCCGCGCACCGTGTGGCCCGGCCCCTTGGGCGCGACCATCAGCACATCGATGGAGGCCTTGGGCTCGATCAGCCGGAAATGGATGTTGAGGCCGTGGGCGAAGAGCAGCGCCGCGCCGTCGCGGATATTGGGGGCGATGTCGGCCTCGTATATCGCCCGCTGGTTCTCATCGGGGGCGAGAACCATGATCAGGTCGGCCCAGGCGGATGCCTCCGCCACGCTCATCACCCTCAGACCCTCCTCTCGCGCCTTCCTGGCCGACGCCGAGCCTTCCCGCAGGGCGACGGCGACATCGACCACCCCGGAGTCGCGCAGGTTCAGCGCGTGGGCGTGGCCCTGAGATCCGTAACCGACGACGGCGATCTTCCTGTCCAGGATGCGGGCGAGATCGGCATCGCGGTCATAGTAGACGCGCATCGGTTCATTTTTTCCCAGCGGCGAATTGGCGAGGGCCACGGGCGTGGGCGGACCCCCAGACGAAGGGCCGCTATCGATAGGTTTTTGCCCGCCCCGTCAAGCGAGGCGGGCAAAGCCCTTTGGGAGTCTAGTCGAACAGACCGTATTCGACCGACAGCACCTGGCCGCTCGAGATATCGATCAGCAGGGCGTCGTTTCCGACCCTCACCCACTCCGCGCCATAGGGCGGCGGAGCCAGGTCATAGGTCCCGAAATCGAGCCAGTAATCCTGCCCGAACCAGGCCTGGGGCAGGTACTCGCCGTAGGCCCACCGGCGGGCATACCAGCCGCGCGGATAGCGATAGCCGCCATCCTGGAAGCGCCGCTGGGCCTGATAGGACCGCTGGCCCGACCATCCCCCGCGCGCGCCGCCGTCGCGGCGGTCACTTCGGTAGCCGCCCGCCGCGCCGCGGTACGGCGTCTGGGGCGCGCCCTGGCCGCGATAGGCCGGACGCGGCGCCTGCGGAGCGTATTGGCCGGTGCGGCCCGATGGCGCGGGAGCGTAGGCGCGGCCGGGCGCCGGACTGGCCGGTCGAGACGGCGGCGCACCGCGCATCGCCGGCGCCGGCCGGGCTGGACGGGGCGCGGGCCGGGTCGCCGGGCGTGTATCGCGACCGCGATCGTCGGGTTGAGGTTGGGCGTGAGCCGCGCCCGCCATCAGGGCGATGACCGCGGCGGCGTTCAACAGGATCTTCATGGGGGTGTCTTTCGTTTCCGTGGACTCTTGGTTCTCCGGGGAGATTGCGCCCGACGCGCTGAACCGGGGTTGAACGAAACGCGCCGCCGGCGTTCATCTCGAAACCATGAGCGCCGACCCGACGACCATCACTGAGTTTTGGCGCCAGGCGGGGCCGAAGAAGTGGTTCGCGGTCGATCCGGCGTTCGACGCCGCCATCCGCGCCCGCTTCGAAACCGAGCATCACGCCGCCGCCCGGGGCGAGCGCGCGGCCTGGATGGCGAACGGTGAAGGATCGCTCGCCCTCATTCTCCTGCTCGATCAGTTCCCTCGCAACCTCTGGCGAGGCTCGGCCCACGCCTTCGCCACCGATCCCCTGGCGAGGCGCGTGGCGGACAGCGTTATCGCCGCGGGCGCCGATCAGGCCATCGAGCCGGCCATGCGCCCATTCGTCTATCTGCCCTTCGAACACTCCGAGGGGATCGGCGACCAGGACCGCTCGGTCGGTCTCTGCGAAGCGCTCGAACGCGACATCGGCGACGCCTCGACCCTGAAGTGGGCGCGGAGCCATCGCCAGATCATTCTCCGCTTCGGCCGCTTTCCGCACCGCAACGCCTGTCTCGGCCGGACCAGCACGCCGGAGGAACAGGCGTTCCTCGACGGCGGCGGCTTCAGCGGCGGACAGGCTTCGGAGCCTTGGCGAATCAGCCGACTCTCGCCCGGCTCATGATCTCCCTGGCCGCCCGACCCGAGCCCGACGCCGCCCCGCACCCGGAGCGACAGTACCTCGACCTGCTGAGCGACATTCTGGCCCATGGCGAGCGGCGCGACGACCGAACCGGCGTCGGCACGCTCGGCGTCTTCGGCCGCCAGATGCGATTCGATCTTTCCGCCGGCTTTCCCCTGCTGACCACCAAGCGCGTCCACTTCCGCTCCGTGGTGCTGGAACTGCTGTGGTTCCTGGCCGGCGAGACAAACGTGCGCTGGCTGCAGGAACGCGGCTGCACGATCTGGGACGAGTGGGCCGACCCGGCCGGGGATCTGGGTCCGGTCTATGGCAAGCAGTGGCGATCGTGGGCCGCGCCGGACGGCCGGGCGATAGACCAGATCACGGCCGTCGTCCGCTCGATCCGCGAGAACCCCAACAGCCGGCGCCATATCGTCACGGCCTGGAATCCAGCCGACGTCGAGGCCATGGCGCTGCCGCCCTGCCACTGCCTGTTCCAGTTTCACGTCGCCGGCGGCAGGCTCTCGTGTCAGCTCTATCAGCGCTCCGCCGACGTCTTCCTGGGCGTGCCGTTCAACATCGCCAGCTACGCGCTCCTCACCGCCATGATCGCCAAGGCGACCGGTCTCGAGGCGGGGGAGTTCATCCAGACCTTCGGCGACGCCCATCTCTACCTCAACCATCTGGATCAGGCCGCCGCGCAGCTCTCCCGCGAGCCCCTGCCTTTCCCGAATCTGCGTCTGGCCGACAAGGCCGACATCCTGGCCTTCGGACCGGAGGACATTTCGCTGAAGGGCTATCGTCCGCACCCGGCCATCCCCGCCCCGATCGCCATCTGATGGCCCCGCGCCTGACGCTGGGACCGGTGGCTCGCGGTCGCAACGGGGTCATCGGCGCGGCGGGGGCGCTGCCTTGGCGCCTCAAGTCCGACCTCGTGCGTTTCCGCGCCCTCACTTTGGGCAAGCCGGTGATCATGGGCCGCAAGACCTGGGACAGCCTGCCCAGGAAGCCCCTCCCCGGCCGCTGCAACATCGTCCTTACCCGCGACGGCTCGTTTCGGGCGCCCGGCGTGGTGATCTGCGACGCTCTCGCCGAAGCCGTCGAGATCGGCCGCGAGCAGGCGCTTGAGGACGGGGTCGAGGAGGTTTGCGTGATCGGCGGCGCGGCGGTATTCGAAGCCGCTCTGCCCCGCGCCAGCCGCGTCTATCTCACCGAGGTCGATGCGGCCCCCGCCGGCGATGTCGTCTTCCCGGCCTTCGACGAAGGGACTTGGAGGGAGATCAGCCGTGAATCCCATGGCGCGGGCGACGGCGACGACCACGACTTCGTCTTCCGCGTGCTGGAACGGCGTCTATAGTCGAAGCTCGTCACGCAAGAAGGATATCGCCATGGACATCGAGCTGGTCACCGAAGGCCTGCGGTTTCCCGAGGGTCCGATCGCCATGGCCGACGGATCGGTGATCGTCACCGAGATCAAGCGCGGGACCCTCACCCGCGTCACGCCAGACGGGACCAGCACCGTGGTCGCCGATTGCGGGGGCGGTCCCAACGGCGCGGCCATCGGGCCGGATGGAGCGATCTGGGTCACCAACAACGGTGGCTCATTCACCTGGCTCGAGCAGAACGGCCTGACCATCCCCGGCCCGACGCCGGCGAGCCATGTCGGCGGCTCGATCCAGCGCGTCGATATCGCCAGCGGCAAGGTCGAGACCATCTATGAGGCCTGCGACGACAAGCCCCTCATCGGACCCAACGATCTCGTCTTCGACAGGCAGGGCGGCGCCTGGTTCACCGACCACGGCTGCGGCACCGCCGAAGGCCGCAAGTTCGGCGCCCTCTGCTATGCCAGGACCGATGGCTCGAAGATCGTCCGCGCTCGCGACCACCTAATTTCGCCCAACGGCGTCGGGCTCTCGCCGGACGAGAGCGTAGTCTACATGGCCGACACCCAGCTCGGCCGCCTGTGGGCCTTTGACATCGCCTCGCCCGGGGAGCTGGCGCCCCAGCCCGGCTTCGCGCCAGGCCGGGTGATCGCCAACCTGCAGGGCTATCAGCTGCTCGACAGCCTGGCGGTGGAAGCAGGCGGCAAGGTTTGCGTGGCGACGATCATCAACGGCGGCGTCACCGCCTTCGATCCGGACGGGTCCACCGAGCATTTCGCCTTCCCGGACCTGGTCACCACCAACATCTGTTTCGGCGGCGAGGACATGCGCGATGCCTGGGTCACCTGTTCGTCCACCGGCAAGCTGTTCAAATGCCGTTGGCCGAGGCCCGGACTGAAGTTGAACTTCAACGCCTGAAATTCAGCTGAGCGTGGCCATCGCCGAGCGTTCGAAATCCATCAATTCGCCCGTACGGCCGGCATGGACCTTGGCCGCCCAGCGAGGATCCCGCAGCAGCGCCCGACCGACGGCGACGAGGTCGAAGTCGCCGCGTTCCAGCCGGCGGACGAGCTCGTCCAACGAGGCCGGCCTGGACGCCTCCCCGCCATAGGCGGCGATGAAGTCGCCGGTCAGGCCCACCGAGCCCACCG
>DASRLN010000141.1:0-14337 GCA_035648435.1 Caulobacteraceae bacterium
CCGCGAGGCAGTCGCGCGAGTGTCAGATCGATGCGGGGCGTGCGGAGGGGATCCGTAAAAAAGAGAAGGGGCGGGAGGGCCTTTGTGGTTGCGTTGTTGCGGCCTAGCTTCCTCGCCGACCGCCACAGTGAGTCAATCGGGTGCTCGTTCAATGACCCATCCCGCAACGGACCCCGCCGCCGCCCTTGTTTCGATCAGGGCGCGTATGGACATTGCCGCGCGCGCCGCCGGCCGTAAACCATCAAGCGTAACTTTGATCGCCGCGTGCAAACAACAGCCCTGGGCGCCGATCGCGGTGCTGATCGATGCGGGTCAATTAATATTCGGGGAGAGCCGCATCCAGGAGGCGACACGGCGATGGGCGGACAAGCCGGCTGGCGTGGAGCTTCGGTTCATTGGGGCGCTGCAGAGCAACAAGGCCCGGGAGGCGGCTGATCTTTTCGACGTGATCGAGACCCTCGATAGGGTGAACCTGGCCAGATCCCTCGCCGAAGCGATTCAGCGCGCCGGCCGGACCCCACGGCTTGGCATTCAGGTCAACACCGGAGAGGAACCCCAGAAAGCCGGCATGGTCCCGGGGCAGGTCGATGGATTCCTCATCGCCTGTCGCCGCGATTTCGATCTCGGGATCGATGGTTTGATGTGTATCCCTCCGCTGGGCGAACCTCCGGCGCCGCACTTTGCGCTCCTGGCCGCGATAGCCCGACGCAACGGTCTTTCCCGCCTCTCGATGGGCATGAGCGGCGATTTCGAGACCGCGATCCGGTTCGGGGCGACTTCCGTCCGAATCGGGTCGGCCCTGTTCGGTGGTCGATCCCCCGCCGTCGCGACGGCTCCGATCACGGCGCACCGATGACGAGGCGGTCCCCGGGGACCGCCAGGGTGAGCAAAGTCTCCAGGGCGGCCCGCGGCATCGCCACGCAACCCTTGGTTGGCGCGAAATCTTCCCTGGCCAGATGGAGAAAGATCGCCGATCCGGCGCCATCGACGACCGGGTCGTCGTTGTAGCCGAGGATCACCATCAGATCGTAGATCGCGTCCTCGCGCCAGAGCGCTTCGGCGCTGGCCGGATACG
Organism: Caulobacteraceae bacterium; assembly: GCA_035648435.1. Classification (GTDB taxonomy): domain Bacteria; phylum Pseudomonadota; class Alphaproteobacteria; order Caulobacterales; family Caulobacteraceae; genus Acaudatibacter. The sequence continues at coordinate 1,076 of DASRLN010000141.1, forward strand.
GAAGTGAAACCGCTCGATTGTAGTTGCGGTCGCCCGGCGCGTCACACCAGCCGTCGTCTTTGCGGATGGCGGACGCGGGAAGGACCGTGGCGGGCCGAGGGCGCCGATCCGACCTGAACAACACCCGCCGAAGGGGCCATGCCCCCATGGGTGAGGCGCCGTCGCCTTCGCGCTTTTCCCCGGCGACGGCCAGGCCGCCGACGCCAAGCGCGCAGCGGAAACGCGCGTCGCCGACGTCCGCCCAGCCGTTCGCGTGCGCGGTGAAGATCACTCGTCCTCCGGTCTACCGCGCCGCGCTTCGGCGGCTCTGTTGCGCGCGCACCCCTGGCTACAGGGGCGCCAAAGGTGCATGGTCGGCCACATGGCGCAACGCACACGCATCCTCGTCGTCGATGACGACGCTGACCTCCGTGAACTGCTCATCGAGCAGCTGGAGTTGAACGGGCAGTTCTGCGCCGTGGGCGCGGGGATCGCCTCGGACGGCGTGGCCAGGGCAAAGGAGAGCCGCCCGGATATGATCCTTCTCGATGTTGATCTTCCGGACATGAACGGCCGCGAAGTCTGTCGTCTCATGCGTTCGGAGGGGGTTACGGCGCCGATCATAATGCTCACCGCCGCTAGCGAGGACGCCGACACCATTCAGGGCCTCGAATCCGGCGCCAATGATTACGTCACCAAGCCTTTCAAGTTCAACGTACTCCTCGCACGCATTCGTGCTCAGCTTCGCAGTCATGAGCTGTCCGAGGATGCGATATTCAAGATTGGACCGTATGACTTTCGACCGTCGGGAAAATTTCTGATCGATCACAAGGGCAAAAAGTTGCGCCTCACCGACAAGGAAACGAACATCCTGAAGTACCTCTACCGGGCCGGCGGCAAACCGGTGTCTCGAGAGGAACTGCTGACGGAGGTATGGGGTTACAATGCGGGCGTGACAACCCACACCCTGGAGACCCACGTCTATCGTCTGCGACAGAAGATCGAACCCGACACGTCGAACGCAAGTCTTCTGATCACGGAAGACCACGGCTATCGGCTGGCGTCCTAGGACCGGTTCAAGCCGCGGCGCGGGTCTACAGGGTGAGATCGGCGCTCACGGGCGCATGATCACTCGGCCTTCCCCAGGCCCTGACCTCCGCATGGACACGGGCGCGAGCGGTCCCGGTGTGGAAGGCCGAGGCGCGCAGGCCTGGCGTCACCCAGATGTGATCCAGCCGCAATCCCCGGTTCGAGACGCGGAAGTCGATGGCGCGATAGCTCCACCAGGAAAACAGCTTTTCCGGCTCCGGGGTCGTTTCGCGCGCCAGATCGATAAACCCGAGACTGTCTCTTAGCGCCGCCATGGCCGTCAGCTCGATGGGCGTGTGACTGACGACCTTCGACATGAACCGGTGATTCCAGACATCATTATCGCCGGGCGCGACGTTCAAATCTCCGGCGATCACGATGGGCGAGCGCCGGTCGCGGCAGGCCATTTCCGCGGTCAACTTCTCGAGGAAGTCGAGCTTGTGGTCGAATTTGGGATTTGCCAGGCGATCGGGTAGGTCGCCGCCGGCGGGCACATAAAAGTTGTGGATTTCCACTCCGGCCACCTTTGCCGAGACGCGGCGGGCGTGCCCCTCCCGGCAGATTGCCGGTTCCGGGGCCTCCTCCAGCGGCAGGCGGGAGGCGATGGCGACGCCGTGCCAGCCCTTCTGCCCGCTGATCCTGAGATGGGGCAGGCCGGCGGCCGCGAAGGACTCGACTGGAAATTCCGCCTCCCGGCACTTGATCTCCTGGAGGCAGAGCACATCCGGCTGCTGCTCGACGACGAACCGCGAGATCTGCTCGGCCCGCAGCCGAACCGAATTGACGTTCCATGAAGCAATGCGAAGGCGCATCGATCCTCGTTGTGCAGGAGGGGGACAAAGGCGCCCGGACGACGATGTCGCCCGGGCGACGATAAGTCGATTTCGAACCGCACCGGGAGGGGATCGGCCCGGAACGGCGCGCCCCGACGTCATGTCGGAGCATCTGTGACATATCGGCCACAATCTCAGCCAATGTCAATCGTCGAGACGGGCGAGTTTCTTGGCCGACGTTCTCCAGACTTCAACGTAGCTGATCGGGGCTGGGACGTGGTGGCCGCAAAGTGAACAGATGCCGATCGAAGGGTCCAGCCGCCGACAAGTCGGTGAGCCGCACACGCGTCGAAGCACCCTGCGCGTCGGTGATCGTCCACCCCAAGAGGGTGAGTGGCGCCCGCTGGAAGTAGAGGGCGATCTGCCCGTCGGAACGACGCCGACCGTCCCGCGCCGTAATCGAGAAACCATCGCTTGAGGCCGTCACGCTGGTGACCTCCACGCCACGGTCCAGGCGAACTTCCTTGGAGAGAAACAGCGAAAGCGGAGTCATTCCGAGCGGGTAGCTTTGAAAGCTGTTCAGTCGAGTGTCGAGCACCGAGACCACCTGACCGTTGGAGGCGATGGTCAGCCCGGAGGGCGGCGCATAGTCGAATCGCGCCTTGCCCGGCCTCTGTAGATAGAATTCACCCTGGCTCGTCGTCCCGCGCGCGCCGGTTTGCACGAAGTGGGCGCGGACGCTCGTCAGACCACCCAGGTAGGCCGCGGCGGCGCGAACGGTCGCTTCGTCGCTGGCCGATAGCCGTGGGAGGTTCGAAGCCGCGGCGGCGGGCGCGGACGACGGCGCGACGAGTAAGATCGCAACCAGAAGTTGGGCAGGCTTGAATGGGACCATGGGACGGGTCGCTCCGAGTACCACCTATCTAGGTCGGCGGACGGGTCCCGCCAATGACCCGGGTCAGATGGGCGGCGGCGCGAGGATGTCGCGCTTGCCGGCGTGGTTGGCGGCTCCGACGACGCCTTCGCGCTCCATCCGTTCGATGAGCGAGGCGGCTCGGTTGTAGCCGATCTGGAGCCGGCGCTGGATGTAGCTCGTCGATGCCTTGCGGTCCCGGGTGACCACGGCGACCGCCTGATCATAGACATCGTTGGCCGCGGCGGCGTCGCCACCGCTCCCTTCGCCGAATTCTCCCTCACCGTCCTCATCCGGTGAAGCGGTCACATCGTCGAGGTAATGGGGCTCGCCCTGATCACGAAGGAACCTGGCGACCGCCTCGACCTCGCCATCGGATACGAAGGGACCGTGAAGCCGGGTAATCCTTCCGCCCCCGGCCATGTAGAGCATGTCGCCCTGTCCCAGCAGCTGTTCGGCGCCCTGTTCTCCCATGATCGTCCGAGAGTCGATCTTCGAGGTGACCTGAAAGCCGATCCGCGTTGGGAAATTCGCCTTGATGGTGCCGGTGATGACGTCCACCGACGGGCGTTGGGTCGCCATGATCAGGTGGATGCCGGCGGCGCGCGCCATCTGGGCGAGCCGCTGCACCGCCCCCTCGATGTCCTTGCCGGCCACCATCATCAGATCGGCGACCTCGTCGATGACGACGACCAGATAGGGCATCGGTTCGGGACGCAGCTTCTCCTCCTCGTAAATCGGCCTCCCGCGGTCGTCGAATCCGGTCTGCACCGTGCGGACGAAATGCTCGCCGCGGGCGAGGGCCTCGTTGGCCCGATCGTTATAGCCGGCGACGTTGCGGACGCCGATCTTCGACATCCGGCGATAGCGATCTTCCATCTCCCTCACGGTCCACTTCAGGGCGACGATCGCCTTCTTGGGATCGGTGACGACCGGGGCCAGAAGATGGGGGATTCCATCGTACACGGACAGCTCCAGCATCTTCGGATCGATCATGATGAAGCGGCATTTTTCCGGCGGCAGTCGATAGAGGATGGAGAGAATCATCGCGTTTACGCCTACGGACTTGCCCGAGCCGGTGGTGCCGGCGATCAGCAGGTGGGGCATTTTCGCCAGATCGACGACATAGGGCTCTCCGCCGATGGTTTCGCCGAGGGCCAACGGCAGCAACTGACTCGCCTTTTCGTACTCGGCGCTGGAAAGTAGATCACGCAGATAGACCGTTTCGCGCTTGGCGTTCGGCAGCTCGATGCCGATCGCATTGCGGCCCGGAACCACGCTCACACGGCAGGCCGCGACGCTCATCGATCGGGCGATGTCGTCCGAAAGCGCCACCACCCTGGCGGATTTGACGCCCGGCGCCGGGACGAGTTCGTAGAGGGTGACGACCGGACCGGGTCGTATCTGGTCGATCAGTCCGCGCACTCCAAACTCGGCCAGGACGCTTTCGAGAAGCCGCGCGTTCTGGCGCAGAGCGTCCTCATCGAAAGACGAGGCGCGGGGTTTGGGCTTGGCCAGCATGGCCAACTCGGGAAGCCTGAAGCCCGTCGTATCGGCAAACGGGAAGCTCGGCTGTGTCTCCCGCTCCTCGCGGCCGGAGGCGCGAGGGGCTCCCTTCGGCTGCCTGATCGCCAGGGACGAGGTGACCGCCGATGGCGCGTCGGCTGGCGGCTCTTCGGGTCTGGTCTTGGCGGTTCGCGGGATGGGCACGGGTTTCGTCGTCGGGGTCGCCATTTTTCGGTGACGCCAAAAAGTTGCTTCAACCGACATCCAGTGCCCGACGCCCAGGGCAAACCCGAGAATTCCGAGGCCGGCGACCGCGAGCAATATGGCGACGAGCGGTTCCGGATCGGCCAATGGAGCCATGGCCGCCGCCGACGAGACCAGTCTCAGCATTCCGTCGCCCGTCAGACCTCCGAGACCTGCCGCGAGGGGCCAGGCCACAGGCGGACGAACGGCCGCGAAGGCCCCGGCGAGGAACGTCGCGCCCAGAAGCATGGCGGCGATTCTGCGCCACGGTTGGACGCGCGCGGTTACGACCGTGCCGGCGAACGCGCGCGAAAGTCCGAGCGCGAGGACCACGAGGACAACTACCCACGCACCCAGCCCCAGGCCCTGGAACGCCAGGTCGCCGACGACGGCCCCTGGCGAGCCCAGCAGGTTCATGGCCGGGCCGCTGACCGAGGTGTTCAGGCTGGGATCGCCGGCGCGGTAGCTGGCCAGGCACAGCGCGAGCGCGCCTCCGGTCGCGGCGACAAGGGCGCCGCGCACGCGGGCGGCCGAATTGCCCGACCAGGCCCGGGACACCGAACCTCGAAAAGCCGAAATACCGGTTCGGCGCGCCACCCTTGCCATCGACCTGAACCCCTCCACGATGCCGCGCCGTTCCCCGATCACGGTTTGCGGCAAGAGGGTTAAGGCGCATTTACCCGAACGCCGATCCAACGATTGATTGACCGGTCATTCCAGGTGCGCTTCCATCGACGCCGATATGGCAAGGGGGCGCGCTGCACATGAACCGGACCTTGGCCGCGGCGGCGATCGCAGCCCTTGTTGTGGGCTTCGGCGTGGGATTTCTTGCTGCAAAAGGATCCGATGGCGCCCTCGGACGGAGCGAAACCGTCGCACCGGCGCCGCGGGAAGGATCGATTTGGAGTCTTTTTGGTAAACCGCGGTCGCCGGACGCGCCGCGCCGGGGCATGCCGAGGCCGGACGGCTTCGCGGTGTGGAAATCGCGCCTTGACACCACCGGACCCCAGCCCCTGGCCTGCGTCCAGCTGACCCGGCCGTTGGACCCGGCCCGGTCGTACGCCGATTTCGTCCTTGTTTCGCCGGAACTCGGCCACGCGCCGGCGGTGAGCGTGAAGGACGATCAGCTCTGCGTCGGCGGGGTCGGGTTCACCGAGCGGCGGATCACCCTGCTCAAGGGGCTCCCGGCCAAGAGCGGCGAGACCCTGGCCGAAAACGCCGATGTCGATTTCGCGTTCGGGGAGAAGCCGCCGTACGTCGGGTTCGCCGGCCAGGGTGTGATTCTGCCGCGCGAGGACTCCGACGGCGTCGCCATCGAGACCGTCAACGTCGCCAAGCTGGCGATCGAGGTCTGGCTGGTGCCGGACCGCAATCTGGTGCGCAAGACGATCAGCGCCCCCAGCCCGACTGGCGAAGGCGACTACGCCGACGACTACGGCGATGACAGTCCCGACGACGAAGGGGCGATCGTCTGGAAGGGTCTGGTGAGCGTGAACGGCGGCGGCGCCGGACAGAAGGTCACCACCGTCTTCCCCCTCGGGGCGGTGCTGAAGTCGATGAAGCCGGGCGGCTATGTGATCAAGGCCCGCGACGCCTCGGGAGGCCGTGAACTGGCGGACAAGGCGCATCAGGGTCCGCCGCCGGCCCAGGCGCGGCGGTGGGTGATGTTCACCGACATGGCCCTCATCGCCTACGGCGGCGCCGACTCCCTGGACGTGGTCGTCCGCTCCCTCAAGACCGCCCGGACGCTGCCGGGCGTGAGGGTGTCGCTGGTGGCCAAGGACGGCGAGGACTTGGCCAGCATGACCGCCGACGGGTCGGGCCGGGCGCGCTTTGCCCATGCGCTGCTGGAAGGCGAAGGCGTCTCGGCGGCCAAGATGGTCATGGCCCATGGCGCGCAGGGCGACCTGGCGGTGCTCGACCTGGACCGTTCGCCGGTCGATCTCTCCAAGCAGGGCGTCGGCGGACGCCAGCCGGCCGGCGAGGGCGGAACCCTCACCGCCGGCCGCATCGCCAAGACGGCGATCGATGGCTATCTCTACGCCGACCGGGGCATCTATCGGCCCGGCGAGCGCGTCCGCCTCACCGCCCTGGTGCGCGACCAGGCTTCCAAAGCGGTGGGCGACCGCCGGGGCTACATCGAAGTCAAGCGGCCCTCCGGCGTCGAATTCAAGCGCTGGGTCTTCGCCGACGCCAAGGGCGGCGCAGTGCTGGCCGACATCGATCTGCCCAAGAGCGCTCCGCGGGGACACTGGACGGCGGAACTGCATATCGAGGGCTACGACGAGCCGGCCGGAACCCTGGCGTTCTCGGTCGAGGACTTCGCCCCGCAGCGGCTGGCGGTGACCGTCGGCGGTGACGCCGCGACCCCGGTGGGCGCCGCCGAAGCGCGCGTGGTCGATGTCGATGCGCGCTTTCTCTACGGCGCGATCGGCTCGGGCCTGCAGACCCAGGGCGAGGCGCGCCTGCGTGCCGATCCCAACCCGTTTCCTCAGTACACGGACTATCAGTGGGGAGACCAGCGGACCGCCTTCGCCGAGAAGTTCATCGAGCTGGGGACCACCGTCACCGACGGGGCCGGCCGGGCGGTCCTGACCTTCCCCGGCGCCCAGGCCGGCGACACCGCCGCGCCCCTCATCGCCAGCGTCACCGCCTCGGTGTTTGAGCCGGGCGGCCGGCCCGTGCGGGAGGGCGTGAGTCTCAAGGTCCGCACCAAGCCGGTCTATCTCGGCGTCAAGGTCGAGGAAGGCGCGGCCAGCAACGACCGCGCGCCAGCGGTCGGACTCGACATCATCGCCGCCGAGCCCGGCGGCCGGCGAATCGCCGCGTCGGGGGTCGCCTACACGCTGGTGAGCGAGAACTGGAACTATGACTGGTTCCAGCAGGACGGCAAATGGCAGTGGCGGCGGTCGAGCCGGGACGCGGTGGTGGCCAAGGGAACCCTCGACGTCCCCGCCGACCAGCCGGCGCGGCTGAACCGACGTCTGGGCTGGGGCGACTATCGGCTCGAGTTGGAGGGTCCGGGCGGCGCCAGGACGGTGCGGCGCTTTTCCGCCGGCTGGGGCGCCCCGGCCGAGGATGTCGAGGCCCCCGATCTGGTGCGCGTCGCCGCCGGTTCGAAGACCTACGGCCAGGGCGACACGGTGGAGGTCAATATCAAGGCGCCCTACGCCGGCGAGGCGCAGATCGCGGTGGCCACCGACCGGGTGATCGAGTTCAAGACCGTCTCCCTGGGCGCCAATGGCGGCACGGTGCGGCTGGAGACCTCGGCTGCGTGGGGCGGCGGCGCCTATGTGCTGGTGACGGTGATCCAGCCGCGCGATCCGGTGGCGACCCCCGTCCCTCGTCGCGCGCTTGGTCTCATCTATGTGCCGCTCGATCCGCAGAGCCGGCGCCTGACGGTGGACCTGGCGACACCGGCCAAGATCGACTCCCGCGCCGATGTCGTCGTCCCGGTGACCGTCAAGGGCCTCGGCTTCGGTCAGACCGCCTATGTCACCGTGGCGGCGGTCGATGAAGGCATCCTGGCGCTGACCAAGTTCGAGAGCCCCGATCCGGTGAAGTGGTATTTTGGCAAGCGAGCCCTCGGGGTCGACTACCGCGACGACTACGGGCGGCTGCTCGACGCCAACCTCGGCGCCCCGGCCAACGTCGATTTCGGCGGCGACGAACTGGGCGGCGAGGGGCTGACGGTGACGCCGATCCGGTCGGTGGCGCTGTGGTCGGGCGCAGTACGCACCGGGCTCGACGGGCGGGCGACAATCCGGCTGCCGGCGGCGCGGTTCAACGGCGAACTGCGGATCATGGCCGTCGCCTGGACCGACGAGGCGGTCGGCGGCGGATCCAAGGCGATGACCGTGCGCGAACCGGTGGTCGCCGATCTCGATCTGCCACGCTTCCTGTCGCCCGGCGATCAGCCGGAGGCGACGCTGGAGGTGCACAATGTCGAGGGCCGGGCCGGCGACTATCAGGCCCGGACCTGGGCCACCGGCGGCATCGTCGCGCGGTTCACCCAGGTCTTCCGGCTGCTGGTCGGACAACGCATCGCCCAGCACATCGCCTTCGTCGCGCCCGGCCGCACGGGCCTGGGCAAGGTCGGCTTCACCCTCGCCGGCCCGGGCTTTTCGACCGCCAAGGACTACGACATCGAAACCCGCCTCGGCTGGGGACCGATCACCCGCGCCACCACCGAGCTCCAGCGGCCGGGCGAGGCCTATACGCCGCCGACGGCGCTGCTGGGCGGCCTGGCGGCGGGCGATGTCTCCCTGCAGGTCAGCTACTCGCCGTTCCAGGGTTTCGATCCGGGACCCCTGGTGGTGGCCCTGTCGCGTTATCCCTACGGCTGCACCGAGCAGCTGGTCTCGACCGCCTATCCGCTGCTCTACGCCGCCGAGATGTCGGACGATCCGAAGATCCGGCGCGGCCTCGCCGACGCGGTGGGCAAGCTCCTCGACCGCCAGACGCTCGACGGCGCCTTCGGCTTGTGGCGGGTCGGCGACGGCGAGGCGGACCCGTGGCTGGGGGCCTATGTCACCGACTTCCTGGTCGAGGCGCGGGCTCGGGGCGCGCCGATCCCCCAGCAGGCGATCGACGAGGCCCTCGCGGCCATGCGCCTGGTCAGCCGTCCAGACGGCTTCGCCTCGGTGGCCTATCGCCTCGACTATCCGGACTGGTGGGCGGGCGGCAAGGACGCCTCCAAGGCGGCGACGGCGCGGATGCGCTCGCGGACCTCGGCCTACGCCCTCTATGTGCTGGCCAAGGCCGGGCGCGGCGATCTGGCGCGGCTGCGCTGGTGGCACGACATCCAGATGAAGTCCGAGGGCTCGCCCCTGGCCATGGCCCAGATCGGCGCCGGCCTGGCGATGATGGGCGACCATGCGCGGGCCAGATCGGCGTTCGGCCGGGCCATCGCCGCTCTCGGCTGGAAGGACGAGCAGGACTGGTACCAGAGTCCCCTGCGCGATCTGGCCGCGACCATCGCCCTGGCCTACGAGGCCGGCGAGCCGGACATCGGCCGCCGGCTGCAGGCGCGGCTGGCCGGGGCGGTCAGGGACCCCGACTCCCTCAACACCCAGGAGCAGGCGCGGCTCCTGCAGGCGGCGCACTTCATGCTGCGGGCGGCCGGCGCGATCCGCGTCGATGCGTCCGGAGCGGTCGGGCTGTCGGCCGTCGGCGGCGCGCCGCGCTGGGCGGTGGGGCGGCTGGCCGACGCGCGGTTCGTCAACCGCGGCGCCGGACCTCTCTGGCGCACGGTCACCGTTCGCGGCACGCCGCTGATCTCGCCGCCCACCTCGGCCAACGGTCTGTCGGTGACCAAGACCTTCTTCAGCTTCGCCGGCGGGCCGGTCGATATGGCGAGGCTCAAGCAGGGCGACCGGGTGATCGTGCTGGTGTCGGGCCGTTCCATGCGCGGCGGAACGACGGCCCTGGCGATCGATGATGCCCTGCCGGCCGGCTTCGAGATCGAGACCACCCTCGGACCCGCCGACGCCCAGACCGGACCGTTCCGCTTCCTCGGCAAGCTGACCGACGCCAGCGCCCAGGAAAGCCGCGACGACCGCTATGTCGCCGCCTTCTCTCTGCCCGGAAACCAGCCCTATGCCTTCGCCTATGTGGCCCGGGCGGTTACGCCGGGGGCTTTCTTCCTGCCAGGGGCGGAAGCGATCGACATGTACCACTCCGCGGTCGCCGGCCGCGGAACGGCCGGCTGGTCGTCGCGCCGGCCGGGTGAGGGCGTGGGTCGCCGCGGAATCTGATCCTCCCCCGCCCTCTCGCGGGGGAGGTGGCGCGGCGCCATCTAGCGCCGTGACGGAGGGGGCGCGGTGGCCGGGCGGGCATGATCAACAGTTGGGCGGTGGCTTTGCGCCCCCTCAGTCGGACGGCAAGGGGGCCGTCCGCCAGCTCCCCCGTTTCACGGGTGAGCAAAGAGACGCCACGACCGTTCGGCGGCTGGTCCTGGCCCTCATCGCGTTGGTCGTGGTCGAGGCCGGCCTGCTGGGGCTCGACGCGGCGTTTCCGCCGGACATGGCGCGGGGCGCGCGGTCTTCGCCGGTGGTGCTGGATCGGCGGGGGCGATGGCTGCGGGCGCTGCCGGTCGAGGGCGGACGCTGGCGGATCCGGGCCGACCTCAGCCGCACCGATCCCGATTTTCTGGCCCGGCTGACGCGGATCGAGGACGCCCGGTTCGGGGAGCACGCGGGGGTCGATCCGGCGGCGATCCTGCGCGCGGGGGTGTCGGCGGCGCTGCGCGGACGCGCGACGTCCGGGGCATCGACGTTGACCATGCAGGTGGCGCGGCTGCTGGAGCCCCGGCGGCGAACGATCGGGGCCAAGATCATCGAGATGATCCGCGCCGCCCAGCTGGAGGCGCGCCTTTCCAAACCGCGGATTCTGGCTCTGTATCTGACGCTCGCCCCCTACGGCGGAAATCTAGAGGGGGTGCGGGCCGCCAGCCTGGCCTATTTCGGCCATGAGCCGCGCACCCTGACCGACGGCGAGCAGGCGCTGCTCATCGCCCTGCCTCAGTCGCCGGAGGCGCGGCGGCCCGACCGCCATCCCGCCGCCGCCCGGGCCGCCCGCCGCGCCGTTCTCGCCAGGATGCTCCGCGCCGGGCTGATCGACGCGGAGCACGCGGCGGGGGCCGACGCCGAGCCGCTTCCCCGGCGGGCGCCGTTTCCCGCCCTCGCCTGGCATGTGGCCGGAGAACTGGCGCGCGCCGCGCCCGCCGGCCAGGCTTCGGTCGCCTCGACCCTCGACGCCGACCTTCAACGCCGGCTGGAGCCGCTCGCCGCCCGGACGGCGCGGGAGCAGGGCGCGGACACGCAGGTGGCCATCGTGGTGGTCGAGACCGGGCCGTCCCGCGCGGTGCGCGCGGCGGTCGGATCGGCCGGGCTGGACCGGCCGGGCGGCTGGATTGACATGACCCGCGCGCTGCGCTCGCCGGGCTCGGCGCTGAAGCCGCTGATCTACGCCTTCGCCTTCGACGACGGCGCGGCCGCCCCCGACACCCAGCTCGACGATGCGCCCAGGCGCTTTTCCGACTATCAGCCGGAGGACTTCGACCGTGTGTTCCACGGCCCGGTCACCGCCCGCGAGGCGCTGATCCATTCGCTGAACGTGCCGGCGGTGGCCCTTCTCGACCGGATCGGACCGGTGGTGTTCGAGAGCCGGCTGGCCGCGGCGGGGGTGCGGCTGGCGAGGCCCAGGGCGGCCTATCGCGACGCCGGGCTGGCTCTGGCGCTCGGTGGCGAGGGGATCACCCTGCGTGACCTCGCCCTGCTCTACGCCGCCCTCGCCGACGGCGGCGTCGCCAAGCCCCTGGCATGGACCGAGGCCGAGGCCGAGGCCGGGACCCGGCTGTCCGGTGTCCGGCTGGTTCGCGCCGGCGCCGCGCGGCAGGTTCTCGACATCCTGCGCGAGGCGCCCACGCCCAAGGGCCGCATGCCCTCGGCCCTGACCGCGGGTGGTCCGCCCTTGGCGTTCAAGACCGGCACCTCCTACGGGTTCCGCGACGCGGTGGCGGCGGGGGTGATCGGCGACCATGCCATCGCGGTGTGGACCGGCCGCGCCGACGGCGGCGCGCGCGGGGGCTTCACCGGCGCCGGCGCGGCCCTGCCGCTGCTCTTCGATGTCGCCGACGCCCTCGGGGCCAGAGCTTCGGCCCCCAGGCCGATCGCGCCGAAGGCCGCGCCGCGGGCGCTGGAGCGGCTTTCCCGCGCCGGCGAGGGTCCGCGCCTGATCTTCCCGCCCGACGGGGCGACGGTGATGGCGCCGGGGTTCGGCCCCTCTTCGCGCGGGCTGGTGCTGGCCGCCGGCGGCGATGGCCTCGCCTGGTACGTCGATGGCGCGCCGGTGGGCATCGACGCGGCGAGCGGGCGCGCGGTCTGGCGGCCGGCGGGGCCGGGGTTCTATCGGGTGACGGTGGTGGACGCAGGCGGGCGGCGCGTCCGGGCGCGGGTGCGGATCACGGGGACGCCGTCGCGATGAGTTCGTAGTCCTCCTGGGTCGAGATGGTCACCCCCAGGTCGCGGACCAAGCCGTCGCTCAGGGCATAGACCCAGCCGTGGATGGAGAGCTTCTGGCCGCGGGTCCAGGCGTCGCGCACGAAGACGTCGGAGGCGACGTTGCGCACCTGGCGGATGACGTTCAGCTCGCAGAGCCGGTTCTGCCGCGCGCGACCTTCGGGGAACCCGGCCAACTCGTCGCGACGAATTTCGGCGATTTCGCGGATCGGATGGAGCCAATGGTCGATGAGACCGTGGCGCTCGTCGTCGAGCGCCGCGCGCACTCCGCCGCAGCCATAGTGGCCGACGACCAGGACATGGCGAACCTGGAGCACCTCGACGGCGAACTGCAGCACCGAGAGGTAGTTGGCGTCCTGCGGCGGAGCGAGGTTGGCGATGTTGCGGTGGACGAACAGCTCGCCCGGATCGAGGCCGACGATTTCGTTGGCCGGCACCCGGCTGTCGGAGCAGCCGATCCATAGATAGGCCGGGTTCTGCTGGCGTTCGAGCCGGCTGAAGAAGTCCGGATCGACCCGCCGCTTGGCCTGGGACCAGGCGAGGTTCCTGGCCTTGAGGTCGTCTAGCATCGCGCGCCCCTCGCGCCAGGGGCCTTGTACCGGAGCGCGGGCTTCCAGCCCGCCCTTTTCGGCTTGAGCCGAACGACCGAAGGCCGGCTAGAGCGGGCTGGAAGCCCGCGCTGCGTTTTCTCTGTTGTTGTCATGATTTCACCGCGTCGGGCTGGCGGTTGGGGTGGGC
>DASRLN010000142.1:0-10089 GCA_035648435.1 Caulobacteraceae bacterium
CTTCACCAGGGAGCGGGCTGACAAACCCCGCGCTCCTTATTGACGAGGCGCCGTTCACAGTTTCGTGAACCGCCGGTCGCCGAAACTCCGCTTAATTGCCGGCGCATGACCAGGGCCGCCCTCCGCCTCTTCGCGATCTGCGCCGTCCTGGCCGCTCCGGCGGCGGCATGGGCCAAGCGCCCGGTGGTGGTGGAGCTGTTCACCGCCCAGGGCTGCGCCTCCTGCGGCAAGGCCAACGCCGCCGAGGCCCGGCTCGCCGACCGGCCGGATGTCCTGGCCCTCACCTGGCCGGTCGACTACTGGGACTATCTCGGCTGGAAGGACACCTTCGCCAGACCTGAGTTCACCGACCGCCAGCGCGCCTACGACCAGCGCTTTGGCCCCCGCGATGTCTATACCCCCCAGGTCGTCGTCGATGGCGCGGTCCAGGCTTCGGGATCCAAGACCGCCGCCATCGACGCCCTGATCGAGGCCGCCCGCCATGGCCAGGCCGCATCGCCGCAAATGCAGTTGCGCGAAGACGGCCGCCTCGCCGTCGGCTCCGGCGCCCGGCCCAGGGATGGCGGCGAGGTCTGGCTGATCCGCTACGACCCCCGCGAACAGGATGTCGAGGTCAAGGACGGCGACAACCGCGGCAAGACCGTCCCCCACAAGAACGTCGTCCGCCAGCTCGTCCGCCTGGGTCCCTGGACCGGCCGCCCCGCCCTCTTCAAACTCCCTCCGCCCACGGATGATGGCCTGGACACGGTGGTGATCGTTCAGGGCGCCAAGGGGGGGAAGGTGCTTGGGGTGTTGCAAGACCCGGGCTCGACCGCGCCGCCTGGCGGGTGATATTGCGTCAGGCGCGGGCTCCGAACAAGGATCTCAGATGATCAGACGCCTCCTCGCGCTCGCCGCAAGCCTCGCCATCGCCGGTCAAGCTCATGCCCAGCCCGCGCCGGCCCTGGCCACCCGCGAAGCCGACTTCGTGATCCGCGACTTCCATTTCCGATCGGGCGGAAGCCTCCCCGAGCTTCGCCTGCACTACACGACCCTCGGCGAGCCTCGCCGCGACGCCGCCGGGCGGATCGCCAATGCCGTCCTCATTCTTCACGGCACCGGCGGTTCGGGCGGTCAGTTCCTGCGGCCGCAGTTCGCCGGCGAGCTGTTCGGCTCCGGCCAGCTGCTCGACACGGCGCGCTACTACATCATCCTTCCCGACGACATCGGCCACGGCAAGTCGTCCAAGCCCAGCGATGGCCTGCGCGCGCGGTTTCCGGCCTATGGCTACGCCGACATGGTCGAGGCCGAGCACCGCCTGGTCACCGAGGGGCTGGGAATCCCGCGCCTGCGCCTGATCATGGGGACGTCCATGGGCTGCATGCACGCCTTCATGTGGGGCGAGGCCTGGCCGGACGGCATGGACGCCCTGATGCCGCTGGCCTGCCTGCCCGTCCCCATCGCCGGGCGCAACCGCCTGTGGCGGGCGATGATCGTCTCGGCCGTGCGTTCCGACCCGGCCTGGATGGGCGGCGACTACAAGACCGAGCCCCGGGGCGGACTTACCACCGCCGCCGACATCCTGGCCATCGCCGGCAGCGCCCCGGTCCAGATGCAAAAGTCGCTGCCCACCGGCCCGGACGCCGATCGATACCTGGAGAAATCACTCGGCCACTTTCTGGCGAGCCTGGATGCCGATGATCTGATCTATCAGGTCGATGCCTCTGGCGACTACGATCCCTCGGCGCATCTGGAGGCGATCACCGCGCCGGTGATGTGGATCAACTCGGCCGACGACTTCATCAATCCGCCCGAACTTGGCATCGCCGAGCGCGAAGCCCCGCGCCTGTCGCGCGGCCGGTTCATCCTTCTGCCGACAAGTCCCCTCACCCACGGCCACGGCACCCACACCTGGGCCGCCGCCTGGAAGGACCACCTCGCCGAGCTGTTGAAGGAATCCGAACCCCGATGACGGTCGCCGATCTGGCCCAAGCCGTCGAAGCCTTCCGCCGGGATGGCGCGGCGGTGATCCGCGGGCTGATCTCCCCGGCCGAGATCGACGACCTGCGCGAAGGGATCGAATCGTGCCTGGCCGCGCCCAGCGAGCGCGCCCTCATCGCCAGCGGACCGGACGACCCGGGCCGCTTCTTCGAGGACTTCCGCAACTGGCGCCGCATCGCCGCCTTCGAGCGCGTCGTCACTGGCTCGGCGCTGGCCGAAACCGCCGGCATCCTGATGGGCAGCGAAACCGCGCGCTTCCACCATGACCACCTCCTGGTCAAGGAGCCTGGGACGGCGACACGCACGCCCTGGCATCAGGACCAGCCCTATTACAACATCGACGGCGCCCAGACGATGAGCTTCTGGATCCCGGTCGATCCGGTCGAGCGGGCCTCGACGCTGGAGTTCGTGGCCGGATCGCATCTCGGCCCCTGGCTGATGCCACGCACCTTTCGCGACAGCCAGGCCAAATGGTTTCCCCCCGGCGCCCTGGCCGACCTTCCGGACATCGAAGCCGACCGAACCGCATTCAAGATCCTCGGCTGGGCGCTGGAGCCGGGTGACGCGGTTTGCTTCCACATGCTGACCCTTCACGCCGCGGCGGGGGCCGGACCTTCCCGCCGCCGGCGGGTGTTCTCGGCGAGATTCATCGGCGACGACGTCCGCCATGCGCCACGCCCCTGGAAGACCTCACCGGAATTCCCCGGTCTGGCGGCCGAACTGCCGTCCGGGGCGCCGATGGATCACCCGCTCTTCCCGGTGCTCTGGCGGCGCGCCGTCACGAGCGAGGTTGGTGAGCGGCCCGCGGCTTGATATGGCTCGCCCCGCGCGGGGCGCGGACTGCTTGGGAACCCTAGTGAATGGCCGCCTTGGACGACGAGCTCATCGACCTCATCGCGCGCGAAGCGCTGATCGACAAAGACAAGCTCGTGCGCGGCGCCACCCTGGCCGACATCGGCCTGGACTCGGTCGATGTGGTCAGCGTCGTCTTCGCCGTCGAGGAGAAGTACGGCGTCGAAATCCCTCAGGAAGCCTTCGAGAAGGTCACCGATCTGGACCAGTTCCTCGACGTGCTTGAGGGGGTGATCGCCGCGAAGCCGGCGCCCTGACCGCCGTGAATGCGCGGCGGATCGTCGTCACCGGCCTGGGCGCCATCTCGCCGCTCGGCGCCACCGCGCCGGAGAGCTGGGCCGCCGCCCGTGATGGACACGGCGCCATCAAATTGCGCCGGTTCGATCCAGGCCCGCACGGACCGGAGACCCGCGACACCGCCGTCGCCCTGGTCGAGGGCGACACCGTCGCCGCCACCGAAGCCGCGCTCGGCCGGCGGATCGGCAATTCCCTGGACCCCTTCGCCCTCTACGCCCTGAAGGCCTGCCATGAGGCGCTGGGCGACGCGGGGCTGATCGGATCACCGGCCCTGGCCGCCCGCACCGCCGTGGTTCTCGGCCACGGTTTCGCGGGAATCCACACCCTGGAGGCCTCCTACGAACGCTTCTACGGCCAGAAGGCCGCGCGCATGCATCCGATGACCGTGCCCAGGGTCATGGTCAGCGCGCCGGTGAGCGCGGTCTCCATGGAGTTCGGCGTCAAGGGTCCGGTGTTCGCCGTTTCCAGCGCCTGCTCCTCCTCCGGCCACGCCATCGCCCAGGGGGCGAGCTTGATCGCCTCGGGCCAGGCCGATGCCGCCCTGGTCGGCGGCAGCGAGGCCATCGCCACCCCCACCTGCCTGCGGGCCTGGGAGGGCCTGAACGCCATGAGCCCGACCACCTGCCGGCCGTTCTCCGCCGGCCGCGACGGCATGGCCATCGGCGAAGGCGCGGCGGCCCTGATCCTGGAGTCCCTGGACCACGCCCGGGCGCGCGGGGCCAAGATCGTCGCCGAACTGGCTGGCGTCGGCCTCTCCTCCGACGCCTTCCACTGGACCCAGCCCAGCCTCGAAGGCGCGGTCACCGCCATGGGCGCCGCGCTCGACCAGGCCGGGGCGCGCGAGGCGTCCCAGATTCTGATTTCGACCCACGGCACCGGAACCCCGCTCAACGACAAGAACGAGACCGCCGCCATCCACGCCGTCTTCGACTCCCGCGCCAAGGGCCACCCGGTGATCGCCACCAAGAGCGCCCACGGCCACCTCATCGGCGCCGCCACCGTTCTTCAGGGCGTCATCGGCCTCATCGGCCTGGGCGAAGGCCTCGCCCCGCCGATCCTGAACTATCTGGGACCCGACCCCGACTGCGACCTCGACCTTGTCCTCGGCGCCGCCCGCCCGATCGCCGCCGAATTGCTGCTGTTGAACTCCTTCGCCTTCGGCGGCCTCAACTGCAGCCTGGTGTTCAGGCGCTGGGAGGTAGGGGCCTAGGTTCCGAACACGTCCTCGAGCGCCGCCGCGTAGATATCCACCGTCTCATCGACATCGGCGCGGGTGTAGATCAGGGGCGGGGAGAAGGCGTTGACCGGGATGTAGGCCATGGCCCGGGTGATCAGGCCGCGCTCGAAGGCGGCGGCGGCGACCCGGCGGTGGGCATGGTCGGTGGGCTCGAGGCGCCGGCCCGAAGCGCGGTCGGCGACCAGTTCAACGCCCAGGATCAGCCCTCGCCCCCGGATCTGGCCGACGTTGGGGTGTTCGGCCAGACGTTCGTCGAGGGCGGCCTTGAAATAGGCGCCGACCTCGGCCGCGTTGTGGATCAGACCCTCATCCTCGAGGACGGCGATGTTCGCCAGGCCGATCGCGCCGCCGACCGGATGGCCCGAATAGGTGTAGCCGTGGGCGAAGGCGCCGATTTCCTTGGATCCCTCGGCGAGGACGTCCCAGACGCCGTCGGAGACCACCACCCCCGAGACCGGGAAATAGCCGCTGGTCACCCCCTTGGCGAAGCACAGCAGGTCGGGCTTGAGGTTGTAGGCCCCGGAGCCGAACCAGGTTCCCAGCCGGCCGAAGCCGCAGATCACCTCGTCGGCGACGAACAGGATGTCATTGGCCTTCAGGATCGGCTGGATGGCTTCGAAGTAGCCCTCCGGCGGCATCATCACCCCGCCGGCCCCCATGATCGGCTCGGCGAAGAAGGCGGCGATGGTCTCGGCGCCCTCCGTCTCGATCAGATCGGTGAGTTCGCCGGCCAGCCGGTCGGTGAACGCGCGCTCGCTCTCGCCCGGTTCGGCGAAGGCGAAGTGGTGCGGGCAGCTGATGTGGAGCACGCCCTCGACGGGCAGATCGAAGGCGCGGTGATAGTAGTCGATGCCGGTAAGGCTGCCGCTGGCGAGACTGACGCCATGGTACGCCCCCCGCCTGGCGATGATTTTCTTCTTCTTGGTGAGGCCGCGCAAATTGCTGATATAGCGCGCCAGCTTGAACGCCGTGTCGTTGGCTTCCGAGCCGGAATTGGCGAAGAACACCCTCGCCAGGTGGCCGCAATCGGCTTCGTCCCGCAGCAGTTGCAGGATCTTGTCGGCCAGGCGGATATTGGGCGGGTTGCCCATGTGGGCGAAGGTGTGGAAATAGCCCAGCTCGCCCAGCGCCTTGGCGCCCGCGTCGGCCAGTTCCCGACGGCCATAGCCGGCATTGACGCACCACAGCCCGGCCAGGGAATCCAGATAACTCCTGCCGGATGCGTCGCGCACCCGCGATCCGCTGCCGCCTGCGATGACCGTCGGTCCGCGGACGAGATGGTCGCTCACCGAAGTGTTGCCGTGGAAGACGGAATCCCGGTCGATGTCTTCCAGGGAACGGTTCAATCGGACATCGTCCATGGCTCTCTCCGGCGCGGGGGTCGAACCCTTAATCAGTGGTGGCCCGCGCCGGGTCAAGACGGCGTATCCGCGCCGGCGTCGGAGGTGACAGACATGCCTGCTGGCCGGATCGCCCCGCGCACCGCCCGATTGGTTCTGGTGACGCCGGCGGCCGTCGTCGTCGGCGCCCTGCCGGCATTTCCGGTGGCGACGCCCTGGTGGCAGGACATCGGTCCGGTGGTTGCCGCCGCGCGCGACATCCACCACATCGACGTCGTTGTCCTGCGCTTGCTGGAGGCCGAACGCGACCAGGCGCCTGGAGGCCGCGTGACCTACCTGGCCGAGCTGCACGGTTCGGCGCCGGCCGCGACGGAGCCCTGGTCGGGCGCGCTGGAAGATCATCCGTTGCGCCTTTCCTATGCTCGTCCTGGTGGCCCGGCGGCCGATCTGGCCTGGGCGGCGCAAGCACTGGCTGACCATGGGCGACACTTCGAGGGGCGTCCGGCCCAAATTCGCACGTGGAACCTCTCCAGCGCGTGGCGGATCGGCGCCAACCTTGGGGCGGTGTGGCTGAAGGTCACGCCGCCGTTCCTGGCTCATGAAGGCGCCGCCCTGGCCCAACTCGCCGGCGAGGCCGTGCCAATCCTCGTCGCTCGAGAGGGCGGCCGCGTTCTCCTCGAAGAAATCGCCGGCGACGACCTCTACGGGGCCGGCGCGGCACAACAGCTGGCCATGGTTTCGCTGCTCGTGCGGCTTCAGGCCGCGCGGATCGGCCGCGCCGAGGCGCTGCTCGCCCTGGGCCTGCCGGACTGGCGCGGCCCTTCGCTGTGCGCGCTGATCAGCGTTCTCTTCGAGCGGATCGGCGACCAACTCACCGCCGAGGATCGCGCCGCGCTACGCCCCTTCGTGCGCGGGCTGCCTCGGCGCATGGCGGACATCGCCGCCGAGGGGATCGGCGACACCCTGATCCACGGGGACTGCCATCCCGGCAATTTTCGCGGCTCGGGGCTGGAATTCCGACTCCTCGACTGGGGGGACAGCGGCGTCGGCCACCCCCTGCTCGACCAGCCGGCGTTTCTCGAACGCGCGGTCGGAGACATGGCCGCCGTGAGCGAGCATTGGCATCGCCTCTGGCGCGAGGCCGTCCCGGGTTGCGATCCGACCCGCGCCGCGCGGCTGCTCGCCCCGGTCGCCGTCGCCCGTCAAGCCGCGGTCTACCAGCGCTTCCTCGACGGCATCGAGCCCTCCGAACATCCCTACCACCGCGCCGATCCCGCTGAACGCCTGCGTCGCACCGCCGCCCTGCTGCGCGCCGAGGCGGCGCGCACTTGACCATCGGGATGGCGGCGGCTGAAGGTGGGAGAAAATCGGGGGACGCACCCATGAGAGCAGTCTTGCGCGCCATGCTTGGCGCAACCGCCGTCCTGGTGGCGGCTGGCGCGGCCCCGGCCGCCGCTGTCGATCCGGTGAGGGTCCAGATCGACAGCGGGGTTCTGGTCGGCGCCGGCGCTGGTCCAGTGCTGTCGTTCAAGGGCGTGCCCTACGTCGCCGCGCCAGTGGGCGCCCTGCGCTGGGCGTCGCCGAAACCGGTGGCGCCATGGTCCGGCGAGCGCGGGGCCGACGCCTACGGCGCGATCTGCCCGCAGCCGGTGAACGCCAACGGCTCGCCCAACGCCGGCGGGGCCAGCGGCGCCACCAGCGAGGATTGTCTGTTCCTCAATGTCTGGACGCCGCGCGGCGCCAAACACGCGCCGGTGATGGTCTGGCTGCATGGCGGCGGCAACGCCCTGGGCGCCGGTTCGCTCGGAGCCTATGACGGCTCGGCCTTCGTGCGCGACGGTGTCATCCTGGTCACCATCAACTACCGCCTGGGCGTTCTGGGCTTCTTCGGCCACCCGGCCCTGACCAAGGCGGCGGGCGCCGGCGAACCCCTGGTCGCCTATGGCGTCATGGATCAGATCGCCGCCCTGCAATGGGTCAGGCGTAACATCGCCGCTTTCGGCGGCGATCCGGCCAATGTCACCCTGTTCGGCGAATCGGCCGGCGGCTCGGACACCTTGATCCTGATGGCCTCGCCCCTGGCCAAGGGTCTCTTCGCCAAGGCCATCGTCGAATCCGGCGGCGGCTGGGCGCCGCCGACGAGCCTGGCCAAGGCCGAGGCGGACGGCGCCGCGGTGGCGGCCAAAGCCGGAGCGCTCGATGGCGTCACCCCCGATCAGCTCCGCGCCCTGCCTCTCGATAAGGTGATGGCCAGCGCCAACCCGCGCGGTGTCGACATCGCCATCGATGGCCGCCTGCTCCCCCGGTCGCCCAGCCAGGCCTTCGCCGCCGGCGCCATTGCCCACGTGCCGCTGATCATCGGCTCCAACAGCTATGAAGCCTCGCTGATGAAGACCTTCGACGCGCCCCCGGCGGCGATCCTCGCCATGCAGCCGGCCGCGCTCAAGGCGGCCTATGCCGACGAGAAAGGCGACGCCGCCATGGCCGCGGCGATGTTCACCGATGGCTTCATGGGCGCGCCCGCTCGGTGGATCGCCGCCAAGGCCTCGGCCGGCGCGCCCACTTGGCTCTATCATTTCTCCTATGTGCTGGACGTCCAGCGTCCGACCTCCAAGGGCGCCGGCCACGCCTCGGAGATTCCCTACGTCTTCGCCAGCTGGGATACGCTGGGCGCCATCGGCATGGGCCTCGAGCCCAGCCCTGGCGATCTGGCCGTCACCAGCACGGTCCACGCCTGCTGGGTGGCCTTCGCCAAGACCGGCCGGCCGGCCTGTCCGCCGGCGCCGCCGTGGCCGAACTATACCCCGGCCAGCGACACCCTGATGGAATTCGACACCGTGGCGACCACCAGGCAGCACTTCCGCAAAGCCCAGCTCGACGCCCAGGAAGCCCACGCGCTGGCGACCCTTGAGCTTGGAAAATAGTCCTCCCCATGCGTGATTTGACCGAACGCCTTGTCGAGGCGGCCGCCACGGGCATGACCGCCAGCGTCTGGGCGACGGAAAAGCCGAACGAGATCGCCATCCACGACCCGCTCGGCGTGCGGACCTTTTTCGAGATCAACGCCAACGCCAACAGGATCGTGCGCCTGCTGCGAAGCCACGGCCTCGTCGCCGGCGACTCCATCGCCCTGCTCTGCGGCAACCGGGCCGAGTTCGTCGAGGTGGTCAGTGCGTGCTTACGTGGCGGCTACCGGTTCACGCCGGTCAACTGGCACCTCAAGACCGAGGAAGCGGCCTATGTGGTCAGCGACTGTGAGGCCAAGGCCCTCTTCGCCGAAACCCGTTATCCCTCGGCCCTGGAGATCGACGCTCCGGGGGTGACCCTCAAGGTCTCGATCGGCGACGATGCGCCCGGGTTCGAGCCCTATGCCTCGGCCATCGCCGGCCTCGACGGAGCCGACATCGACGACCCGGCCGCTGGCGGGGCCATGCTCTACACCTCCGGCACCACCGGCCGTCCCAAGGGTGTCTATCGGCGCACCGGCGCCACCGTCCTCCTGCCCGGCCCCGGCGAGCCGGACGATGTCCAGATGTGCGCCGGGCCGGCCTATCACGCCGCGCCCCTGGCCTTCGACGTCCGCTCGGCCCTCGCCCAGGGCAATCCCCTGGTCTTCCTCGACAAGTGGGATTCGGAGGGCGTGCTGGCGACCATCGAGCGCCACCGCGTCACTCGCGCCCACATGGTGCCGATCATGTTCCAGCGCCTCCTGGCCCTGCCGGCCGAGGTCAAGGCGAAATACGATCTCTCGTCCCTGCGCTTCCTGATCCACGGCGCCGCGCCCTGCCCGCCGGAGGTCAAGAAGGCGATGATCGACTGGCTGGGGCCGATCCTGCACGAATACTACGCCGGCTCCGAGGGCGGCGCCGGCTTCCTGATCGACTCCCATGAGTGGCTGTCCAAGCCCGGGACCGTCGGCCGCCTGTCGGCCCCCGGCGCGGTCAAGCTCTACGACGAGGACGGCGCCGAGGTCACCGCCCGCAACCAACCCGGCAAGATCTATTTCCTGGTCTCGCCGATCATGCCGTTCGAATACTACAAGGACCCGGCCAAGACCGCCGCCGCTCACCGTGACGGCTATTTCACCCTCGGCGACGTGGGCTACCTCGACGAGGACGACTACCTCTTCCTCACCGGCCGCACCGCCGAGTGCATCATCTCCGGCGGCGTCAACATCTATCCCCAGGAGATCGACAACGAGATCATCAAGCATCCGGCCGTCGAGGACAGCTGCGCCATCGGCGTGCCGAACCCCGAATGGGGCGAGGAGGTCAAGGTCGTCGTCACCCTCAACCCAGGCCGCGCCGCCGGCGACGCCCTGGCCGCGGAAATCCTCGCCTTCGCCCGTGATCGCCTGGCCGCCTTCAAGACCCCCCGCACCCT
>DASRLN010000143.1:0-14736 GCA_035648435.1 Caulobacteraceae bacterium
CGCAGAGGGGTGATCACGATCCGCCCCGATTCGACCCGCAGCTCCACATCGTCGCCCGCCGTCGCGCCGACCTCGATCAACAGCGGCCTGGGAATGATCACGCCGGAGGAATTGCCCATCTTGCGTACCGCGCCGCGCATGTGAGGTCTCCCATGGAGGTTGCCACGAAGTTATAACACATCGCTGGCGTGGGCTTCGAGCCTGCCTTACGCGACGCTTACGCCCCCGCTCCCCCTTCGCAATGGAAGTCTGAGGCCCGCCCGCGCTACTCCGCCGCCATTGGGATGAAGGAGGCGCGGCGCATGGCCGATGTGGTCTATCTCGCGGCGGGCGTGGCGATCTTCGTGGTCTTCGCCTTTTACGCCCGCGCCCTGCGCCGGCTGTAGGGGGCCGCCATGATCGTGGACATTCTCTACGCTGTGGGGGCTCTGGGTCTGGCGATCTACATGGTCGCCGCCCTCCTGCGTCCCGACAAATTCTAGAAGGAGACCTCGGCATGGACGTGCGGGGCTGGGGCGAAATCGCCTTCACCATAGCGCTTACCGTCGCCCTGGCGTGGCCGCTTGGGCTCTATCTGGCGCGGGTCTGGCAAGGTCAGCCGACCTGGCTCGACCCAGTGCTCCGCCCGGTCGAGGCGATATCCTATCGGGCCTTCGGAATCGACCCCAGGAAGGAGCAGGGATGGCTCGCCTACGTCATGGCCTTCCTGGTCTTTTCCACCGCCAGCTTCGTCGTCCTCTATCTGATCCTCAGGTTCCAGAACCTGCTGCCGCTCAATCCGCAGCACTTCGCCGGCTTCTCGCCGGATCTGGCCTTCAACACGTCGATCAGCTTCGTCACCAACACCAACTGGCAGTCCTACACCCCGGAATCGTCGATCTCGACCTTCTCGCAGATGGCGGGGTTGACGTCGCACAACTTCCTTTCGGCCGCCGCCGGCATCGCCGTGGCCGCCGCTGTGGCCCGCGCCTTCGCCGCCAACAGGGGTGAGGGGCTCGGCAATTTCTGGGTCGATTTGACCCGGGTCAGTCTCTATGTGCTGCTTCCGTTGGCCCTGGTGATGGCCCTGGTCTTTGTCGCCCTGGGTGAGCCTCAGACGCTGGCGGCGAACGCTGTCGCGAAAACCGTCGAAGGGGCGAAGCAGACGATCTCGCTCTTCCCGGTCGCAAGCCAGGAGGTGATCAAGCAGCTCGGCACCAACGGCGGGGGCCTCTTCAACGCCAATTCCGCCCATCCGTTCGAGAATCCCAACGCGATCACCAACCTGCTCGAAATCATGCTCATGAACGTGCTCGGCTACGCCTGCGTGGTCGCCTTCGGCGTCGTCACCCTGGCGCGCAAGGAGGCCCGGGCGCTGGGCGCGGTGATGGTGATCATGATCGCCGCCGCCGCGTCGGTGATCTACGTGTCGGAAACGCAGCCCGCCCCGTCATTGGTCGCCGCTCACGCGCAATCGAGCGTGAACATGGAAGGCAAGGAAGTTCGATTCGGCGCGCCGTCCACGGCCGTCTTTACCTCGTTCACCACCGGCGCCTCCGACGGCGGCGTCAATTCCATGCACGACAGCCTCATGCCGCTCAGCGGCGGCATGGCCATGTTCATGATCGAGCTCGGCGAGATCACCCCGGGCGGGGACGGCTCGGGACTTTACGGTATGGCGGTGATGGCGATCATCGCGGTCTTCGTCGCTGGCCTGATGGTGGGTCGGACGCCAGAATTCCTGGGCAAGAAGATCGAGGCGAAAGAGGTCAAGTTCGCCATGTTGTCGGTGCTGATCCTGCCGCTCTCCATCCTCGGCTTCACCGGCGTGGCGGCGGTGGTCCCGGAGGCGCTCAAGGGGCTGGCCAACACCGGACCCCATGGCCTCTCCGAGCTCCTCTACGCCTACACGTCCGCCACCGGGAACAACGGCTCGGCCTTCGCGGGGCTCTCCGCCAACACGCCATATTGGAACAGCACCCTTGGGGTGGCCATGCTCCTGGGCCGCTTCGCCTACGCCATCCCAGTCCTGGCCATCGCCGGCTCTCTGGCCGCCAAGCCGCAGCTGGAGGCGACGGTCGGCACTCTCCCCACTCGTGGCCCGCTGTTCATCGGCCTGGTGCTGGGCGTGATTCTGATCGTCGGCGGCCTGCTGTTCTTCCCCGCCCTGTCGCTGGGTCCGATCGTCGAGCACTTCCAGGTCCTC
The DNA here is from genome assembly GCA_035648435.1 of Caulobacteraceae bacterium. Classification (GTDB taxonomy): domain Bacteria; phylum Pseudomonadota; class Alphaproteobacteria; order Caulobacterales; family Caulobacteraceae; genus Acaudatibacter. Next base: position 2,186 of record DASRLN010000143.1, read on the forward strand.
ACCGCCGTCGCCGGCCATTGATCTTAGAGAAAAAGGTCCATCCGAAATGACCACCGACACCCTGCACCTGGGCGAGACGCGTCGGTCGACGGTTTCCGGTACGGCGCTCTCCTCCTCGGTCGTCGGCCGGGCGGTGCTGAGCGCCTTCGCCAAGCTCGACCCCCGCCGATTGACCACCAATCCGGTGATCCTCACCACCGAGGTCGTGGCGCTCCTGGCCACGGTCTCGGCCGTCGCCGCCTTCCGGATCGGCGCAAGCCCCTGGTTCGCGGTGCAGATTGCCGCCTGGCTGTGGATCACGGTCCTCTTCGCCAATTTCGCCGAGAGCATTGCCGAAGGAAGGGGCAAAGCGGCGGCGGACGCCCTGCGCGCCACCCGCGTGGAGACCAAGGCCAAACTGATCGTCGATCCCGTCACCGGGATGACCGTGCCCACGCCAGCCTATCAGTTGGAAGTGGGGCAGATCGTGCTGGTCGAGTCTGGCGACATCATCCCCTCCGACGGTGAGATCGTCGACGGCGTCGCGTCCGTGAACGAAGCCGCGATCACCGGCGAATCGGCCCCCGTCATCCGCGAAGCCGGTGGCGACCGGTCCGCGGTCACCGGCGGCACCACCGTGGTTTCCGATTGGATCAAGGTCAAGGTGACGGCCGCGTCGGGGGAGACCTTCCTCGACCGGATGATCGCCATGGTCGAGGGGGCGAACCGGCGCAAGACCCCCAATGAGATCGCCCTGGCCGTCCTCCTGGCTGGCCTTACGCTGATGTTTCTGATCGCGGTGGTGACCCTCGTCGGCCTCGGTCGCTACTCCGGCGTCAAGCTCGATCCGCTCGTGTTGGGCGCGCTCTTCGTCTGCCTGATCCCGACCACCATCGGCGGTCTGCTCTCGGCCATCGGCATCGCCGGCATGGACCGGCTCCTGAAGTTCAATGTGCTGGCCACCTCGGGCCGGGCCGTCGAGGCGTCCGGCGACGTCGATACCCTGCTCCTCGACAAGACTGGCACCATCACCCTGGGCGCGCGCATGGCCACCGAGGTCATCCCGGCGCCGGGCGTTCGCCCCGAAGCGGCGCTCCGCGCCGCGGTGATGGCCTCCCTCGCCGACGAGACGCCGGAGGGTCGTTCGATCGTCGAACTCGGGCTCTCCCAGCATGTGTCGGTCGAACCGCCCGCCGGCTCGACGGCGATCGCCTTCAGCGCCACCACACGCATCTCGGGCCTGGATGTTCAGGGAGCCTCCTGGCGCAAGGGCGCGGTGGACGCCATCCTCAGGTCTCTGGGCATGGCCTCCGATCAGGCCCCGGCCGAATTCAACACCGCGGTCGATCGGATTGCTCGCGCGGGCGGAACGCCTTTGGCGGTCGCCCAGGACGGCGTTCTTATCGGCGTCATCCACCTCAAGGACATCGTCAAGCCGGGGGTCAAGGACCGCTTCGGCGACCTTCGCCGGATGGGCGTGCGCACGGTGATGATCACCGGCGACAATCCGGTGACCGCGGCGGCGATCGCCTCGGAGGCCGGGGTCGATGACTTCCTGGCCGAGGCAACGCCGGAGGACAAACTCGGCCTCATTCGCTCCGAACAGGCCAAGGGCCGGCTGATCGCCATGTGCGGCGACGGTTCCAACGACGCTCCGGCGCTCGCCCAGGCCGACGTCGGCGTGGCCATGCAGACCGGCACCCAGGCGGCCCGCGAGGCCGGCAACATGGTCGATCTCGACAGCGATCCGACCAAGATCATCGAGATCATCGAGGTGGGCAAGCAGATGCTGATCACCCGCGGGGCGCTGACGACGTTTTCCATCGCCAACGATGTCGCCAAGTACTTCGCCATCCTCCCGGCCATCTTCGTGGTCTCGCTGCCAGCCCTTGGGGCGATCAACATCATGCGCCTGGGAAGCCCGCACAGCGCCATCCTGTCGGCGGTGATCTTCAACGCCCTGATCATCGTCACCTTGATCCCGCTGGCTCTGCGTGGCGTGCGCTACCGGCCGATAGGCGCGGGCAAGCTGTTGTCCCGAAACCTGATGATCTACGGCGTCGGCGGCATCGTCGCGCCGTTCGTCGGCATCAAGCTCATCGACCTCATCATCTCCGGCCTCGGCCTGGCGTGATGAGCCTCAATTCGTAGCGCGGGCTTCCAGCCCGCTCTTGCCTCGGTTCGGTGATGACAAACGAAGAAGCGGGCTGGAAGCCCGCGCTACGAAAACGACGTGAAAGGCTCTTCAATGCTCGCTCAGCTTCGACCCGCCATCGTCTCGACAGTCTTCTTCACCCTGCTGCTCGGCGTCGGCTATCCGCTTCTGGTGACCGGGATCGCCCACCTCACCATGCCCGCCAACGCGGACGGCAGTCTGATCAGGAACGGCGGCGGCCAGGTGATCGGCTCCTCGCTGATCGCGCAAGGGTTTGCCAAGCCGGAATATCTGCACCCCAGGCCATCGGCGGCCGGCAAGGGCTACGAAGCCGACAACTCGGGAGGCTCCAACTACGGCCCTCTGAACGCCGACCTCGCCAAGCGCGTCAAGGGCGACGCCGACGCGCTGAGGGCATCGACCGGGAGCGCCATCGTCCCCGCCGACGCGGTGACCACCTCGGCCTCCGGCCTCGATCCGGACATCTCGCCGGCCTACGCCCTGCTTCAGGCCCCTCGGATCGCCGCCGCCAGGGGCGCTGATCCGGTGAAGGTGCGAGCGTTCATCGCCAACCGCGTGCAGTCGCCCTGGCTTGGCTTCATCGGCCAGCCACGCGTCAATGTGCTGGTGACAAATCTGGCTCTCGACGCCGCCTTCGCGAAGGCTCACCCTCCCGGCTCATGAATCCCGACGAGCCGAGACGTCCCGACCCCGACGCCCTGCTGGCGGAAGAGACGAGGGCGGGACGGGGCCGGCTCAAGGTCTTTCTGGGCATGGCGCCCGGGGTCGGCAAGACTTATGAAATGCTGCAGGCGGCGCGGCGGCGCCAGGCCGAGGGGCTGGATGTCGCCGTCGGCCTCGTCGAGACCCACGGACGCGTGGAGACCGAGGCCCTTCTCGCCGGGCTCGAGATCCTCCCCCGCAAGCCGATGGACTATCGCGACCGCACCCTTCTGGAATTCGACATAGACGCCGCTATCGCCCGCCGGCCCGGCCTGCTGCTCGTCGATGAGTACGCCCATTCCAACGCGCCAGGATCGCGGCATCCCAAACGATGGCAGGACGTGGAGGAGATCCTGGTCGCCGGGATCGATGTCTGGACGACCCTCAACGTCCAGCATCTCGAGAGCCTGGTCGATGTGGTGTGGAAAATCACCGGCGTCCGGCAACGCGAGACGGTCCCCGATCTCGCGCTGACCCGGGCAGACGACATCGAGGTCGTCGATATCACCCCGGCCGAGCTTCGCCAGCGCCTGACCGAGGGCAAGGTCTATCTGCCCGAGACCGCCCGGCTGGCCACCGACCGGTATTTCAAGACCGAGAACCTCACCGCCCTGCGCGAACTGGCCCTGCGCCGCGCCGCCCAGACCGTCGATCAGCAGCTCCAGGGGGCCATGCGGCGGGCCGGCGTCGAGGGGCCATGGGCGGCGGGCGAGCGGATCCTGGTTCTCATCGGCCCCGACGCCATGGCTGCTGGTCTCGCCCGCGCCGGCCGCAGGCTCGCCGACATCATGGACGCTTCCTGGACCGTGGCCCACGTCGAGCGCCCCAACCGGCCGCCGCCGACCGCTGCCGGGGCGGCGCGGCTCTCGAAGGCCCTGAAGCTTGCCGAGCAGCTCGGCGGCTCGACCGTCTCGCTCACCGGCGACGACCTGGTGCGTACGGTCCTCGGATACGCCCAGCGTAACCACATGACCCAGATCGTCATCGGCAAGCCGCGCGGTGGCCGGGTGCGCGAGGCGCTCGGCCTGTCGCTCTCCAGCGCCCTGATCCGCCGGGCCGACGGCGTCGCCCTGCATGTGGTCACCGACGAGCCGGAGGCGCGAGCGGCCTCGGAGCCCCGGGCGCCGGTCCGGATGGCGGGGGTGTGGCGCGGCCAGTTCGCCGCCTTGGTCCTCGTCGCCGCCGCCGGAGGGGTCGCGGCGGTCATCGACCGGTTCGCCCAAGGCGCCAATCTGGCGATGATCTTCCTGGTCGGAGTGCTCGCCAGTGGCCTGGCCTACGGCCTGTGGTCGGCGGTGACCGCCGCGGCCCTGGCGGCGCTGACCTACAACTTCTTCTTCCTGGAGCCGCGGCTGTCGTTCACCATCGGCCACGCCTCGGACGTCTTCACCTTCGTGGTCTTCTTCCTGGTGGCCATGACTACCGGCTGGCTCACCGGCCGGGTGCGCGACCAGTCGCGGGCCGCCTCCCGGCGAGCCTCGGCCGTGGCCGCGCTGCTGGCGGCCAGCCGACGGCTGTCGGGCGCGGCGACCGCTGACGTAGCGGCCCTGGCCCTCGCCGAACAGCTCGCCGCCGCCACCGGCGGGGCGGCGGTGGTGTTCCTGCCCGCCGATGGCGACATCGCGCCGGCCGTCGCCTCGCCGTCGATGCCGGTTCTCGCCACCCAGGACATGGCCGCCGCGCGCTGGGCCTGGGAGCGGGGCGAGGCGGCCGGGTCGGGCACTGGCACGCTGCCGAACGCCGAATGGACCTTTCATCCGCTCCAGAGCCTTGAGGCCCGGTCGGGCGTCGTCGCCATCCAGCCGCTCGGCCGGGGAGGGGACGAGGAGCGGTTCGTCCTGGCCCTGATCGACCAGGGCGCCGGGGCGCTCAAGCGCGCCGAACTGGCTGTCGAGGCGGCGGACGCCGAGGGCCTGCGCCGGGCCGACCGCTTGCGCTCGGCCCTGCTCAACTCGATCAGCCACGATCTGCGCACGCCGCTTTCCACCGTGCTCGGCTCGGCCACCACCCTCATCGAGTATGGCCCGACGTTCACCGAGGCGGTTCGCCGCGACCTGCTGGACAGCATCCGCGAGGAGGCCGAGCGCCTCAACCGCTACGTCGGCGATCTCCTCGACATGACCCGCCTGGAGGGCGGCGCCCTCAAGACCCGCAAGGAATGGATCGACGTGCGCGACGTCCTGCGCGCGGCCCTGGAGCGCATCGAGCGGCGCCGCGCCGGGCGGCGGCTTTCCACCGACTTCCCCCGCGAACTGACCCAGGTCCAGGCCGACCCGGGCCTGCTCGAACAGGCCCTGGTCAACATCCTCGAGAACGCCGTCGCCTACAGCGAGGACGGCTCGACCATCGAGGCCGCCGCTTACGAGGATCGCGGCAATGTGGTGATCAGCATCGAGGACGAGGGTCGCGGTATTCCCACCAACGATCTCGAAGCGGTGTTCGAGAAATTCCGCCGCATGGCCGAGGCCGGCGACAAGGCCAAGGGCGCCGGCCTGGGCCTGGCCATCGCCAAGGGCTTCATCGAGGCCATGGGCGGTCGCATCGCCGCCGCCAGCCCGATCCACGACGGCCGCGGCACGCGGATGCTGGTGAGCCTGCCCAAGGACATCCCCACCCCCGCCCTTCTGCTATGAGGTGGCCATGACCGCCTTCCGGCCCCGCATTCTCGTCGTCGATGACGAACCGCAGATTCACCGCTTCCTCACGCCGGCTCTCGAGGCGGCCGGCTACGAGGCGGTGCGGGTCGATGACGGCGCGGCGGCCCTTCGGGAGATCGCCCGCAAGCCGCCGGACGCCGTGGTCCTCGACCTGGGCCTGCCCGACATCGACGGCAAGGATGTCCTCAGCAAAGCCCGCGCCTTCTACGACGGGCCGATCGTCGTGCTCTCGGCGCGCGAACGGGAGACCGAGAAGATCGACGCCCTGGATCTCGGCGCCGACGACTATCTGGAAAAACCCTTCGGCGTCGGCGAACTGCTCGCCCGTCTGCGCGCCGCCCTGCGCCACCGTATGCGGCGCGACGGGGCGGGACCTGTGATCGAGGCCGGCGACCTCATCGTCGATCTCGATCGCCGGCGGGTCAGCAAGGCGGGCGAGGCGGTGAAGCTGTCGCCCAAGGAGTATGACCTCCTCGCCCACCTGGCCCAGGGCGGCGGCCGGGTGGTCACCCACCGCCAGCTGCTCACCGCCGTCTGGGGACCGGCCCACGCCGACGACGTCCAGTACCTGCGCGTGGTGGTCAGCCAGGTCCGCGCCAAGATCGAAGCCGACCCCGCCGCCCCCCGGCTCCTCCTCACCGAGGCCGGGGTTGGGTACCGGTTCGGGGGGTGAGGGGTCACGCTCCTTGCCTCGGAGCGCGGACGTCCCGTCCGCGAAGCTTTCGAGCCTGGGCGTGAATTCCGTCATCCGGGGCGCGCGTCGACCGATGCTGGCGGACGGGACGTCCGCCCTCCTTCTGCTGGCGACCGTGGCCCTCGTCTGCGCCGCCGCCGCTCCGCCGCCCGGCCGCGTCACCATCGATCTCGCCGCCGGCCCTTTGGCCACGATCCAGCCGAACACGACCTTCGGCGCCGCGCTGGACGGCATGGGGCGGGGCGAGGTGGCGCGGACCTTCACGGCGTTCAACATCGCGCGGATGAAAGCCGCCGGACTGGGGCCGGTCAGTTACCGGCTGCGGACGGAACTGGGCATCGAGGCCTGGCATTGGAGTGGGGAGGGGAAGTGGAGCGATCCGCGCCATGCCCGCGGCTACTGGGTCGGGTCGGTCCATCCCAGACGGCCGGTGATGACCACCTGGGGCTTCGCTCTGCCGCGCCGGGGCGACACCATCGATCAGGCCGGCAACACCGGCTATTCGCGCCTCGACGACGGCGACCGCAGAACCTTCTGGAAGTCCAACCCCTACCTTGATCCGCGCTACACCGGCGAGGCAAGCGCCCGTCCTCAGTGGGTGGTCGTCGAATTCACCCACGACGAGGCGATCGGCGCGGCGCGGATCGACTGGGCCGCGCCCTTCGCGCGTCGTTACCAGGTCCAGTACTGGATCGGGGCCGACGAATACGACGACCAGGGCCGCTGGGCGACGTTTCCCGGCGGCGCGGTCAACGCCGGCAAGGGTGGTCGCGAGACGCTAGTCCTGGCAGCAACGCCGATCCGGACAAAATTCATCCGTATACTGCTGGAAGATTCGTCTGGGTTAGCGCCGGTCGGCGCGACCGATCCCCGCGACGCCATCGGCTTCGCCATTGGCGAGCTCTCGCTCGGCGCTCGGGGGCCGGATGGCGCGCTCATCGACGCCGTGCGCCACGGCGCCGGCCGCGACTCCCAGACGATCATGCATGTCTCGTCCACCGATCCCTGGCGCCGCGCCATCGACCGTGACCGCGATCTTGAGCAGCCGGGCTTCGACCGGGTGTTCGAAAGCGGCCTCACCCGCGGTCTGCCGATGATGGTCCCGGTGGGCGTCGTCTACGACACCCCGGAGAACGCCGCCGCCGAGATCCGCTTCCTCGAGGCGCGCCACTATCCCGTGCGGCAGGTCGAACTGGGCGAGGAGCCGGACGGCCAGTACATCGCCGCCGAGGACTTCGGCGCCCTCTATCTCGAATTCGCCGACGCCATCCATCGCGTCGATCCGAACATCGCCCTCGGCGGCCCCAGCCTGCAGCAGGCGATCTCCGATGTCTGGCTCGATCCCACGACCGACCGCTCCTGGACCAGCCATTTCATCCGCTACCTGAAGGGGCGCGGGCGGCTCGGCGATCTCGCCTTCTTCACCTTCGAGCACTACCCCTTCGACGACCTTTGCGGACCCTTGGAGGACAAGCTCCTGGCCGAGAGCGGCCTGATGGACGCCGATCTCGCCCGTCTGCGGGCCGATGGCGTGCCGCCCGAGATCCCCTGGATCATCAGCGAATACGGCTTCTCGGCCTTCGGCGGCGAGCCGGAGGTGAGGATCGAGAGCGCCCTCATCAACGCCGACATCGCGGCGGGGTTCGCCGGCCGCGGCGGCGCCGCCGCTTACCTCTTCGGCTATGCGCCCGACAGCCCCTGGGCCGGCGCCCGTCCGTGCGGGGGGGCGGGCAACCTGATGCTATGGCAGGCCGGCGACGACGGCCGCGCCCGCTGGCCGATGCCGACCTTCTGGGGGGCCAGGATGCTGACCCGCGACTGGGCCGGCGAGGGCGGAACGCTGTTTTCGGCATCGACCGACGTTCGCGACGAGCAGGGCCGCGCGCTCGTCGCCGCCTACGCGCTTCGCCGGCCGAGCGGGGCCTGGCGCCTGCTGCTGATCAACCGCGATCCCGCCGCCGCGCACCGCGTCAGCCTGCCCTTTCCGGGCCCGCTCGCAACCGTCCAATACGGCGCCGGCCAATACGCCTGGGATGCCACGGCCGCGGCGGCCATCCGAGCCGCGACCTGCCGCCGATCCGGCGTCGGCTTGCCGGAAACTCCGTCGATCTGCCGGTCAGTTCGCTGACCGTCGTGAGTACGAGGCTCGCGCCTTGACCGCATCGGCCGCCGCGTGGCCTTGAGGCGCGATGCCCCTCTTTCCCGCCGACCCCGACGAGCTTCCCGCCATCGCCGCCCTGGTCAATTCCGCCTACCGCGGCGAGGCTGCGCGCCAGGGCTGGACCCACGAGGCCGACTACCTCGACGGCGCGCGCACCGACGCCGAGACCCTGCGGCGCGATCTCGAGGCGGCGCCGGGCGCGGCCCTGTTCACCTGGCGGGATGCGCCCGGGGAGGAACTGCTCGGCTGTGTCTGGCTCGAACCGGCCGGCGAAGGGGCATGGTACGTCGGCATGCTGACGGTGCGGCCGGACCTCCAGGATCGCCGCCTCGGCCGCGCCGTGCTCGAGGCCGCCGAGACGTTGGCCGCGGCGCGCGGCGCCCGGCGCATCCGCATGACCGTGGTCAATATCCGCGACACCCTGATCGCCTGGTACCGCCGCCGTGGCTATGATCCCACCGGCGAAACAGAGCCGTTCCCCTATGATGAGGCCCCGTTCGGAACCCCCCGCCGCGCGGACCTCCATTTCGTCGTGCTGGAAAAGGCTCTCTGAACAGCTACGGTAGAGCCATTTTCGACGCCAAGACGCCAAGACGCCAAGTAACACCCCGCCCAGTTGCGCCTGATCTTGTCTTGGCGCGAAGCGCGTCGCTTCTCTTGGCGTCTTGGCGTCTTGGCGTCTTGGCGTTTCAATCCCCTGTCGCGTTTCGATCCCGATCAGCCGACGCGCTCGTCGTCGCGCCGCAACGGCCCGTCGGCGATCAGGGCGTCGATTTCCGCGGCCGTCTTGCCGAGCCAGTCGCCCAGCACCTCGCGGTTGTGCTCGCCGCGGTGGGGCGCCGGCCCCCTGACGCCGCTGCGCGCCGCCGAGAAGCGATAGGGCGACTGGACGATAGGCCGGACCCCGCCGGCCCGGTCGTCGATGTCGACCACGGCGCCGCGATGGGCGACGGTCGGCTGGCCCCGCAGATCGTGTCCCGAGCGCACCCTTCCCCAGGCGACATTCATCGCGGCCATCGCCGCCTCCACCGCCTCCCAGGTGTCCAAGGCGCTCATGAACCGGCCCACCGCCTCGCGGCGCCGGGCGATCTTGGTCGCCAGATCCATCTCGGTGTTGGTCGGATCGGCGAGGCCCAGACGGCTGGTCAGCAGGCGCCACAGATAGCGGAAATCCGCCGACACCAGGATCGGGCCGACGGCCGTGTCCCAGGTCTCGCTGGGAAGGCCCATCGTGCCTTCGGCGTCCTCCAGTTCGTAGTGGATCTGGTCGTCGGTGGCGATGGTGGCGTCGAGCATGGCGATGTCGATGTGCTGCCCCACGCCCGTCCGCTCACGCATGATCACCGCCGCCAGCAGACCGACGAGGCCATGCAGCGAGGCGTTGGTGTCGGCGATGGAGAGCGGCAGTTCGCGGCGCGGCAGGCCCGTCCGCCGCGCCGCCCGGTCGATGAGGCCGGCCTCGGCGTGGATGATCGGCGCATAGGCCGGACGATGGGATTCGGGACCGGCGTGGCCGAAGCCAGAGATCGACAGCATGATCAGGCGCGGGTTGACCGCATGGAGGGCCTCCCAGCCGAGGCCCAGTCGCGGCATCACGTCTGGCCGGTAGTTTTCGATCAGGATGTCGGCGCGGCGGACCAGATCGAACACCAGCTCCCGCGCCCCGGGCGCCCGCAGATCGAGACTGATGTCGCGTTTGCCGGCGTTCTGCTGGTGATAATAGCCGGGAATACCGCCCAGGACCTTGCCCCACAGCCGGGTGATGTCGCCGTCCGGCGGCTCGACCTTGACCACGTCGGCGCCGAGATCGCTGAGCATCCGGCCGGCGAACGGCCCGGCCAGCACGCGCGAGAAATCGAGCACCTTGAGATTTTCCAGCGGGTAGGCGGGGGAGGGGACGGTCATGGGGCCTCGATCGACTGGCCGCCCGACTTTCGGACACGCCTGGGTTTGCGGCAAGAGCGCTGAAGCCTCATACCCCGATCGGGGGGCGCGTCCATTGATCAAGGCGTTGACGGTGTTTCTCTCCTGGCCGGGTTGGCCGAGTGCTCAGGGCGGAGCGATCCGGCGGCCTGCCGCGCGCTCCGGCTGGCGCCGCACGCCGATCCGGCCTCCTGCGCCGGCCAGCTTGAGCCGGCCCACACCCAAAGGGGCGCCGATCACCCGATGTTCACATTTCCCGCCTCTACACTGGCGCTCCCGTCCAGAGCGTCTTAGAACCGCGACTCTAACGTCCGGCGTGGGGTTCGCCGGGGGCGGGGGAAGCGAAAGAGAGGGTTAGTCGCGTTGGAGCCTACGGATATCGGGGCGCCAGAGTACTTCCACAAAGTCGTTGATTGTCAGTGGGCCTGCCCGGCCCACACGCCGGTGCCGGAATACATCCGGCTGATCGCCGAGGGGCGATACACCGACGCCTATATGATCAACTGGAAGTCCAACGTCTTTCCGGGGATTCTCGGGAGGACCTGCGACCGGCCGTGCGAGCCGGCCTGCCGGCGCGTGCGCGTGGAGGCCGAGCCGGTGGCCATCTGCCGGCTGAAGCGCGTGGCGGCGGACAACAAGGACGACGTCAGCGGCCGGCTGCCGCCGCCGGCGGCGCGGTCCAACGGCCGCCGGATCGCCTGCATCGGGGCCGGGCCGGCTTCGCTCACCGTGGCGCGGGACCTGGCGCCGATGGGCTACGAGGTCGTGATCTACGACGCCGACGCCAAGGCCGGCGGCATGATCCGCAGTCAGATTCCCCGCTTTCGCCTCCCCGAGAGCGTGATCGACGAGGAAGTGGGCTACATCACCGGCCTGGGTCCGGTCATGCGACTGGGCGAACGGGTGGAGAGCCTCGAGGCCGTGCTGGCCGAGGACTACGACGCCATCTTCGTCGGCTGCGGCGCGCCGCGTGGCCGGGATCTCGATCTTCCCGGACGCGCCGAGGCGGCGGCCAACATCCATATCGGCATCGACTGGCTCTCCAGCGTCTCCTTCGGCCATGTGGAGACGATCGGTCGGCGGGTGATCGTCCTGGGCGGCGGCAACACCGCCATGGATTGCTGCCGCACCTCTCGGCGCCTTGGGGGCGAAGAGGTCAAGGTCATCGTCCGCTCCGGCTTTGCCGAGATGAAGGCGTCTCCATGGGAGAAGGAGGACGCCATGCACGAGGATATCCCGATCCTCAACTTCCTGGTTCCCAAGGCCTTCACTCACGAGGCCGGGCGCCTCACCGGCGTCACCTTCGAAAAGGTCGAGGCGGTGGTCGGCGGCGACGGGCGCCGGCGGCTGGTTCCGACCGGGGAGGGCGACATCCATCACGCCTGCGACGACGTGCTGATCGCCGTCGGCCAGGAGAACGCCTTTCCCTGGATCGAGCGCGACATCGGCATCGACTTCGACGAATGGGGCATGCCCAAGGTCAGCGACGTCAGCTTCGCCTCGACCAACCCCCGCGTGTTCTTCGGCGGCGACGCGGCGTTCGGACCGAAGAACATCATCTGGGCGGTGGCCCACGGCCATGACGCGGCGATCTCCATCCACCGGTTCTGCGAAGGAGTCGATGTGAACGTGCGGCCGGCCCCGGGCGTGACCCTGGTCAGCCAGAAGATGGGTATCCACGAGTGGAGCTACGACAACGATATTTCCAACGCCCTGCGCCACCGGGTCCCCCTTCGCGACAAGGCCGAGGCGCTGGGCAACGTGCGTCTGGAGGTCGAACTGGGCTTCGACGTCCAGGCCGGCTACCGCGAGGCCGAGCGCTGCCTCAACTGCGATATCGAGACGGTGTTCGCCGAACCTCTGTGCATCGAGTGCGACGCCTGCGTCGATATCTGCCCGATGGACTGCATCACCTTCACCGCCAACGGCGAGGAGGAGGATCTGCGCGGGCGGCTGAGCGCCCCGGCGTCGAACCCGACGCAGGATCTCTACGTCTCCCGCGGCCTTCCGACCGGGCGGGTGATGGTCAAGGACGAGGACGTCTGCCTCCACTGCGGCCTCTGCGCCGAACGCTGCCCGACCGGGGCCTGGGACATGCGCAAATTCCTGCTCGACATGACCTACGCGGAGGGGGTGCGCGCATGATCGCCGAGCGCGCGGCCGCTTTGCGCCCCTTTCGTCACGGCGCGAGAAAGAGCGCCGCGCCACCTCCCCCGCATAGAGGCGGGGGAGGATTGAAGATCACTTACTCCTCCCCCG
>DASRLN010000144.1:0-12591 GCA_035648435.1 Caulobacteraceae bacterium
CCGACCCTGATCGACGAAGTCGCCGCCTGGGAAGGGCGCCGAAATAAACACCACACCAAAGCCGACTGGCAGTTCACCACCGACGACGCCCGCGTCAAACTCAAACGCCTGTATCCCAACATGAATGACTCAGGCCACTAGACCATCAGCCGGCCGCCGCGCCGAAACCACCTTATGGGACACTCCATGGCCGACAGCAGCGACACCGTGATCACCGCCGAACGTCCCCGAGGCGACCTCGGCTTCGACCCCGACGCCCTGCGCGAGAAATACCGCCAGGAGCGCGACAAGCGCCTGCGGGCCGACGGCAACCAGCAGTACCAGGAGATCGTCGGCGCATTCGCGCACTATCTCGACGACCCCTATGTCGAGCCGGGCTTCACCCGCGCGCCCCTGACCGACGCGATCGACGTGGTCGTGGTCGGCGGCGGCTTCGGCGGCCTGCTGGCCGGCGCGCGTCTGCGCGAGGCTGGCGTCAGGGATATCCGGATCATCGAGAAGGGCGGCGATTTCGGGGGCACCTGGTACTGGAACCGCTATCCGGGCGCGGCCTGCGACGTGGAGTCCTACGTCTATCTGCCGCTGCTCGAGGAGCTGGGCTACGTGCCGGTCGAGAAATATTCCCGGGCGCCGGAGATCCTCGAACACAGCCGCGCCGTCGGCCGGCATTTCGGCCTCTACGACAATGCCTGTTTCCAGACCGAGGTCACCGCCATGCGCTGGGACGAGGCCGATTGCCGGTGGATCGTCTCGACCAACCGCGGCGACGCCATGCGGGCGCGTTTCGTGGTCATGGCCAACGGTCCCCTGCACCGGCCCAAGCTGCCGGGGATTCCGGGGGTCGAGGGCTTCAAGGGCCATTCCTTCCACACCAGCCGGTGGGACTACGAGTACACCGGCGGCGATTCCAGCGGCGGGCTGAGGGGGCTGGCCGGCAAACGGGTCGGGATCATCGGCACCGGCGCCACCGCCGTGCAGTGCGTGCCGCATTTGGCCCAGAGCGCCGAGAAGCTCTACATCTTCCAGCGCACGCCGTCGTCCATCGACCGGCGCGACAATCGGCCCACCGACCCGGACTGGGCGGCGAGCCTCGAGCCCGGCTGGCAGCGGCGGCGGATGGACAACTTCAACATCCTGGTCTCCGGCGGCTTTCAGGATGAGGATCTGGTCAACGACGGCTGGACGGACATCATCCGCAACCTCTTGATCCTGGCCCGCAAGCCGCAGAACGCCGGGGCCGGCGACGGCGATCCCAGCGCCATCGTCGAACTGGCCGACTTCCAGAAGATGGAACAGATCCGCGCCCGGGTCGAAAGCGTCGTCGCCGATCAGGCCACCGCCGAGGCGCTGAAGCCGTGGTATCGCCAGTTCTGCAAGCGGCCCTGTTTCCACGACGAGTATCTCGCCGCCTTCAACCGGCCGAACGTCAGCCTCATCGACACCGGCGGCAAGGGCGTCGAGCGGATCACCGAACACGCGGTGTGGGCGAACGGCCAGGAGTACGAAATCGACTGCCTGATCTACGCCACCGGCTTCGAGGTAGGCACCGAATACACCCGGCGTTCCGGCTATGAACTCCACGGCCGCGGCGGCGTGACCCTGACCCGGAAGTGGGCCGACGGAGTCCAGACCCTGCACGGCTTCCACACCCGCGACTTCCCCAACTGCTTCATCGTCAGCCACACCCAGTCGGGCTTCACGGTCAATTTTCCCCACATGCTCGACGAGCAGGCCCGGCACATCGCCTACATCGTCGGCCATTGCCTGGAGACCCAGGTTCGCGCCGTCGAGGTTTCCGAGGAAGCTCAGGCCGAGTGGGTGAAGACCATCCACGCCCTGGCGGTGATGCGCGAGAAATTCGCCGCCGAATGCACCCCCGGCTACTACAACAACGAGGGCCAGCCCAACCCCAAGGCCATCCAGAACGGCTTCTATGGCGCCGGCCCCATCGCCTTCGTCAAGGTCCTGGAAGACTGGCGCGCGGCCGGGACGCTGGATGGGCTGGAGGTGACGCGGGGGTAAGGTGTGGTCGGTGGTTTCGTGGCGATCTACTGCGTGACAGCCATCGTGGCCTTGGGCCTGGTCGCGGCTGCATATTGGATAGCCGCGCTGCTACACCCAATTTCAAACTGAGGCGGTTTCGGCCCGCTCCGATTGCGCATCTCTTGAGATCATACCAGCACGTCCGCCGGAACGCCCCACTCGGCCCTGATCTTGCGGACATGCTCGATCGAGAGGGCGCGCTTGCGGCCCAGGATTTCGGACGCCCGAGGCGCGCCGATGAGGGCCGCCAGGTCGGTTTGGGTCTTGCCCTTCGACTCCATCACCTCGGTCAATGCGGACACCGGATCGTCCGGCGCGAGTGGATAGTGCTCCTCCTCGTATTTGGACAGAAGGACGCCCAGCACCTCGAAACGATAGGCCGCCTCGGTATCCGGCTCGGGCGGTTTATCGAAATAGCCTTCATATTCCGCCAGAGCGAGGTCGAAGTCCGCGTCGGAGTGGATCGGGCGAAGGGTCGTGTCGATGGTCATTTGATCCTCACTTTGTCAGACGGTCGCGGCGTCGATCCGGTCGTAGTCGGCATGAGAGCCGACGAATTTCACCAGCAGCTGTTTGTACCGATAGGAAATCCGCGCGACCAACCGATAGTTGTTGCCTCCGATGTCGAACACGACGCGGTTGTCGATCAGGAAGTCAGCCGAGCCGAATGTGGCCAGCACATCCTGGGGCGTCCTCCATTCTGCGGCCCGCGCGAGTTTGTACCAGGTCGTAAACGGTCCCCGCGCTTGGGGATGCTTCGTCCAGTAGGCCTGGAGCGTCTTGAGCGCGACCACGTTCATTCGAACTGTTCTGATAGCATTTCCCGAAATGGGAAGCAAGTCTGGCGCAGCCGTCTGCGCATCCCTAACTTTTGTGGCCTCGCCTCCCAAATCCAGGAGCCCCCGCCGCCATGAAATACAACCAGCTCGGCCGAACCGGCCTCTATGTTTCCGAGATCTGCCTGGGGACGATGACCTTCGGGGGCAATGCCGACGCCGGGATGTGGAAGGCGATCGGCTCGCTCGACCAGCCGGTGGTCGACGACATCGTCGGCAAGGCCCTGGCCTCGGGGGTCAATTTCTTCGACACCGCCGATGTCTATTCGTTCGGCGAATCCGAGCGTCGCCTCGGTCAGTCGCTGAAGAACCTCGCCGTGGCGCGAAAGGACGTCATCGTCGCCACCAAGGTGTTCGGCCAGATGGGTCCCCGGCCCAACGACCGCGGGGCCTCGCGAGGCCACATCATGGACAGCGTCCAGGTCAGCCTGGAGCGCCTCCAGACCGACCATATCGACCTCTATCAGATCCACGGCAACGACACCGTCACCCCGATCGAAGAGACCCTGCGCGCCCTCGACGACCTCACCGGCCAGGGCCTTGTGCGCTATGTCGGCGTCTCCAACTGGGCGGCGTGGAAGATCGCCAAGGCGCTCGGGCTGAGCGAGGCCAGGGGCTGGGCGCGTTTCGAGACCCTGCAGGCCTACTACTCCATCGCCGGGCGCGACCTGGAGCGCGACCTCGTCCCGATGCTCGAATCCGAGAAGCTCGGCCTGATGGTCTGGTCGCCGCTGGCCGGCGGCCTGCTCTCGGGCAAGTACGGCCCGGATTCGGCGACCCCGAACGATTCGCGGCGGGCGACGTTCGACTTCCCGCCGGTGGACAAGGATCGCGCCTGGAAGTGCATCGCCGCCATGCGCGAGGTCGGCGAGGCGCACGGCGTCTCGGTGGCCCGCGTGGCGCTCGCCTGGCTGCTGGCCAAGCCGGCGGTGATGAGCGTGATCATCGGCGCCAAGACCGTCGAGCAGCTGGATGACAACCTGGCGGCGGTTGAGCTGACCCTCACGCCGGAGGACATGGCCCGTCTGGATGAGGTCAGCGAACTTCCCAGCGAATATCCCGGCTGGATGTTCGCCCGGCAAGGCGGCGGCCGCGCGCCGGCGCCGTTCAAGCCCAAGGCGTAAGGGATTTTTCCGGTCGCGCTTGCCCGCTTTGCTCGCGACCGTTAGAAAGTCATCATGCGTATCCGCGCCCTTCCGCTCCTCGCGAGCCTTCGGCTTAGCCGCCCCTGGGCGCCTGACTAGGTCCGCGTGACGCTTCGCGGGCCGGGCGCCCAGGGGACGGTTTTTCCTCACCAAAGCCCGGCTACCCGCGAACGAGGTTCACGCCCATGACTGCCCCCGACCATTCCCGCGCTCCGCGCGCCGCCGACCGCGTGATCATCTTCGACACCACCATGCGCGACGGCGAGCAGTCGCCCGGCGCCTCGATGTCCCTGGAGGAGAAGCTCGAACTCTCCAAGATTCTTGAGGAGATGGGGGTCGATGTCATCGAGGCCGGCTTTCCGATCGCCTCCAACGGCGATTTCGAGGCGGTGCGCAAGGTCGCCGAGATCGTCGGCGAGAGCATCGTCTGCGGCCTGGCGCGGGCCGGCGTCGCCGATATCGAGCGCGCCGCCGAGGCCCTGCGTCCGGCCCGGCGCGGCCGCATCCACACCTTCATCTCGACCAGCCCGCAGCATCGCGACCACATCCTGCGGATGACGCCGGAGGAAGTGCTGGACGCGGTCACCGGCTCGGTCGGCCACGCCCGCAACCTCTGCGGCGATGTCGAATGGTCGGCGCAGGACGCCACCCGCACCGAGCGCGACGTGCTGCGCCGCTGCGTCGAGGCGGCGATCCGCGCCGGGGCGGCGACGATCAATCTGCCCGACACGGTCGGCTACGCCTGGCCGGACGAATACGGCGAGATGTTCCGGGACCTGATCGAAAGCGTGCCGGGCGCCGACGGTGTGGTGTTCTCGGCCCACTGTCACAATGACCTCGGCCTGGCGACGGCCAACAGCCTGGCGGCCGTGCGGGCCGGCGCCCGCCAGGTCGAGCTGGCCATCAACGGCATCGGCGAGCGGGCCGGCAACGCCGCTCTCGAAGAGGTGGTCATGGCCCTGAAGGTCAGGGGCGACGCACTGCCATTCCCCACCGGCGTGCGCACCGAACACATCACCCGGGCCAGCCGCTACGTCTCGGCGATCACCGGCTTTCCGGTGCAGTTCAACAAGGCCATCGTCGGCAAGAACGCCTTCGCTCACGAGGCCGGCATCCACCAGGACGGCATGCTCAAGAATGCCGAGACCTATGAGATCATGCGCCCGGAAGACGTCGGGCAGGGGGCGTCGAACCTGGTCATGGGCAAGCATTCCGGCCGCCACGCGTTCCGCGAAAAACTCAAGGCGCTGGGCTACGATCTCGGCCAGAACGCTCTCAACGAGGCGTTCGGTCGGTTCAAGGATCTGGCCGACAAGAAGAAGCAGGTCTGGGACGACGATCTCGTCGCCCTCGTCGATGATGCGCTCTCGCGTGGGGTCGAACGCATCCGGGTCAAGTCGCTGCGGGTCATGGCCGGCACTGAAGGGCCGCAGGAGGCCCAGATCACCCTCGTCATCGACGGCGCGCCGGCCTCGGCCACGGCCACCGGCGACGGGCCGGTGGACGCGGTGTTCAAAGCCATCCAGGCGATCTCGCCGCACGGGGCGACCCTGAGGCTCTATCAGGTCCACGCGGTGACCGAGGGGACCGACGCCCAGGCCCAGGTCTCGGTGCGCCTGGAAGAGGACGGCCGCATCGCCACCGGCCAGGCCGCCGACACCGACACCCTCGTCGCCACCGCCATGGCCTACGTCAACGCGCTCAACAACCTCTTCACCCGCAAGCAGAAACAGGCCCCCGAGCCGATCGTCAGCCGGGGGTTCTAAAGGGAGGCGGTCGCCGCAAATGGCGACTTGATCGCCGGCGTCCCTTCGCCGGCGTTCATGTTGCCGATTTGCGCACGCCGGCGCTCGCAAATCAGGGGACATGAACGCAATTCGAGAAAGACGAATTTCGATCAAGTCCCCATTCGCTTCCGTCAGGCGTATCCACGGGCGGCCTTTCGCGACCCGCCGCGCTGCGCCATAGCCTGCGGCGATGTGGATCGTGCTGTTTCTGGCGGGCGTCTGGGCCGGCGCGCAAAATGCCTTGGCGGGCGGCGGGTCGTTCGTCACCCTGCCGACCCTGATCCTCTGCGGCCTCGACGCCCGAGCGGCCAACATCACCTCGACGATCGCCCTCTTTCCGGGCCAGGTGACGACGGGTCTGGCGGGCCGGCGCCTGGTGTCGGGGGCCGAGCGGCTGTCGTTCCGGGCGCTGCTGGCCATCAGCCTGGCCGGCGGCGCGATCGGGGCCCTGCTGCTGCTCGCCACCCCGGCGAGTTTCTTCGCCCGGCTGGTTCCGTGGCTGGTGCTGTTCGCGACCGCGGTGTTCGCGTGGGGCAGTTTCCGGCCCGGGTCCGCCACGGCCGGCGTCGCCCTGAGCCCGCTGGCCGGCGGGGGGACCCAGTTCCTGATCGCGATCTACGGCGGCTACTTCGGGGGCGGGATCGGGTTCCTGATGCTCGCCGCCCTGACCATCGCCGGGCTCGATGTCCGCGCCGCCGGCGCCACCAAGAACGTCCTGGCGGCGGCCATGAACGCCTCGGCGGTGCTGATCTTCCTGTTCTCGCGCGACGTCCATTGGCTCGAGGCGGCGGTGTTGGGGGCAGGGGCTATCGGCGGCGGGCTCATCGGCGCCTGGCTGTTGAAGCGGATCGACCCGCGCTTCCTGCGCATCGGGGTGGTGGTTCTGGGGATCGCCCTGACCATCGGCCTCTTCGTTCGGGCGAGGTGAGGGGTGCGCCGCGGTGCGTCGATAAGGGCCTTGAATTGCCGCGCTCGGCGGGGCACACGGAGCGTCCATCCCGCACCGCCATCGTAAGTAGTGTCGGTCGCGGCTTCGGCGGGCATGTCGGGGCCGCGCTTCCTGGCCCTCAAGAGTTCACAACCGAGCCCTGAATGTTCTCGTCCCTGTTCGGCGTCATCTCCAACGACATCGCCATCGATCTGGGCACCGCCAACACCCTGATCTACATGAAGGGTCGCGGGATCGTGCTCAACGAGCCGTCGGTGGTCGCCCTGCGCACCGCCGGCGGGCGCAAGACGGTGTTCGCCGTCGGCATCGAGGCCAAGATGATGCTCGGCCGAACGCCCGGGCACATGGAGGCGATCCGGCCGATGCGCGAAGGGGTGATCGCCGATTTCGAAGTGGCCGAGGAGATGATCAAGTATTTCATCCGCAAGGTCCACAACCGCAAGGGCTTCGTGAACCCCAAGGTGATCGTCTGCGTGCCTTCCGGCGCGACGGCGGTGGAGCGCCGGGCGATCAACGATTCATGCCTCAACGCCTCGGCCCGCCGGGTCGGGCTGATCGACGAGCCGATGGCCGCGGCGATCGGCGCCGGCCTGCCGATCCACGAGCCGACCGGCTCGATGGTGGTTGATGTCGGCGGCGGCACCACCGAGGTGGCCATCCTGTCGCTCTCGGGGATCGTCTATTCGCGTAGCGTGCGGGTCGGCGGCGACAAGATGGACGAGGCGATCATCAGCTACATGCGCCGCCACCATAACCTGTTGATCGGCGAGACCACCGCCGAGCGGATCAAGAAGGAGATCGGCACCGCCCGCTCGCCCGAGGACGGCCAGGGCCTGGCCATCGACGTCAAGGGCCGCGATCTGATGCAGGGCGTGCCGCGCGAGGTGCGGATCAGCGAGAAGCAGGCCGCTGACGCGGTGGCCGAGCCGGTCTCCCAGATCATCGAGGCGGTCAAGGTGGCGCTGGAGGCGACGCCGCCGGAACTGGCCGCCGACATCGCCGACAAGGGCATCATGCTCACCGGCGGCGGCGCCCTGCTGCGCGGCCTGGACCTGGAAATCCGCGACCATACCGGCCTGCCGGTGACTGTCGCCGACGATCCGCTGTCCTGCGTGGCGCTGGGCTGCGGCAAGGTGCTGGAACACCCCAAATGGATGAAGGCCCTGGAATCGGGGTTGCATTAGGGCCGACAGCCGTGTCGCGGACGCATGGGCGGGGGCCTGTGAGGAGTTGTGATTGTCCCTGCGGGAGGGTCCTTTCGGCGAGTTCAGGGCGCCGCTGGCCTGGACGGCGACAGCGGCGCTGGTCGTCGCCGTGGTCGTCGCCGCCGCGCTCCTGCTCGGTAGTCGCGGGCGCGCCGGCGACCGTCGGTCCCACGCCGCCTGGCGCACCGCCGCCAACGCGATCGCCGAACCGGTCGGCGCGCTGCTTTCCGCCCCTGTCGGCTGGGCCGGCGGGGGCGCCGACGCGGTGGCGAACTACATCCTCGCCGGCCGGCAGAACGCGGACCTGAAGCGCCAGCTGGCGCTGGCCGCCGCCTGGAAGGACGCCGCCCTTGCCCTGCGCGCCGAGAACGCCCGTTACCGGGCGATGATGGGCGTCAGGACCGATCCGCCCATTCCCATGGTCCTCGGCCGCACCGTGCTGGAGGCGCGGGGACCGTTCGCCGACACCCGGCTGGCGGACGTCGGTTCGGCGCGCGGGGTGATCGAGGGCGCGCCGGTGCTGGGCGAACACGGCCTCGTCGGCCGGGTGGTCGGGGTGGCGCCGAACGCCAGCCGCATCCTTCTGCTCACCGATGTCGAGAGCCGCACCCCGGTGATGGTCGTCCGCACCAACGCCCGCGCCATCCTCACCGGCGACGGCGGGCCGAACCCGGAACTGGACTACGTCCGCGCTCACGATCCGCTGCGCCAGGGCGACCGGGTGATGACCTCCGGTGATGGCGGCGTCTATCCGCGCGGCCTGCCCGTCGGCGTGGCGGTCAAGGGCCTCGACGGCGCCTGGCGGGTGGCTCTGGATTGCGACGCCGGTCCGATCGACTTCGTGCAGATCCTGCTGTTTCGCGACTTCTCCCAGCTGGTTCCGGCCGGCGCCCTGGCGCCGCGCGAGCTGCCTTCGGCGATGACCGAGGAGCCATCGGCGACACTGATCGGCCCGGCGGCGGTCAAGCCGTGACCATCACCCCGGAGACCACGCGGCGGCTCAATCCGGTTCTCTGGCTGGGGGTTCCGGCGGCGATCTGCGTCGTCGCCTCGGTGGTTCTGGCCCTGCCGATCCGGATTCTCGGCCTGCCGCTTCCCGAGCCGGTGGTGGCGCTCGTCCCGGCCTTCGCCTGGGCCGTGATCCGGCCGTCGGTGCTGCCGCCCTTCGTCCTGATCATCCTGGGGCTCTTTCTCGACCTGCTGTGGGGCGACCGGCCGGGATTCTGGCCGGTGTGTCTGCTCTGCGCCTACGCGCCGGTTCTGGCCATCCGACCGATCCTCTCGGGTCAGGAAGCCTGGGCGCTGTGGATCCTCTACGGCGCCGTCGCCGCGCTGGCCCTTCTCGTCGGAGTCGTCCTGACGGCTCTGCGGACGGGCGCGGCGCCGGCCTTCCTCGGTGTATTCTGGCAGTGGCTGGCGACTGCGGCCCTTTTCCCGTTCGCGCACCGGCTGATCGCGCGCTACGAAGACGCCGACGTGCGCTTCCGATGACCAAACCCTCGATCATCTTCAACGAGGTCAACGAACGCCAGGGCCTCTTCCACCGGCGGGCGTTCCTGTTCGGCGCGGTCACCGGCGCCGGCCTGCTGGCGCTCGGCGGACGCCTGGGCCAGCTCCAGCTCCTGCAGGCCGGACGGTATCTGACCCTCTCCGAGCACAACGAGTTCGGCTTTCGCCTCACCCCTCCGCCCCGCGGGCTGATCCTGGATCGCTACGGCGTCGTGCTGGCCTCCAACCGCCCCGACTTCCGGCTGCTGGTGGCCAAGGACGAGCACACCGATATCGAGGCGATCCTGGCCAATCTGGCGCGGCTGGTGCCGATGGACGACGCCCGCCGCGAACGCGTGACCGCCGACATCCAGGCCGCCCCGCGCCGCGCGCCGGTGGCGGTCATGGAAGACATGACCTGGGAAGAGTTCTCGCGGATCAATGTCCGGGCGCCGGAGCTCCCGGGAGTCACCGCCGACATGGGCGAGGTGCGGGTCTATCCTTACGGCGGGTCCTTCGCCCATGTGATCGGCTACGTCGCCAAGGTGTCGGAGGCCGATATCACCAGGACCGGGCCGAACGCCGATCCGATTCTGCTCAACCCTGGCTTCAGGATCGGCAAACAAGGGGTTGAAAAGGCTTGTGATCTCCCGCTGCGGGGCAGGGCCGGGGCGCGCAAGGTCGAAGTCGATGTCAAGGGCCGCGTGGTGCGCAAGGACCCCGGCGGCGACATCGCCTCGACTCCGGGCGAGCCGGTCCGCCTGACCCTCGACGCCGACATCCAGAACCGGGCGCTGGAAGTGTTCGGCGAGGACAGCGGCGCGGCGGTGATGATGGACTGCCGCTCCGGCGACATCCTCTGCCTGGCCTCGGCCCCCAGCTTCGACGCCAACCGTTTCGTCAAGGGCCTGACCGGCGCGGAATACCGGGCGCTGGCGGCCTACGACCGCAAGCCGCTGTTCAACAAGGCGCTGACGGCCACCTATCCGCCGGGCTCGACGTTCAAGACCATGGTCGCCCTGGCGGCGCTGGAAATGGGCATCGATCCGGCCACCACCCACACCTGCAACCGCGTGTGGTTTTGGGGCGGACGGCCGTGGCACTGCGACAAGGCGCACGGCACGCTCGACATGCACGACGCCATCAAAACCTCGTGCGACATCTATTTCTTCCAGACCGCGCTCGCCGTCGGACCGGACCGCATCGCCGCCGTCGCGCGCCGGTTCGGCCTGGGCGCGATCCACGACATCGGCATTCCGGGCCAGAAGCCCGGCATCGTTCCCGACACCGCCTACAAGCGCCGGGCCTTTCCCAGGGATCCGGTCTGGCATCCGGGCGAGACGCCCAGCATGGGCATCGGCCAGGGCTATGTGAACGTCAACGCCCTGCAGCTCTGCGTCATGGCCGCGCGGCTGGCCAATGGCCGGCGGGCCATCGAGCCGCGGCTGATCCACGCCATCGGGCCGGACGTCCAGTCTCCCGGCAACGCCGTCCCGGACCTGCCGTTCGACAAGGCTCACGTCGATTTCGTGCGCGCCGCCATGGCCGCGGTGGTCGAATCGGGAACCGCCTCGCACGTCGCCCAACTCGGCCTCGGCCCGATCAAGCTGGCCGGCAAGACCGGCACCGCCCAGTCCCACAACTACACCGCCGCCGCCCAGGGCGCCCACGGCGCGCAAGGGGCCTGGGCCCTGCGCGACCACGCCTGGTTCATCTGCTTCGCGCCCTATGACGACCCGCGCTACGCCATGAGCGTGCTCGTCGAGCACGGTGGGTTCGGGGCCGACGCCGCCGCGCCCAAGGCGGTTCAGCTGATGCGCGTCGCCCTGCTCAAGGACCCGGAGATCCGCGCCAGGATCGTCCAGCCTCTGCCCGACGGTTCCGCGGCCGGGACGCCGGCGACGCCGACATGACCGCCAGCGCCCTCACCCGCCCGGGCGAGCGTGAACGGCTGATCGTCAAGCTCGGCCAGATCGACTGGACCTTCTGCGCCGTGCTCACCGCCATCACCCTGGCCGGCGGGGCGATGCTGTGGTCGATCGCCGGCGGCTCGTGGACGCCGTGGGCGGCCAAGCACCTGATCCTGTTCGCCGTCTGCCTGGCGGCGATGATCGCCCTGGCGATGGTCGATCCGCGGGTCTGGTTCGCCCTGGCCTATCCGGTCTATGGCGCCGGCCTCGTGCTGCTGGCGGCGGTGGCGGTGGTCGGCCACGCCTCGCTGGGCGCCAAGCGCTGGCTGGACATCGGGCCGATCCGGCTGCAGCCCTCGGAGATCATCAAGATCGGCCTGGTCCTGGCCATCGCCCGGTTCTACCACAGCCTGCCGCCGGGGCGGGCGAGGCTTTCCTGGTGGCTGCTGATTCCCGCCGCCATGACCGCCATCCCCGCCGCCGCCGTGGCCCACCAGCCCGATCTCGGCACCGCCCTGCTGATCGCCGCCACCGGCGGGATCATGATGATCCTGGCGGGCCTTAGCCTGCGCCTGGTCGGCGCCGGCCTGGTGGGCGTGGTCGCCATCCTGCCGCCGGTGTTCATGTTCGCGCTCAAGGGCTATCAGCGCGCGCGGCTTCTCACCTTCCTCGATCCCGAGGCTGACCGGTCCGG
Source organism: Caulobacteraceae bacterium (assembly GCA_035648435.1). Lineage (GTDB taxonomy): Bacteria > Pseudomonadota > Alphaproteobacteria > Caulobacterales > Caulobacteraceae > Acaudatibacter. The sequence goes on from DASRLN010000144.1 coordinate 12,058, forward strand.
GGCCGGCTATCACATCATCCAGTCCAAGATCGCGCTGGGTTCCGGCGGCCTGCTCGGCAAGGGATTCGGCCTGGGCACCCAGAGCCAGCTCAATTTCCTGCCGGAGAAATCCACCGACTTCATCTTCTCCTCGCTGGCCGAGGAGTTCGGCTTCGTCGGCTGCGCCTCGATCCTGCTGCTCTACGCCGCGGCGATCTTCATGAGCCTGCGGATGGCCTCGCTCTCCCACAGCCATTTCGGCCGGCTGGCGGCGGCGGGCGTGACCACCACCTTCGCCCTCTGCGTGCTGATCAACGGGGCGATGGTCATGGGTCTCGCCCCCGTCGTCGGCGTGCCGATGCCGCTGCTATCCTACGGCGGCACGGTGATGATGACGGTGATGATCGGCTTCGGCCTGATCCAGTCGGTCCGCGTGCACCGCTATTCCGAAGTCGGCCGCGGCACCGGGATGTTGGTCTGACCGATCGTCGAGGTGACTGCCATGGTCTTCTGGATAGCCAGCGTGGTTGGATTGGCGATCGCCCTCATCTGCGG
>DASRLN010000145.1:0-8900 GCA_035648435.1 Caulobacteraceae bacterium
ATCAGGATCAGGCTCGGCCCCGAGGCCGGCCGCAGCCGCTCGTAGCGCCGGGTCGAGGCGTCCCCGGGCAGGACCTGGCGCCCGGCCCCGCCCAGGCCGCTGGCCGCCAGAAAGGCGTCGATCAGCGCCGCGCGGTCAGAGGTCAAGCGATCGGCCCTCCCAGACCCCATGAGGGTTCAGCCGCGCATAGCGCTGATCCTCGTCGATGAGAATCTCCACATCCAGGCGATCGGCGGGGAGATGATGGCCCAGGCGTTCGGCCCACTCGATCACCGCCGCGCCGTCTTCGAGCGCCTCATCCAGTCCGATCTCGAAGGCCTCGGACGCCGAGGCGAGGCGATAGAGGTCGAAATGGCCGATACGGAACGCCGGACCATCATAGAACTGGACCAGGGTGAACGTCGGGCTGGGAACATCCCGCTCCCCGGGACACAGGGCGCGGATCAGGGCCCGCGCCAGGACGGACTTTCCCGCTCCGAGGGGGCCAGTGAGGCACACCGCCTCGGCTTTTTCGAGCGTCCCCGCTATCGCCGCGCCGAGCCGCTCAGTGTCGGCCTGCCTGCCCAGTCGGAAGTCGCCTTCGGCCGGCACGATCATGCGAAAGCTCTATCGGGATCGTCGCGAAGTTCCTGTTCAACATAGGCCCGCGTCGCCGCCGCCGCCTCGACCGGATCGAGCGGCAGGTCCTGGGTGGCGAGCGGGCGACCCACGGTCAGCCGGAAGGATTTGCCGCGCTTGTTGAGGAGTTCGTGGAAGAGCGTGATGTCACGCAGTTCGTCGGAGACGCCGTGGAACAAATGAAACAAGCTCGACCACGGCCCCGAGAGATGCATGGGCAGCATCGGCGCGGCGTACTTGCGCGCCACCGAGAACGCGCCGGGCGCCCACGGGAGGTCCCTCAGGCGCCGACCGGACCCCGACCGCGCCATCCGGCCGGCCGGGAAGATCATCAGGGCGCGCTCGGCCTCCATGGCCTGGCGGGTCATGGCGAGAGTCAGCCGGGTGCGTTCGCGGGTTCGCTTGTCCTCACGCCATTCCACCGGAATCAACACCTCGATGAGTCCCGGCGCAATCCGATGAGCGTCCGAGTTGGCGTAGAACATCAAGTCCGGGCGCAGGGGTTTCAACGCGTCATGAACGGCGATCCCGTCGGCGATGCCGGTGGGATGATTGCAGACGGCGATCAACCGTCCGCCCCTTGGAACCCGCTCCGCGCCCCGAACCTCGACCCGGACATCGAGGAGCGCAGAGACGAACTCCAGCGCCCGCGCGCCGTCCATCGGGGCGATGGCGTCGGCCATCCGCCGGGCGCGGCGATAGTCCAGCAGGGCGTAGAGCAACGGCCGAGCCAGCGGCCAGAGGGGACTGCCCGCCAGGCGCGGCGCCCGCTCGGCGATCAGCCGATCGACGATGTGGCCGCCCGGGCGCTCCCAGGAGGCCAACGCGGACATTGACGATTCGACGGCCATGCTCGGGCAACATGCTCGCCGCTTGGCCGACGGTGCAAGGGGCGCGATCGCCGACGAAGGTTGACCCTCGGGACGATGGGAGCGCACCATCGCGGTGAACCAGAGGGATCGCCGATGAAGACCGTTCGCGCCTGGCTCATCGGCATCCTGGTGGTGCTGGTGGTCGCCGGCGGATTCTGGGCGTGGTGGAATCTCGATCTCCGCTGGCGCCCGCACACCGTCAAGACCAGGCAGGCGGAGATCGCCAGGATTCTCGAGGGATCGGGCTGGGTTTCGCCGCGTCTGCCGGGGCCGAAGCTCTACGTCGTCGTCTATCGCGCCTGCCCCGATTGCATCCAGTTCGAACAGACCGAACTCGCCAGGCTGCAGGCCGCCGGGGTCGATACGCGAGTCATCGCCATCGCCCGCGCCGACCAAAACGGCCAGGCGCTGTCGACCCCCGCGGAGCGCACCACGGTCGCCGAACTGTGGGTCAACCGCGACTGGAAGCTGCTCGGCCGGTGGCTGGCGATGACGCCGCCCGGCGCCTGGACGGCGCCGGGACTGCCGCCGGCCGATGGCGATGTGGCGCGCACCGCCGTGATCGAGGCCGGCCGCAAGGCGGTGGCCGATCTGACTCCCCTGCTGAAGGCCAGCGGCGTCAGGTTCGCCTATCCGGTCCTGATCTGGTGGACCAAGGCCGGCGTGATGCGCGGCTGCGTCTGTGGACAGCCCCAGACCTGGCGCTCCGTGGAGCGCGACCTCGGCGCCTGAGAGGGACGGCGCGGTTGTGATCAGGCCGGCGAGGCGATAGGCGGCCCCGATGGCCTCTCTCCTGCGCGCCGCATACGCCCGGCGCCTCGCAAGCAACCAGATCGCGTCCGACGAGGCCCAGGTCGCCGCCGTCGAGGCGCTCGCGCGAGTGGAAGCCGACCTCGCCGGAGCGCGGCGCGGGCGCATTTTCCGCCGGCCGACGGCGATCCGCGGCGCCTACCTCTGGGGTCCCGTGGGCCGGGGCAAGTCGATGCTCATGGATCTGTTCTTCGAGGCGGCGCCGACGAGACGAAAGCGGCGCGTGCACTTCCACATGTTCATGGCCGAGATCCACGGTCTGGTGAATGCCTGGCGCACCGGCGGCGCGGCGGCGCGGCGGGCGCGATTCCGCCGATCGAGAGGCGACGATCCCATCACGCCGGTCGCCGAGGTGGTGGCCGATGCGGCCTCGCTGCTCTGTTTCGACGAACTCGAAGTCACCGACATCGCCGACGCCATGATCCTCGGCCGGCTGTTGGAGGCTCTGTTCGCGCGCGGGGTCACCCTGGTCGCCACGTCCAATCGGCCGCCGGAACAACTCTACCGCGATGGGCTCAACCGACAACTTTTCCTGCCGTTCATCGACCTGCTCGTGGCGCGGACCGAGGTCGTCCCGGTCCTGGGGCCTCACGATCATCGCCTGGAAAAGCTCCGCGCCGCCGGCGCCTGGTTTTCGCCCATCGACCCGACCAACGAGGGCCGTTTCGACGCGCTCTGGCTCGACATGCTCGGGGCGGAGCCGGAAACCGGCGCGACCCTGGAGGTCCTTGGCCGCCGGCAGCATTGGCCGCGCGCCGCCGGCGGTATGCTGCGGGCGCATTTCGCCAGCCTCTGCGTCCAGGCTCTGGGTCCACCCGACTACATCGCTATCGCCGGCCGCTTCCACACCATCTTCCTCGAAGCCCTGCCCCGTCTCGCGCCCGAGCAGCGAAACGAGGCGCGGCGCCTGGCGATCCTGGTGGACACCCTCTACGAGGCCCGCGCTCGCCTGGTCGTCCTGGCGGCCGGGGAGCCGGACAGCCTCTATCCCGCCGGCGATCAGGCGTTCGAGTTCCAGCGCACGACCTCGCGTCTGCGCGAGATGAGGACGCGGGAATGGCGGGAGTCGCTTCGTTGACAGCCGTGGATCGGAGCTTACAAGTCCGCCCGCGATCGGCGCGTCGAAGGGATATGGGATAGATGGCTGAAGCCTCGCCGGGCGGCCGGGCGCGCCCGCTCTCGCCACACATCTGGATCTGGCGCTGGCATGTGACCATGACCGCCTCGATCCTTCACCGCGCGACGGGCGTGGCGCTCTATGGCGGAACCCTGATCCTGGCCGGCTGGGCCCTCGCGCTCGCCTCGGGCGCCGAGGCCTATGGCCGATACATCGCCCTGCTTTCGTCGATTCCCGGGCGCGTGGTCATCTTCGTCCTGATGGTGTCGGTATTCTTCCATCTGGCCAATGGCGTCAGGCACCTGGCCTGGGACATGGGCTGGGGCCTGGCGCCGCCCACCGCCGACCGAACCGCCTGGGCGGCGTTCGTGTTCGCCATCGTCGCGGCGGCCGGCGCGTGGTTCCTCGTCGCCATGCCGGGGCCGCTGCCATGACCGGCTACCGCACCGCCCTCGGCCGCGCCCGGGGCCTCGGTTCGGCCAAGACCGGCGTTGGTCATTTCATCGGCCAGCGCGTCTCGGCCGTGGCGCTGCTCATCCTGATCGTCTGGGGCGTCCGGGCGGCGATGACGCTGGCCCGCGGTGACTATGAATTGACCGGCGCATGGCTGCGCGCGCCCCTCAATCTGTCGTTGATGTGCCTTCTGGCGCTGGCCGCCTTCTATCACATGCATGTGGGCATGCGGGTGATCATCGAGGACTACATCCACAAGACGCCGTCGAAATTCGCTCTGCTGATCGGCAATTTCCTGCTCTGTTTCGGGGGCGCGGCGGTGACCATCGTCTCGCTGCTGAAGGTCGCCCTGGCCACCGGAGCCACCTGACCATGGCCGTCTATCCTTTCACCGATCACCAGTTCGACGTGGTGGTGGTCGGGGCCGGCGGCTCCGGCCTGCGCGCGGCGCTCGGCTGCGCGGAGGCCGGGCTCAAGACCGCCTGTGTCACCAAGGTCTTTCCCACCCGCTCCCACACCGTGGCGGCGCAGGGCGGCATCTCCGCCAGTCTCGGCAACATGGGGCCGGACGACTGGCGCTGGCACATGTACGACACCGTCAAGGGCTCCGACTGGCTGGGTGACCAGGACGCCATCGAGTACATGGTCCGCCAGGCCCCCGACGCGGTCTATGAACTGGAGCATTGGGGGGTTCCCTTCTCCCGGACGCCCGAGGGCAAGATCTACCAGCGCGCCTTCGGCGGCATGACCCGCAACTTCGGCGAGGCGCCGATCCAGCGCACCTGCGCCGCCGCCGACCGCACCGGCCACGCCATGCTGCACGCCATGTACGGCCAGGCGCTGAGCAAGAGCGTGGAATTCTTCATCGAGTACTTCGCCCTCGATCTGATCATGGAGGGCGAGGTCTGCCGGGGCGTCACGGCCTGGAAGCTCGATGACGGGACCCTGCACCGCTTCCGTGCCCAGACCGTGATCCTGGCCACCGGCGGCTACGGCCGGGCCTATTTCTGGTGCACCTCGGCCCACACCTGCACCGGCGACGGCGGCGGCATGGCCCTGCGCGCCGGCCTTCCCTTGCAGGACATGGAGTTCGTCCAGTTCCACCCCACCGGCATCTACGGCGCCGGGTGCCTGGTCACCGAAGGCGCGCGCGGCGAGGGCGGCTACCTGACCAACGGCATGGGCGAGCGGTTCATGGAGCGCTATGCGCCGTCGGCCAAGGACCTCGCCTCTCGCGACGTGGTCTCCCGGGCGATGACCATCGAGATGCGCGAAGGCCGAGGCTGCGGGCCGAACAAGGATTACATCGACCTGCACCTCGATCACCTCGATCCCAAGGTGCTGCACGAACGCCTGCCGGGCATCTCGGAGAGCGCCCGCATCTTCGCGGGTGTCGATGTCACCAAGCAGCCAATCCCGATCGTGCCGACCGCGCACTACAATATGGGCGGCATCGCCACCAACGCCCACGGCGAGGTGGTGGTCCGAAAGGGCGACGACCCGGACGTGGTGGTTCCCGGCCTGATGGCGGTGGGCGAGGCGGCCTGCGTCAGCGTCCACGGAGCCAATCGCCTTGGCTCCAATTCCCTGGTCGATCTGGTGGTGTTCGGCCGCGCCGCCGGCCTGCGGGCGGCGGAAATCCTCACCCCCGGCGCCGGCCAGCCCGAGCCGAAGCCGGTATGGACCGACGGCCACCTCGACCGCTTCGATCGCCTGCGCCACGCCGCCGGCGGGACGCCGACCGCCAGGCTGCGGCTGGAGATGCAGACCGCCATGCAGGACGACGCCGCCGTCTTCCGCACCGCCGCTTCGCTCGGCTCGGGCGCGCAGCGGCTGGCCAAGGTGCATGAAGCGCGCGCCGACATCGCCGTCTCCGATCGGGGCCTGATCTGGAACACCGATCTGATGGAAACCCTGGAATTCGAAAATCTGCTCGGCCAGGCGATCGTCACCGTGGCCGGTGCGCTCAATCGCACGGAAAGCCGCGGCGCGCACGCCCGGGAGGACTATCCCGACCGCGACGACACGAACTGGATGAAACACACCAACGCCTGGTTCGACGACGCCACCGGCGCGGTGAAGATCGACTACCGCCCGGTGCACGCCTACACCCTGACCAGCGACATGGAATACATCGCCCCCAAGGCGCGGGTTTATTGAGCGTGGCCCCTGAGGGTTCATGAGGATAGTTCATGGTTGAACTTCTGCTTCCGAAAGGGTCCAGGGTCGGCAAGGGCCGCCGGCATGCCGCCCCGCCAAGCGCCGGGCGGACCAAGGCCTTCCGCGTCTATCGCTACGATCCGGAGGGCGTCGAAAATCCTCGCTGGGACATCTATGACGTCGATGTCGATGCCTGTGGCCCGATGGTCCTCGACGTCCTCATCCATATCAAGAACACCGTCGATTCCACCCTCGCCTTCCGCCGGTCCTGCCGGGAGGGCGTCTGCGGCTCCTGCGCCATGAACATCGGCGGGCGCAACACGCTCGCCTGCACCCACGGCTGGGCAGACGTGCCGGGCAAACAGGTCCAGGTTTCGCCCCTGCCCTCGCAGCCGGTGGTCAAGGACCTCGTCGTCGATCTGACCCTGTTTTACGCCCAGTACGCCTCGATCGAGCCGTGGCTGCACACCACCACCCCCGCCCCCCGCGGCGAATGGCGCCAGTCGGAGGAAGACCGGGCCAAGCTCGACGGTCTCTACGAATGCATCCTCTGCGCCTGCTGCACGACGTCGTGCCCCAGCTACTGGTGGAACCCGGAAAGATATCTCGGCCCGGCGACCCTTCTGCAGGCCCGCCGCTGGCTAGTCGACAGCCGCGACGAGGCCACCGGCGAGCGCCTCGACGCTCTGGAGGATCCGTTCAAGCTCTACCGCTGCCACACGATCATGAACTGCGCCCAGGTCTGCCCCAAGGGCCTCAATCCCGCCAAGGCCATCGCCGAGGTCAAGGGCATGCTGGTCGAGCGGGTGGTCTGACGACCCGAAATCAGGTCGCCAGCTTCAGCCCACACCATCGTTCGAAATTCACATAGTCGCCGTCCCGGGCGATGAGCGGGACGTTTGAGTCGATGCAGCATTGCGCGATGAGCGTGTCGGCGAGATGGGCCTTCAGTCCCTTCGATAAAATCAACCGGCGGCTCTCCCCGGCTCTCTCCCAGAAGCCGGACGAAATGGTGAGGAGCGGCGCATTCTCCATGAGCCCGGTCAGGTCCAGGCCGCTGAGCCGGCCAGACATGATTTCCGTCTTCACGGGAGGAGGCAGCCAGAGCTCCTTTGCGTCGATGGCGCGGCGAACCAACACGCGATCCGGCGTTCGAGCGCCTCTGAGGTAGTTGATCAGGCTGCTGGAATCGGCGGCGATCAATTGATCACGTTGCCGAATTCGTCGAAGTCCCTGTCTTCGCGCAGCGCGTCGAGATCGATATCGATCGTGACCTTTCCCTCAAGCTCGAGCATCTTGCGATACCAGGCGGCGTGATTGAACGCCTCCAGGGCCGCCCGCAAAGTCTCGGTAATCCCGGTCCCGCTATTGGCTTGCGCCAGAGTCAGGACATCCGCCGGCAGGAAGGCCGTAATTTTCCGCATTTCGCTCATATGGCGCTGAATGCCATATCGTTATGCCGGCGTCCATCTGAAAATGACGATCCGTTGACCACGTCCAGTTTTCTCTGCATCTCGGGCGGATGACCGAGAAGGCGGCCGGAGTGGTGATTGTCGGCGCCGGCCATGCCGGTGGGACGGCGGCGGCGCTGTTGCGGCAGTATGGCTATGCGGGCGCGATCACCCTGATCGGCGACGAGCCCATCCCGCCCTATCAGCGGCCGCCGCTCTCCAAAGCCTGGCTGAAGGGCGAGGCCGACGCCGCCAGCCTGGCGCTCAAGCCGGAGAGCTTCTACGCCGGCGCCGACATCGATCTGATCCTCGGCGTCAAGGTCACGAAAATCCGGCGCTCGGCCCGGACCGTCTCGCTCAGCGATGGACGGGAGATGGCCTACGGGCATCTGATCCTGGCCACCGGCGCCCACGCCCGCCCGCTGCCGATCCCCGGCGCCGACCTCATCGGCGTGATGTCCCTGCGTTCGGCCGCCGACGCCGAAGAGCTCAAGGCGGCGCTGGGACCCGGAAAGCGGCTGGCGGTGATCGGCGGCGGCTATATCGGGCTCGAGGCGGCGGCCTCGGCCCGGTCCCTGGGCGCCGAAGCGGTGATCATCGAGCGCGAGGCGCACATCCTGGCCCGGGTCGCCAAGCCACCCCTCAGCACCTTCTTCGCCGACTATCATCGGGCGAGGGGCGTGGCGATCGAGGTCGGCGCGGTGGTCGAAGCCTTCGAAGGCGACGCCGGCCGCGTCACCGGCGTGCGGCTGGCGGGGGGTCGCGTCATCCCCTGCGACGCCGTCCTCATCGGCATCGGCCTGATCCGCAACGACCAGCTGGCGCGGGAGGCGGGCCTCGAATGCGTCAACGGCGTGGTCGTCGATGAGGCGGCGCGAACCGCCGATCCGCACGTCTTCGCGATCGGGGACGTCACCCACCGGCCGATCACCCACTATGACCGCATGTTCTGGCTGGAGAGCGTCGCCAACGCGCTCGAACAGGCGCGGCACGCCGCCTCGATCATCGCCGGACGGACGCCGCCGCCGCACGAGGTCACCTGGAACTGGTCGGATCAGTATGATCTGAAGCTGCAGATCGCCGGCCTGCCGTTCGATGTCGATGACATCCTGGTGCGCGGCGACCCGGCTTCGGGAAAGTTCGCCGTCTTTCACCTCAAGGGCGATGTCATCCAGGCGGTGGAAGCGGTGAACGCCGCCGCCGAGTTCATGGCCGGCCGCCAGCTGATCGCCCAAAGAAAGCCCATCTCGCGCGCGAGGCTTGCGGATACGACGATTTCCATGAAAGAGGTCGCGGCCTGAAGGGGCTCGAGCCGCCTAGGGGAGTGCATGGCCAGGATCACGTACATCGAGCATGACGGTTCCGAGCACGTCATCGAGGTGAAGACCGGCCTCTCCGTCATGGAAGGCGCGGTGAAGA
>DASRLN010000146.1:0-38978 GCA_035648435.1 Caulobacteraceae bacterium
CCTCCAGCCGCCCGCGCTCCTCGCCGCTCAGCTTCACCACATACCGCTTGGTGGGGGTCTCAGCCACGAATCACCTCCGATCTCGTCATGAGCGACTATGGATTCAGAAGTGACTCTCGAAATCAATGACGCGAAGCACTAGGGCGCCCCGCCGATCTCGTCGACTCAGGTCAGCGCTTCAGCCAGCGCCGGGCGGCGAGGCCGGCGGCCAGCCACAGGGCGCCCGTCGCGGTCAGCAGCCCGATCGGCATGAGCCCCCCGCCGCCCGCCACACGCAGCGCCGAGTCACCGGCGAAGGCGGTAAGGGCGATCTTGGGCACGATGCCCAGGGCCGTCCCGGCGGCGAAGGAGAGCGTCCGCATGGGCGTGACGCCGGCGGCCATGTTGACCACCACGAAGGGCGCGAAGGGAACCAGGCGGACGATCGCGCTGGCCTGGAAGCCGTTGCGGCCGATCATGGCCATGAACCGCTCCAGGCCCTCGCTCGATACGCCGCGCAGGGCCCGGGCGCCCAGCGCCCGGCCGAGCGCGAAGCCCACGGTCGCCGAGACCATCGTGCCGATCCAGCTGTAGAGGGCGCCCTCCCACGGTCCGAAGGCGACGACCGCGGCGGCGATCAGCACGAACTGCGGAACTCCGAGGAAGGCCAGCAGGGCGAAGGCGGCCACCGCCGCCGGCAGTCCCCACGGTCCACGCGCCATGACCAGCCACCGGCGCGCGGTCGCGGGGCCATCCAGGCCGAGCGCCGTGGCCCCGAACAGCAGGGCCAGGCCGACGCCGCCGAACAGCAGGAACGCCATCGCCCCGGCTTTCCACGCCGCCGCGTCCAGGCGCGCCAGCCAGGCGATCAGCCGGCGCAAGGGCGTGGTCGTCTCGGCATGGTGGATATTCCTCTCGCGGCCTGGTGTTCGAAGCGTTGCGCGCCCAGGGTCCAGCGCGTAAACAGCGCCGCTTCCTTCGCCGCCCCTGACAGTAAGAGTCGAGATTGATGTTCGTCGAGTCCGCCACCTTGCGCCGAGTGCAGCCGTCGGCGACAGCGGTGGCGGCGGCGAAAGCCCGCGCCCTGCGCGCGCAAGGCCGGGACATCATCTCGCTCGACGCCGGCGAGCCGGATTTCGACACCCCCGACAACATCAAGGAAGCGGCCATCCGCGCCATCCGCGAGGGCAAGACGAAATACACCGACACCGATGGCATCCCGCAATTGAAGGAAGCGATCAGCGCCAAATTCTCGCGCGAAAACGGCCTCACCTACACGGTGTCACAGATCAACGTATCGCCCGGTGGAAAGCCGGTGATCTTCAATGCGATGGCCGCGACTCTGAACCCTGGCGACGAAGTAATCATGGCCGCGCCCTATTGGGTGAGCTATCCGGACATGGTGCTGCTGGCCGGCGGCGAACCGGTGTTCGTCGCCACGAGCGCGCAGGCCGGGTTCAAGCTGGCGCCGGCCGACCTGGACGCCGCGATCACGCCGCGCACCCGCTGGCTGATCCTCAACTCGCCGTCCAACCCCTCCGGCGCCGCCTACACCCGCGCCGAGCTGCGCGGCCTGGCGGACGTCTTGCTGCGACACCCGCGGGTGTGGATCCTCACCGACGACATGTACGAGCACCTGGTGTTCGGCGATTTCGAGTTCGCCACCATCGCCGAGGTCGAGCCGGCGCTTTACGAGCGCACCCTGACCATGAACGGGGTCTCCAAGGCCTACGCCATGACCGGATGGCGGATCGGCTACGCCGGAGGCCCGGCGCCGCTCATTTCCGCCATGCGCAAGGTGATGACCCAGACCACCTCCAATCCCTCCTCGATCTCGCAATGGGCGGCGGTCGAGGCGCTGAACGGATCGCAGGACTTCATCAAGCCCCGCGCCAAGGTGTTCGAGGGCCGGCGCGACCTGGTGGTGTCGATGCTCAACCAGGCGTCGGGGCTGCGCTGCCCTACCCCCGAAGGCGCGTTCTACGTCTATCCCTCGTGCGCCGGGACGATCGGCAGACGTGCGCCCAGCGGGACGGTGATCGCCGGCGATGAGGATTTCGCGGGCCAGCTCCTCGACGCCGAAGGCGTCTCGGTGGTGTTCGGCGCGGCCTTCGGCCTGTCGCCGTTCTTCCGGATCAGCTACGCGACCTCCGACGTCTTGCTGGAAGAGGCCTGCGTCCGCATTCAACGCTTCTGCGCGGCGCTGACTTAGCCTCACTGCGTCACCGTCGTAGCGCGGGGTTTGTCAGCCCGCATTTTTTTGCGGACGCTGTCGAACCGCTGACTGAGAACGCCGGAAAGGCGCCGCTTCGACAGATGCAAGAGCGGGCTGACAAACCCCGCGCTACGATCATGACGCACTAAGACCAGCCCTCGCGCGCCCTTGAATCCGGCCGGTGTTCCGTTAGTGTTCCGGCATGGCCGACGTCGTCAATCTCAACCGCGCCCGCAAGGCGAGGAAGCGCCACACCCAGCTGCGCACGGCGAGCGAGAACCGGGTCAAGTTCGGCCGCACTGGAGCGCAGAAAGCCGCCGACCGCGCCGAAGAGGCCGCGCGGCTTCACCGGCTGGACCACACCAAGCGCGAACCCTGAGGAGGTGAAGGTTCTGCGCAAGCGGTCGGTCGTCCTGGCCGGCCATTCCACGTCACTGGCGCTGGAGGCGGAATTCTGGGCCGCGCTGGAAGAGGCCGCGCGCGAGCGCGGGGCGTCCCTGGCCGCCGTCATCGCCGAAATCGACGCGCGCCGCGACGGCCGCCCACTGGCCTCCGCCTGCCGCCTCGCGGCGCTCGATCTGGCGGGCCGCCGCTAGCGCCCAGCGGCGTGCTACACTCCCCCCTCCCCGACTCCATTCCGAAGCCCGATCCTTGCCCGAACTCGCCAGCCCCCGCATCTCCGATCTCGCCCGCGTGGGGGGGGCCGACTATTTCGAGGGCCTGAACCCGGAGCAGCGGGCGGCGGTCGAAGCCACGGATGGCCCGGTGCTGGTCCTGGCTGGCGCCGGCACCGGCAAGACGCGAGTGCTGACCACCCGCCTGGCGCATATCCTTTCCACCGGCAAGGCGCGGCCGTGGGAGCTGCTGGCGGTCACCTTCACCAACAAGGCCGCGCGGGAGATGCGGGCGCGGATCACGGCGATCATCGGGCCGGCCGCCGAAGGTCTGCGCTGGCTGGGCACGTTCCATTCCATCGCCGCCCAGATCCTGCGTCGGCACGCCGAACTGGTGGGTCTGAAGGCCAGCTACACGATCATCGACGCCGACGACCAGGAACGGCTGATCAAACAGCTGCTCGAGGCGGCCAACATCGACGCCAAGCGTTGGACGCCCAAGCACCTGGCCGGACTCATCGATCACTGGAAGAACCGCGGCTGGACGCCGGAGACCCTGCCGGCGGCCGAAGGCGGTCATTTCGCCAATAGCCGCGGCGCGGCCCTCTACGCCGCCTATCAGGATCGCCTGCGGGTGCTGAACGCCTGCGACTTCGGCGACCTGCTGCTGCACAACCTGACCCTGTTCACCAGGCATCCGGACGTGCTGGCCGAATTCCACCGGCGGTTCCGCTACATCCTGGTCGATGAGTACCAGGACACCAATATCGCCCAGTACCTGTGGCTGCGCCTCCTCGCCCAGCAGCATCGCAACCTCTGCTGCGTCGGCGACGACGACCAGTCGATCTATGGCTGGCGGGGAGCGGAGGTGGACAACATCCTGCGCTTCGAGCGCGACTTTCCGGGCGCCCGGGTGATCCGGCTGGAATGCAACTACCGCTCCACCGAACACATCCTCGCCGCCGCCTCGGGGCTGATCGCGGCCAACAAGGGCAGGCTCGGCAAGACCCTGTGGACCTCGGCCAAGGGCGGCCAGAAGGTTCAGGTGCGCGGGGTGTGGGACGGCGAGGCCGAATCCCGCCTGATCGCCGGCGAACTCGAACGCTGGCGCAAGGAGCGCCGCTACGCCGAGGCGGCGATCCTGGTGCGGGCCTCGTTCCAGATGCGCGCCTTCGAGGAGCGGTTCGTTCTCTTGCAGATCCCCTATGTGGTTGTGGGGGGGCCGCGGTTCTTCGAACGGGCGGAGATCCGCGACGCCCACGCCTATCTGCGCCTCGTCCAGTCGCCGGACGACGACCTGGCCTTCGAGCGCATCGTCAACACCCCGCGGCGGGGAATCGGCGACACCACGGTCCAGAAGCTGCTCGCCCTGGGCCGGCGGCAGGGCGTCTCCGCCTCGGCCGCCGCCCAGGATCTCACTCACACCGACGAGATCATCGGCCGGGCGCGCACGTCCCTGGCGAGCTTCCTGCGCGACCTGGATCGCTGGCGCGCCCAAAGGGACACCCTGCCCCACCCTCGCCTGGCGGAAACCATTCTGGAGGAAAGCGGCTACATCGACGCCCTGCGCGCCGACAAGGGACCGACCAGCCAGACGCGACTGGAGAATCTCAAGGAACTGGTCCAGTCCATGGCCGCCTTCGAGACTCTCGGCGCCTATCTGGAGCACGTCTCCCTGGTCATGGACCTCGACCGCGCCGGCGGCGACGACGCGGTGCAGGTCATGACCCTGCACTCGGCCAAGGGCCTGGAATTTCCGCTCGTGTTCCTGCCTGGATGGGAGGAAGGCGTCTTTCCCAGCCAGCGGAGCATGGACGAGAATGGCGAGAAGGGCCTGGAGGAGGAGCGTCGCCTGGCCTATGTCGGCCTGACCCGGGCGCGGGAGGAGGCGCGGATCTCCTTCGTCGCCAACCGGCAGGTCTATGGCCGCTGGACGAGCCAACTGCCCAGCCGCTTCGTCGATGAGCTGCCGCTGGCCAACGTCGAGGCGGCGTCGGAGACCGGCTACTACGGCGGCGGTCCCGGGATGCGCGAGGCCGGGTCGCGCTGGGAGGGCGAGAGCTATGGCGCCGGTTACGACAGTCCGGGCTGGAAGCGCGCCCAGGCCCGCGGCTACGCCGGCGGGCCGCCGGGCCGCACCCAGGTGATCGAAGGCGAAGGCCGCCTGGTCGCCGTCTCCGACCCGCCGGACGTCAGCGGCTATTCCGCCGGCGATCGCGTGTTCCACCAGAAGTTCGGCTACGGCGCGGTCGTCCGCGCCGAAGGCAACAAGCTCACCGTGGCCTTCGAAAAAGCCGGCGAGAAGAAGGTCATCGACAGCTTCGTCGAACGGGGGGTGACAGGGATTATCCGCCGAGCCACGGATTGACCACCGGGCCATCCCAGGTTTCGAAATCCTTGGTGTTGCGCGTGACGAGCGTGAGCCCGTGTACTTCCGCGGTCGCCGCGAGAAAGGCGTCCATAATTCCGAGTGGTCGGCCGGCGGCCATGGCGTTGGCGCGGAACAGACCCGCGATGTCGGCGACGGCGTCGGAAATCAACAGGATGCGATCACGAAAATCCAGCGGCAAATCCCAGCTCAGCCAGTGATCCAGCTCTTCCCGCCGGGCGCCTCGTGGCAGCCGTTCGATTCCAAAGCGAATTTCCGAGATGGTGACGACGCTGAGGTACGTCGATCCGAATTCCAGGTCTCGCAGAAAATCGATCACGCCCGGATTGGGCTTGGGCCGGCGGTACTCCGACAGCACATTCGTATCCAGCAGACTATTCGAACTCGACGTCACGCCCCAAATCCCGATCCCGCTCAAGGTCGATCTTCGATCCCTTCAGGGGGGACCGGTCAAGAAATTCGAGCATGGTGCGCGCCGTCCGGGTGCGCCGCGACCACTCGTCCGCGGAAACGACCACTACCGCCTCCCTGCCGTTCCTGGAGACGTATTGTGGACCTTCGGTTCGGGCTTTTTCGACGAGTTCGCTGAACTTCGCCTTGGCCAGCGCCACGCCCCAGTTTCCGTCGGCCATGCGATCACTCCGTGGCTATGTGGTCATCATAGTCATGATGGTCGCCGCCGGCAATCTCTCACCCCTCCAGATCCTCGGAAAGGATGGCCATTTCGAAGAGGAAGGAGCCGGCTTCGTCCTCGTCCTCGTAGATCACGCCGATGAACTCGCCCTTGACCTCGACCTCAGCGGAATCCTTCTGCTTGGCGCGCGGCTTCACGGCGATGTGGGGGTTGCCGAAGGTGCGCTTGAGGTGCGCCTGGACGCGGTCGATGTCTTTCTGATCCATGGCGAGGCTCCGGTGGCGTTGGGGTCGGGCGGCGAGCCTAGCGACAATCGCCGAAGCCGCAAACCACCGATGCGGTGGCCTTTAGGGGAATCAGGCGAGGTGGAATCCTAACCACGAACCCCACGAACCTCACGAACTCGCCCAGGAAGCTAAAGCGCGGAGCGCTGAATTGCCCCGCGCATCGCTCGCGTTCGTGGAGTTCGTGGAGTTCGTGGTTTCTACTTTGGGCCTTGGCCACATGCCGAATTCCGTTCGGCTGATCGGCGTGCGCCGGCCTTCTAGATCACGTAGTCGTACACCGTCTCGGCCAGGGTGTGGTCCATGGTCCGGGCCGGTTCCTCGCAGGTCGGGCAATTGACCAGGCGCGCCGGAACCCCCGCGGCCGTGCAGTGGGCGGGCACATTCTTGAGGACCACCGAGCCCGAGGCGATCTTGGCGTAGTCGCCGACGGTGATGTTTCCCAGCACCTTGGCCCCGGCGCCCAGGAGGACGCCGCGGCCGATCTTGGGGTGGCGGTCTCCGCGGCCGGCCCCGGTGCCGCCGAGGGTGACGCCATGCAGCATCGAGACGTCGTCACCGAGCACGGCGGTTTCGCCGATGACGATGCCGGTGCCATGGTCGAGGAAGGCGCCCTGGCCGATCACGGCGGCCGGATGGATATCGACCTGGAACAGTTCGGAGACCCGGCTCTGCAGATGGAAGGCCATCGCCTCCCGCCCCTGGAGCCACAGCCAATGAGCGACGCGGTGGCTCTGAAGGGCCTGATAGCCCTTGAAATAGAGCAGCGGCTGGAGATAGCCCTTGCAGGCCGGATCGCGCTCGAACACCGCGCGAAGATCGGCCTCGGCCCGGGCGACGATGGTCGGATCGGCGGCGTAGGCTTCGTCGGCGACCTCGCGCAGGCTCATGGCCCGCAGTTCCTGGTCCCCGAGCTTGCGCGCCAGCTGATAGGAAAGCGCGTCGGCGAGGCACGCGTGGCGCAGGACCACCGCGGTGATCACCGAGGCGAGGCTCGCCTCATCGGCGGCGACATGCTCGGCCTCGTTGCGCAGAGCCGCCCACACGCGCGGCGGGCTGGCGTCATCGACGATTTCGAGATGCTGGGCCATGACGCCCCTCCTTGGCTCGAAGGGCATATGGGACGCCGCCTCGGACCTCGCCAGCGGCGACCGCGAAAATGGTCCCTTTCCGGCGGAACGCCGCTATATCAAGGCGATGCTGGAGAGACAATCACTTAACCCGGACGAGACGGCGGCGCCCCGGTTCGGCGAGCCCTTGCCGGTCGCGCCATCGCCCGAGACCCTGGCCTTCCTCGCGCGCCGCCGGTCGGCGTCGGCTCTGACGCTCGGCGCGCCCGGACCTTCGCAAGCCCAACTCACTCGGATTCTCGCCCTCGCCGCCCGCGCGCCCGACCACGGCAAGCTCGCGCCGTGGCGGTTCGTCGTCCTGTGCGCAGACGCCAAGGCGGCCTTCGTCCGGGGTCTCGAAGTGATCGCCGCCAGGCGCGCCGACGGGCCGAAGGCGACCGCCAAGCTCGGCAAGCTCCGCGCGCCGCCCGTAACGGTGGCGGTGATCTCCCGCTTCACCGAAGGGGAAATACCGGAATGGGAGCAGCGCCTCTCCGCGGGCGCCGTCTGCGCGCTGATGATCATCGCGGCCCAGGCCATGGGCCACGGCGCCAACTGGATCACCGACTGGTACGCCTACGACGCCGACGCCGGGCGGTTGTTGGGATTGGGCGAGGGGGAGAAGATCGCCGGCTTCGTCCATATGGGAACGCCGGCCGAAGCTCCGCTGGAGCGCGCGCGCCCCGACCCGGCCGCGATCACCACCGTCTGGTCCGCTCAGCGTCCGGCGTAGGGCGCCACGCCCTGGTCCGGCAGCCACAGGCCCTCGGGGGCCGGTCCGGTCTGCCAGAAGACGTCGATGGGAATGCCGCCCCGGGGATACCAGTAGCCGCCGATGCGCAGCCAGATCGGGGCGGCGACCTCGACGATCTTCATGCCGACACCGAGCGTGCAGTCCTCGTGGAAGGCCCCGTGATTGCGGTACGAGGCGAGATAGAGTTTCAGCGACTTGGATTCGATCAGCCAGTCGGCCGGCGCGTAGTCGATCACCAGTCGGGCGAAATCCGGCTGGCCGGTCACCGGGCAGAGCGAGGTGAACTCCGGGGCGGTGAACCGGGCGAGGTATAGCTGGCCCTTCCGCGGGTTGGGGACACGCTGAAGCACCGCCTCGGCGGGACCAGCGAAGGCGGCGACGGTCCGGCCGAGTTGGGTCGTGGCGGTTTCGTCCATGGGCGGGGTCTAGCGCAGAGAGGATTGCGGGTCGACCGCCCGGCCCACGTCCTGTTAGCTTGGGTCCCGGGGAGAACCGCGATGGCCGGCAAGGACTTCCAGGATTTCGTCGTCGTCGTCACCGGCGCGTCCACCGGCCTGGGCCGGGCGATCGCCGTGGAAACCGCCGCGCGCGGCGCCGAGGCGGTGATCATCAACTATGTCACCAGCGAGGTCGAAGCGAGGCAGACCGCCTCGCTGGTGGAAGCCGCCGGGGGCCAGGGCATCCTCGTCCAGGGGGACGTGGCGAGCGACGCCGACTGCCGGCGGATCGCCGAGGCGGCCCGGCCCTTCTCACGCATCGACGCGGTGTTCAACAACGCCGGGGTCACCAAATTCGCCCACGATCACGCCGACCTGGACGCGGTGTCGGCGGACGACTTCCTGCGTCTCTATGGCGTCAATGTGATCGGCGCCTATCAGATGATCCGCGCCGCGCGGGGTCTGCTGGAATCGGCGGCCCGGCCGGGCGCGGTGGTCAACACCGCCTCCGTCGCCGGGGTGATGGGGATCGGCTCTTCGGTTCCCTATGCCGCCTCGAAGGGGGCCCTGATCACCATGACCCTGTCGCTCGCCCGGGCTCTGGCCCCGCGTATCCGGGTCAACGCCATCTGCCCGGGGTTCATCGACACGCCGTGGTTTGGCCGGGGCTATTCGGAAGGCCAGGTCGAGCGGATGCGCGGGGCGGTGGCGGCCGGAACTCCGATGAAGGTCGCCTCCACCGCCGAGGACATCGCCGGGGCCGCGGTGTTCCTCGCCTCGCCGGCCGCCCGTCACATCACCGGCGAAACCCTCATGGCCGACGCCGGAACCCACCTCGGCTACGCGCCGCTCGGCATGCGCTGAGCCTCACGATCGATCATCCCAGGAGGCATCGCCCGGCCGGGACGAACACCCCTCATCAGACCGTCCTGGCCGGGCGTCAGTCCCGGCCATCCAGGCACGCGAATCGTGGTGTGGCCGCGCCCTGGCGCGGCCACGGCGGACGCCGGTGTTCTTGGGTCGCCGGGACTTACGCCCGGCGATGACGGGAGGATGGGGTGGCTCCTGTCGCCCGGAAAATGCGCTAGAAGAGCACGCCGGTTTCGATCAGCCCCCGTGTCTGCGAGGTCGCCAGGCCGTTGGGACCGAACACCGATCCCGGCGTCGCGTTCGTGGCCGAGACGTAGGAGAGTTCGGCGCGGATGAAATAGATCTTGTACTGGTAGGTCGGCGTCACGGTGATCGACCAGGCATTGCTGCCGGAGCCATACAACAGGTTGGGAATTCCATCGGCCGGGCCGCCGCTGGTGGTGATGTATTCGAACCTCACGGGGAGGCTGAAGCCGGCCAGCCTGGACTTGCCGCCGAAGCTGTAGTCGATGAACAGCGCTCCGCCGAACGTCGTCGCCGAGTGAAATCCGCCCACCGCCGGATAGTTGGGAACGTGAGAGTACTGCACATAGGGTTCGACGATCCACGGCCCATTGGTATATGTATAAATGAGATTATATATCTGTTCGTTGTTCTGGAACAGGGGCGTGGCGGTAGTGGCGATGTCGGTGCGCTCGGTGTTGCCGGCCCCGATCAGCGCCAAGGTATTGGTCTTGTTGATGGTCCAGGTCGCCGAGGCCGACACCCAGCTGTAGTGGTTCGAGTAGAGGCCGTCGTTCAGGGAAACCGAGAACGCCACCGATCCGAGGGTGTAGTTCGCCTGGACGCCCCGGCTCACGGCGGGCTCCTGGTTCCACAGGAGTCCCCGTTCGACGTTGATGTTCTCGAACGAGAAGGTGTATTCCGCGCCCATCAGGGTCGGCAGCTTGCCGACCTCGACGGAGAAGGTGGGCGTCGGCGCGATCTTGAACAACGCCTGGGGAACGACGCCATAGGTGGCCCTGGTCGCCGTCGAGGCCTTGACGTAGGGGGCGCCGATGTCCGGCAGGGCGTAGGCGCCCACCTCCACAAAGTATTGGAACAGACCGTCTGGCTTGTTGATGAACACCTGGCCGTTGCTGATATCGAGCTGGGAGTCGTGGTCGCCCGGCGCGACGCTGTTCTGCCACATCGCCAGGCCGGTGAGGGCGCCGGTGATGTACACCTTGCCGCCCAGGGGTCCGAGATCGAAACTCGCCGGCTTGGCGTTTACCGCCAGGGGTCCGGTCATGGCCGGAAGCAAGCTCGGCGGCGCCGGCGCGGCCCCGGGAGGCGGCGCCTGCTCGTCCGCCCGGGCGACGCTCGCCAGCAGCCACGCGGCCGAAACCGGCGCGAGCAGCGCCATGGTTCGATGTCTCATGTCGATCCCCTCGTCGTATTCGCGTCCAGCGTCTCGGCCCTTGGCGCGCTTCGCGTCCCGCACTCGGCGCGCCCCCGTCGATCTGAGCGTCGGTCAGTCCGACGAAACCGCGTAAGCAAGCCATTCGTCTCGATGACCAGAGGAATAAAGAACCCTTCAGGATAGCCGCTCAATCACGCGCCGGCGGCGAAGGATTGTGCGGCGCACAACGCCGTCTGCCCGATCCTTGTGCAGTCCGAAAAGCACTCGATGCGGCGGCCGATTGGCGTATGGAAGTCCTCACCCCCTCGAACCCACGGAGGAATTCATGGCTGTCGGCGCCGATCAAAAGCGGGCGGCGTTCGGTGAACTCCACCGGGCCGGTTGTTTCGTCATGCCCAATCCCTGGGACATCGGTTCGGCGATCGCGCTCGAGAGCCTGGGATTCAAGGCCCTGGCCACCACCAGCGCCGGCATGGCCTGGTCGATGGGTCGCGCCGACAACGAGGTCGGGATCGAACCCGTCCTGGCGCATATCGCCGCCCTCGCCGCGGCCGTCGATATTCCGCTCAACGCGGATTTCGAGAACGCCTTCGCCGACGACCCCGAAGGCGTAGGGCGCAATGTCGGGCGCGCGGCGGCCACCGGTGTCGCCGGGCTGTCGGTCGAGGATTCGACCGGAAACCGTGAAGCACCGCTTTACGACTTCAGCCTGGCGGTGGAGCGCGTCGCCGCGGCCAGGGCCGCCATCGACGCGGCCGGCGGGGGCGTGATCCTCACCGCCAGGTCGGAAGGCTTCATCGTCGGCCGGCCCGACATGGCCGAGACCCTGCGCCGCCTGACCGCCTTCGCCGGGGCCGGCGCCGACTGCCTCTATGCGCCGGGACTGCGCACGCCAGCCCAGATCGCCGAGGTGATCGCCGCCGTCGCCCCCAAGCCGGTCAACGTCCTGGCGCCGGGTCTCGGCGTGGCGGCGCTGGCGGCCCTGGGCGCGCGCCGCGTCAGCGTGGGCGGATCATTGGCGCGGACGGCCTGGGGCGAATTCCTGCGCGCCGCCAGGCGGATCGCCGCGGAGGGAGATTTCGGCGCGTTCGCCGGCGCCGCCTCGGGGGCCGAACTGAACGCCCTGTTTTCGGGCCGCCGCTAGGCGTCCCCGCTGTTGGCCGTCGCGTCCTTCATCGGCGTGGTCGCGGCGGCGAGGATGTCCTCGTGTTCGTGGCGCCGGGTGCGCTCGCTGACATTGAGGCGGGTGAAGAGGTCGGTGGCCCCGTGGTCGCTCACCGCCTGAGTCCAGCGGGCGCGGGCGTCGGTGAGCAGATTCTGCGCCTCGCCGGCATGAACCACCTCGTAGCCGTCGCCGTCGAGGCGCACATAGAGGAAATTGCCGCCCATCGGCGAAAGCGGCCGGCCTTCGCGGATGAGATTGAAGCGATAGACGGCGCCCGACGCCCCGTGCATGTCGATGAGATCCCGCAATCCAAGCCTCCTTACGCGCCCGCCGCGCGCCCGTGGTCGATCATCAGGCATTCGCAGTGTGGCATTTATCCGGCGCAAGCAAGGCGGGCCGGACGGGCGATGGTGGGGACGGAGGGAATCGAACCCTCACGGCCTCGCGGCCAACGGATTTTAAGTCCGTTGCGTCTACCGGTTCCGCCACGTCCCCAGGCCGAACCATAGGGGCGCGGCGCCGAACCGTCACGCCTCGACGCGGGTGACCGAATTTGCCCCCACCTTGGCCAGAGCGGCGACCAGCAATTCCACCGTCGCCGCTACTTCGTCCGCATCGCGACCGCGGATCACCAGATTGGAGCCGTAGCCTTCGGGACCGAAAAACGGATAGCTGCCGAGCGAGAGGTCCGGATGGGCCCTGGCCAGCGTCTCCAGCGGCGCGGCGAGCGCCCCCTCCCCCGCTCCTTCCACGCGCACGGTGCGCGAGATCACCACCGCGCCGGTGCGCAGGCGGGGACCGACGTCCTCCAGCATGCCGCGCATGATCTGGGGGACGCCGGCGAGCACGAAGACGTTGCCGATCTGGAAGCCCGGCGGACCTTGCACCGGGTTCTTGACCAGCGATCCGCCGTCGGGAATGCGCGCCATCCGGCGCCGGGCGGCATTCAGTTCCGCCCCCCAGCGAGCGGTCATCATGGCCAGGATGTCGGGGTGCTCGCGCAGGGGAACGCCGAACGCCTCGGCCACGCAATCGGCGGTGATGTCGTCGTGAGTGGGACCGATGCCGCCGGTCGTGATCACATAGTCGTATCGCGCGCGCAGGGCGTCGAGGGCGGCGATGATTTCCGGCTTGCTGTCGGGCACGACCCGCGCCTCGGCCAGATCGACGCCGAGGAAGCCCAGATAGCGGGCGATGTCGCCAAGATTGGTGTCCTGGGTCCGGCCGGAGAGAATTTCGTCGCCGATGATCAGGGCCGCGGCGGTGACGCGCTCGTGGGTCGCCATGGCCGCCTCCTCTGGACCCGCCCGCCCGGCGACGGCATAGGCCGGCGATGCGCCTGCCGCAACCGCTCGCCCACGGACGTCTGACGTCGCGATACAAACGGTTCTTCGCCGACGTCATCCTCGACGACGGCCGCGCGGTCACCGCCCATTGCCCCAATCCGGGCGCGATGCTGGGCCTCTCGACGCCGGGACTGGGCGCGTGGCTGTCGCCGGCGGAAGGCGCGAAGCGAAAGCTCCCCTGGACGCTCGAACTGGTCGAAGCCGACGGCGCCCTGGTGGGCGTCAACACGCTCCACCCCAACCGTCTGGTCGCCGAGGCGCTGGCCAACGACGCGATCGGCGAGCTCACCGGCTATCGGGTCCATCGACGCGAGGTTCGCATGGGCGCGGCCAGCCGGGTCGATTTCGTCCTGGAACACCCCGATCGGCCGTCTTGCTGGCTGGAGGTCAAGAACTGCCACCTGCGGCGCGAGGGGACGCTGGCCGAGTTTCCCGACTGCGTCGCGGCCCGTTCGGCGCGGCATCTCGTCGAGCTGACGGCGCGGGTGGCGGAGGGCGCGCGCGCGGTGCAGCTGTTCATCATCCAGCGCACCGACTGCGACCGGTTCTCGGCCTGCGCCGACCTGGATCCCGCCTACGCCGCCGGCCTGGACGCCGCGGCCAGCGCGGGGGTTGAAGTCCTGTGCTATGCTTGCGACATCAGCCTCGAGGAAATCAGCGTCGCCGGGCGGTTGCCCTGGACAGGCGCCTGACGGCGGCGGCGAAGGAGAGCGTTCGAGTCATGGCTCTGGTGGAAGACAGGCTGGAAGCGGGGGTCCGCACCGGACAGATCCGCATCCACGGCCCCGAGGGCTTCGCCGGCATGCGCAAGGCGGGCCGCTTGGCGGCGGAATGCCTGGATATGCTCACCCCGCACGTGAAGCCGGGCGTCGCCACGGCCGAGCTCGACCGGCTGGCGCGGGAATTCACCCTGGATCACGGCGCCCTGCCCGCCTGCCTCTACTACCGCGGCTATTCCCATACCCTGTGCATTTCGCCCAATCACGTGGTCTGCCACGGCATCCCCGGAGAGCGGACGCTGCGCGAGGGCGACATCGCCAACATCGACGTCACCCTGATCGTCGAAGGCTGGCACGGTGATCATTCGCGGATGTACCAACTGGGCGAGGTTTCGCCGCGAGCCCGCCGGCTGATCGACGTCACCTATGAGGCGCTTGAGCGCGGCCTCGCCCAGGTGAGGCCCGGCGCGCGCCTGGGCGACGTCGGCCACGCGATCCAGTCCTATGTCGAATCGATGCGCTGCAGCGTGGTCCGCGACTTCTGCGGTCACGGCCTGGGGCGGATCTTCCACGACGCGCCGAACATCCTGCACTATGGCCGCGCCGGCGCCGGCGAGGTGCTGAAGGAAGGGATGTTCTTCACCCTCGAGCCGATGGTCAATCTCGGCAAATATGGCGTCAAGCTGCTCGGCGACGGCTGGACCGCGGTCACTCGCGACAAATCGCTTTCGGCGCAATGCGAGCATTCCGTCGGGGTCACCGCCGATGGCTGCGAGGTGTTCACGCTCTCGCCGAAGGGCCTGTTCAAGCCCTGAATTCGCCGACCGCGGGCGGCGGCCGAATCGCCGTGAAAGAGGCTGGATTTCTCGCGAGAAAGTTCCTAGTTTGTTCCGGATACGCCGGCAACAGGGAGCGCCGAGGCGATGCTGGAGGAACGGGCGGGGCCGCCATCGTTGTTCGCGCTCCCGGCGGCCGTCGAAATCCCCGCGGAAACGCGACCCGCCTTGCCTTCGGGTCACCTGGGGCACAGGGGCCGCCTGCGGACCCGCGCCGGCGCCGCCATCGAGGCGCTGCCGGACTACGAGCTTCTCGAACTCATTCTCGCCCGCAGTCTGCCGCGCGGCGACGTCAAGCCCCTGGCCAAGGCCCTCCTGGCGCGGTTCGGCGGCCTCGCCGGCGTCCTTGGGGCCTCGCCCGAGGAACTGAAGAGCGTCAAGGGCGTCGGCGCCGGCGTCGCCCTGGATCTCAAGTTGCTGCACGAGACGACGGTGCGCATCGGCCGCTGCGAGGTGAAGAGGCGCACGGTGATCTCATCGTGGAGCGCGCTTCTGGCCTATGCGCGGGTGACCATGGCGCACGAGGCGCGCGAACAGTTCCGGGTTCTGTTTCTGGACAAGAAGAACCAGCTCATCGCCGACGAGGTGATGAATCGCGGGACCGTCGATCACGCGCCGGTCTATCCGCGCGAGGTCATGCGCCGGGCGCTGGAAGTTTCGGCCAGCGCCGTCATCCTCGTCCACAACCACCCTTCGGGCGATCCCAGCCCGTCCGCCGCCGACATCGACATGACCCGCCAGGTCGTCGAGGCCGGCCGGCCGCTGAAGATCGCCGTGCATGACCATCTCGTCGTCGGCCGCGAAGGCGTGGCGAGCTTCAAGGCGCTGGGGTTGATCTGAACCGAGATCCTCTTTTCGTAGCGCGGGCTTCCAGCCCGCTCTTTGGCGCTGATTGCAAGGGCGTCATCCGAGCGTGTTCGTCCGCGAAGGCGCGGTCGCTGCGGGAAAAGATGCGGGCTGGAAGCCCGCGCTACGAAAAATACGACAGCGACATCGCATATTGACAATGATGTCCCATTGTATTACATAATGCAATATGCACGGGATTCCTTCCGACCTTCGTTCCACCGGCCCAGCGCCGGCCGTCGGCGGTGCGAAAACATGTCGAAAAGACGCGCTGGGGCGCCGAAAACAGGGTGCTTTCGCGCGTTTTCCGGCCGGAAACTGTCGAAAACTGTCGAAAACTTTCCGACGATCGCTGCCCGATGGACATCCGGAGGCGCTTTCATCGCCTTGATTTGGCATGGCTTTATTTGCGTTTCCCAACCCAGGGCGGGCTCCATCGATGTAGAAAACTTCGCTCCTGGCCGCCGCTCCGCGCCTCTTGGGCGCCGGCTGGACAATGGCTAAGGTGCGCTCTGGTCAATTCCGCAGGGGCGCCCGCCAAATGAAATTCCAGTATCAGCCGATCGTTCGCCGGGCCGCCCTGGCGGCGCTGCCGAGCCTCGCCGTCCTCATCCTCGCGGCCGGCCCGGCCGCCGCCGCCACGGACCAGGCGGGCATCCCCGATTCGGCGTTCTCGGCCATGAATTGGCGCTCGATCGGTCCTTTCCGCGGCGGCCGGGCGGTGGCCGTCGCCGGCGTTCCCGGCCAGCCGAACGTGTTCTACTTCGGCGCCGCGTCCGGCGGGGTGTGGAAGACGATCGACGCCGGCTCGACCTGGAAGCCGATCTTCGACGGCCAGCCGATCGCCTCGATCGGGGCGATCGCGGTGGCCGCCAGCAATCCGAACGTCATCTATGCCGGCACCGGCGAAGGCGCCCTGCGCGGCGACATCACCTACGGCGACGGGGTCTATAAGTCGGTCGATGGCGGCAAGACTTGGGTCAACGTCGGACTGAAGGACACCCGCCAGATCGGCGCGCTGATCATCGACCCGACCAACCCCGACATCGTCCTGGTGGCGGCCATCGGCCACGCCTTCGGCTCCAATGCCGAGCGGGGCGTCTTTCGCACCACCGACGGCGGTCGCACCTGGACCAAGGTGCTCTACCAGGACGACCGGACCGGCGCGATCGACGTCACCTTCGATCCGCACGACCCGCGCATCGCCTATGCCGCCCTGTGGCAGGTGCGGCGCCAGCCGTGGAACTTCTCCAGCGGCGGCCCCGGCAGCGGGCTCTATCGATCCGCCGACGGCGGCGCGACCTGGACGCGGCTGTCCGGAAACGGCCTGCCGGACGGCATCCTGGGCCGCATCGACGTCGCCGTCTCGGCCGCCGATTCGAAACGCGTCTACGCCATGATCGAGGCCAAGGACGGGGGGCTCTTTCGTTCCGACGACGCCGGCGCCACCTGGCGGCGAATCAACCAGGACGGCCGTTTGCGGCAGAGGGCCTGGTATTTTTCGAAGATCTACGCCGACCCCAAGTCGGTCGATACGGTCTATGCCCTCAACACCGGCATGTTGCGCTCCACCGACGGCGGCACGACGTTCAACCTGGTTTCAGCCACCCACGGCGACCACCACGCCCTGTGGATCGACCCCGGCAATCCCTCCAGCCTGATCAACGCCAACGACGGCGGGGCCAGTATTTCGCTCGACGCCGGCAAGACCTGGTCGACGCAGTACAATCAGCCGACGGCGGCCTTCTATCACGTCGCCACCGACAACGCCTTCCCTTACCGTGTCTATGGCGCGCAGCAGGACAACAGCAACCTGGCGGTGGCCAGCTTCGCCGACGAGGGGGTGATCGGACCGCGCGACTGGTTCCCCGCCGGCGGCGGCGAGGCCGGCTTCGTGGTCCCCGATCCGCGCAATCCCGGCATCATCTACAGCGACTCGGAAAACCAGTTCGCCCGCTTCGACAAGCGCGCCTGGCAGTCGCAGAACATCAGCCCCGACCCGATCGACAATTCCGGCCATCCGGCCAGCGAACTCGTGCATCGATTCAACTGGACCTCGCCCTTGATGCTCTCGCCGCACGATCCGGACGCCCTCTACGCGGCCTCCGAGGTAGTGTGGGAATCCACCGACCACGGCATGAGTTGGAGGATCATCAGCCCCGATCTCACCCGCAACGACAAATCCAAGCAGCAGGCCTCGGGCGGACCGCTCACCAAGGACATCACCAGCGTCGAATATTACGACACCATCTTCGCCCTGGCCGAATCGCCGCTGAAGCGCGGCGAGCTGTGGGCCGGATCGGACGACGGCCTGGTTCACCTGACCTTCGACGACGGCGCCCACTGGGCCGACGTCACGCCCAAGGCGATGGCCCCGTGGAGCGAGATCAGCATCATCGAGCCCTCGCATTTCGACCCGGCCGGCGCCTACATCGCCGTCGATCGCCACAAGCTGGACGACATCGGCCCTCACGCTTATCGAACCGCCGACGCCGGCAAGAGCTGGACCTCGATCGCGGCCGGCCTGCCGCCGGGCGCGGTCGTCCATGTGGTGCGCGAGGATCCGGTGCGGCGGGGCCTCCTCTACGCCGGCACCGAACTCGGCGTCTTCATCTCCTTCGACGACGGCGCCCACTGGCGACCGCTGCAGCTCAACCTTCCGGTCGTGCCGGTGCACGACCTGACGCTCAACGGCGCCGATCTCATCGCCGCCACCCACGGACGGTCGTTCTGGATCCTCGACGACGTCACGCCGCTGCGCCAGGCCAAGGCGGCCGGGGACGCCGCGGCGCTCTACGCGCCGGAGCCGGCCATGCGGCTCTACTACCCCGATCAGGTCGATACCCGCCGGCCGGTCGGCCAGAACCCGCCGGCCGGCGCGATCATCGACTATGTGCTGAAGGACGCGCCGACCGGTGAGGTGACGCTCGATATCCTCGACTCGGGCGGGCAAGTCCTGCGGCACATGTCCAGCACCAAGACCAACAAGGAGGTCCAGCCACCGGAATGGCCCGACCAGATCGTGTTGAGCGATCTCATCCCGGCGCGGGCGGGGATGAACCGGTTGATCTGGGACCTGCGCACCAACGACCCGGTGCAGATTCCAGGCGCCTTCTACGAGGACCAGGCCCCGCGCGGTGCGATCGTCGCGCCGGGCCAATATCAGGTCAGGCTCACGGTGGGCGGGGAGAGCCGCACCGCGCCGCTGGTCGTGCTCGCCGACCCCAGGGTTCCGGGCAGCGCCGCCGGAATCGCCGCCAAGACCGCCCTGGCGATGCGGGTGGTGGCCGACATCGACGCGCTCCACCGGGCGGTCAACGCGATCCGCGAGGCGCGCAGGCATCTGGCTTCCGGCGACCCAAACGACGCGCGCTACCGCGCCATCGAAGAGGCATTGATGCAGGTCGAAATGAAGGGCTCGGAGGCCAACCTCGCCTTCCCCGGCATGCTCAACGAGCAGCTGGCGACCTTCGTCCAGTCACTGGAAGACGCCGACACCGCCCCCACCACCCAGCAGGTGGCGCTCTTCGACGCCCTCCACGCCAAGCTCGCCGCCCAGCTGGCCTTGTGGCGAGACTTGAACGGTGACCGGACGGCGGAGCGCTGAGGTGAGCGGAGCGGAGTGAATGTCGGCCGCAGCGAATTCGGCATCGGTCGCACCACTCCCGCCATTTGGCACGATCGAACACGGAACGCCGAAAAGCCGTATCGGCGCGCTACGGTCTTGCTAGGCCGCCGCCGCCAGCGCCGCCTCTTCCCACTCGATGAAATCGGGCTGTTCGAGCAGGCGTTCGGCATAGGCCCCGGCGGGGCCAAGGTCGCCATGGTCGGAGAGGCTGACGCCGTAGCTTCGGATGCGCGTCGCCACCGGGGTGTAAAAGGCGTCGGCGATCGACCAGTCGCCCAGGAGCCAGGGTCCGCCGAAGCGCCCCAGGAGGCCGCTCCACAGGGCGACGATGCGGCGCAGATCGGCCCCGGTCGCCGGCGAGAGGTCGGCGTGGGTTTTCAGCCCCAGGTCCATCGAGCACTCGCCGCGCAGGGAGGCGAAGCCGGAGTGCATCTCCGCCGACGCCGAGCGGCCGGCGGCGCGGGCCGCTACGTCCTCGGGCCACAGTTTCGCCGCCGGAAAGCGTTCGGCCAGGTATTCGCAGATCGCCAGGCTGTCCCACACCGTCACCGTGCCGTCCCGGAGCACCGGCACGAGACCGGAGGGCGATCCGGCCTTGGCGGCGGCCTCGCCCGTCGTCTCCCGGTGCAAGGCGATCGGGATCTCGGTGAACGGCTCGCCGGTGCGCTTGAGCGCCAGCCAGGGCCGCAACGACCAGCTCGACCACACCTTGTCGCCGATCAGGATTTCCATCGCCATCGCTTTTGCCTCAATGTCCGCGCGGGCAGCCTGGGGAGCGACATGGTGACGGAAAACCCGCGTCGGCCGATTTTTTCCGACCGTTACAAGTCTCTCGTCCTGTCCCTGCTGGTGCTGGCCTACACGCTCAGTTTCATCGACCGGACGATCATCGCCACCATCGGCCAGGCGATCAAGGTCGATCTGAAGATCACCGACACCCAGCTGGGCCTGCTGGGCGGCTTCTCCTTCGCCGTCCTCTACACCTTTCTCGGCATCCCGATCGCGCGGATGGCCGAGCGATGGAACCGGGTGACGATCATCTCGCTGGCGATGATCGTCTGGTCAGGATTCACCGCGGCGTGCGGCGTGGCCGGAAGCTTCGCCCAGCTGCTGGCCCTGCGGGTCGGGGTCGGCATCGGCGAGGCCGGCCTTTCGCCGCCGGCTCATTCCCTGATCTCCGACTATTTCGATCCCAAGCGACGCGCCTCGGCCCTGTCGATCTATTCCTTCGGCATCCCGCTGGGGGGCCTGATCGGCGCCGTGGCCGGCGGGTGGCTGGCCAAGACCTACGGCTGGCGCGTCGCCTTCATGGTCGTCGGCGCGCCTGGAATCGTCATCGCCCTGATGACCAGGCTGGCCATCCGCGAACCGCCGCGTGGTCATTCCGACCCAGCCCAACGACCCACGCTCGTCGAGGATGTCACCGCCCAGGCGACCCGGGGACCCAACTGGCTCGCCAAAGAGCTTTCCGAGGTCGGGGGGGTGATCGGCGCCCTGTTCGGCAATTGGCCGGTGCTCAACATGGTGCTGGGCGTCACCATCGCCTCATTCGCCGGCTACGGCTCGGGCCAGTTCGCGGCGCCCTATTTCATTCGCGCCTTCGGGCTCGACTACGCCACCGTCGGCTTGATCTTCGGCCTGGTGGGGGGGTTTTCCGCCGGCGTCGGAACTCTGGCCGGAGGGCTGATCAGCGACTGGGCCGGCCGTCGCGGACCGGGCTGGTATTCCCTGGTCCCGGCCATCGGCCTGGCGATCGCCACGCCGATCTACATCGCCGCCTATCTCCAGAGCGATTGGCGGGTCGCCGCCCTGATCCTGCTCATCCCCGGGGCGTTCGCCTACACCTATCTGGGGCCGACCTTCGGGGTGGTGCAGAACGCGGTCGCCACCAACCGGCGGGCCACGGCGACCGCCGTGCTGTTCCTGTTCCTGAACTTGATCGCGCTGGGGGGCGGCCCGGTGTTCACCGGCTGGATCATCGACGCCTTCGCCCAATCCGCTTTCGCGCACTCGGCTTTCGCCCACGCCGCTGGAGCCGGCCCGACGGCGGCGCCGAGCTTTGCCCACCTCTGCCCGGGCGGTCAGGCGCCGCCCGTCGCCGGGCCGGTCGCCGCGGCGACCTGCAAGCACGCCCTGGTCGCCGCGACGCGCCAGGGATTGATCGTCACCCTGCTGTTCTACGCCTGGGCGGCCGTGCACTATCTGCTGGGCTCCTTCGGCCTTGCCAGGCGGCTGGAATTGGTCGCCGCCGAACGCCGTGCCAGGGAGGCTTGAAGCGCGACCCACTGCTTCCCCCGGACGGCGCGAGCGTCTAAAGAGCAGGGTGATGATCCCCCGCTATTCACGGCCCGAAGCCGCCGCGATCTGGTCGGCCCAGACCCGATTTCGCATCATGTTCGAGATCGAGGCCCACGCCGCCGACGCCATGGCCGAGTTGGGCGTCATCCCCAAGCTCGCCGCCCGGACGATCTGGGAGCGCGGCGGAACGGCGATCTTCGATCCCGACCGGGTCGATGAGATCGAACGCGAGACCCGCCACGACGTCATCGCCTTTCTGACCCACGTCACCGAGATCGTCGGCCCGGAAGCCCGGTTCCTGCATCAGGGGATGACCTCCTCCGACGTCAACGACACCACGCTGGCGGTTCAACTCGCCCGGGCCACCGAACTGCTGCTCGAGGATGTGGATCTGGTGCTGGCGGCGTTGAAGCGCCGCGCGTTCGAGCACCGCGACACGCCCTGCGTGGGTCGCAGCCACGGTATCCACGCCGAACCGACCACCTTCGGGGTCAAGCTCGCCGGGCACTACGCCGAGTTCGTCCGCGCCCGCGAGCGCCTCGTGATCGCGCGCGCCGAGATCGCCACCTGCGCCATCTCCGGCCCGGTCGGCACCTTCGCCAGCGTCGATCCGCGCATCGAGGCTCATGTGGCGGCGAAGCTCGGCCTGCGCCCGGAGCCGGTCTCCAGCCAGATCATTCCCCGCGACCGGCACGCGGCCTATTTCGCCGCCCTCGCCGTCGTCGCCTCCTCGGTCGAACGCCTGGCGGTGGAGATCCGGCATTTGCAGCGCACCGAAGTGCTGGAAGCGGAAGAACCGTTCGAGGATGGCCAGAAGGGCTCGTCGGCCATGCCGCATAAGCGCAATCCGATCCTCAGCGAGAATCTCACCGGCCTGGCGCGCCTGGTGCGGTCGGCGGTCGTTCCGGCCCTGGAGAACGTGGCCTTGTGGCATGAGCGCGACATCAGCCATTCGTCGGTGGAGCGTGGAATCGCGCCGGATGCGACGGTGCATCTCGATTTCGCGCTTCGCCGCCTGGCGGGGCTGATCGAGCGTCTCGTCGTCTATCCGGAAAACATGGCGCGAAATCTCGACCAGCTGGGGGGGCTGGTTCATTCCCAGCGGGTGCTACTGGCCCTGACTCAGAAGGGCATGGCCAGGGAAGCCGCTTACGGCGCGGTGCAGAGTAGCGCCATGAAGGCCTGGCGCGGCGAGGGCCGTTTCGTGGATCTGCTCCAGGCCGACCCGATCGTTCGAGCCCATCTGGCGGACGCCGACTTCGCCGACCTGTTCGATCCCGCCTGGCATTTCAAACACGTGGCGACGATCTTCGAGCGCGTCTTCGGCGCCCCCGCCTAGGGCGGGTCGTCTATTCGCCGGACTGGAGCTGTCCGCGAGCGACGGCGAGGAGTTCGTGCATCTTCGAGCGCACCTCGCCCTCGTGAACGGCGAGAC
Source organism: Caulobacteraceae bacterium (assembly GCA_035648435.1). Lineage (GTDB taxonomy): Bacteria > Pseudomonadota > Alphaproteobacteria > Caulobacterales > Caulobacteraceae > Acaudatibacter. The sequence continues at coordinate 22,961 of DASRLN010000146.1, forward strand.
CGGATCCGGAAAGATCCTGAGTGACCTTGCGCAGCACGTCATCCTCGCCCGGCTGCTCGAGGTCGGACCTGACCACGGCGCGGGCGTAGTCCTCGACGTTCTCAAGACCCATCAAATTGGCCGCCCATTCGCCGAGCAGACGATTGCGGCGGGCCGTGGCGCGGAACTCCTGCTCCTCCTCGCTCGCGAACTTCCGCTCGAAGCCCTTCTCCCGCTCGTCGAAGCTGCTCATTGGATTCCTGAAAGACCCTCCGGAGGCTCATATCCCGCCCGGTCAGCCCCGGCAATCGCGCGCTCGCCACCACCCAGAATCAGGCGACGTCATGGAACCGGCGAAAATCGATCGTCCGCTTGCCGCCTTCGTCGGTGGTGAAGATGTCGGCGAAGCGCCGGCCCCAGACGATCTGGTTGGGCGCGTAGGATGTCCTGGCGTGAATGGTCGAGACGAAGGTCTCGTCCAGGCCCTTCATCACCACCAGGATCTCCGCCTTCCTGGCCAGCAGGCTTTCGAGCGTCTCGCCATTCAGCGGACTTCGTTCGTCGATGGGATGCATGACCTGCCAGGTGAGGAAGAACAGCGGCGAGCGGGAGCGCAGGACGGCCATCTCGTCGAACCGCCGCAGCGTCGTCCCCTCGGCCGTGGTCACGTCATGGATAAGGGTGACGCTGACTTCCGCTTCGATGACCAGATTGCGCCTCTGGTTCGCCGCCCTGAACATCAGCGTCGGCGCGCCGTCCAGCGGGGCGACCACCGCGATCTGCGAGAACATGATCTTGGCGGTGGGACGGGAGATGCGCGCGAACATCAGGCCGGTGGCGATGGCGAGATTGAACAATCCGACGAACGTCTCTGCGGTGGCGACCCAGTTGCAGTAGAAGCTCTTGGGCGCCATCACGCCGTAGCCGAGGGTCCCCATGGTCTGGACCGAAAAGAAGAACGAATCGAAGAAGTTCCACGGCCGTGCTCCCGAAACCCCGCCGGGATCGACCAGGTAGAGCAAAGCGAAGAAGGTATTGATGGTCAGAAATCCGGCCGCCATGACGGCCAGGAATCCGGCCAGCGGCATGGTCAACAGTATGTGATAGGCGTCGCGCCAGCCGTCCCTGGGCAGGCCGCGGTAGGACACGGCCGAGCTGCCAATCTTTGGATAGTTCGCCGGCCCAGGCCCTCCCGCGCGCTCGTCAGCCATCCCATACCCCGCGATCCGACCACGACCATCGCCACGGCGTCGATCGGCGGCAAGCCCTGTTTGCGCCGGGGCCTCCGTTCCGATAGGGTTGGCCAGCCTTGGTTGAGCCAGACGCGACCCCGAGTCGGAGCCCGCGCGCAGGAACATCTTCCGTGCGCGCTTTCGTTTTTTCGACCGCCGTCCGGCCGGAGGAAGGCTGAAACATCATGACCCGCCGAAAGAAGATCTATGAGGGCAAGGCCAAAATTCTCTATGAGGGTCCCGAGCCCGGGACGCTGATTCAGTACTTCAAGGATGACGCCACCGCTTTCGACGGCCAGAAGAAGGCGATTCTCGAAGGCAAAGGGGTGATCAACAATCGGATCAGCGAATATGTGATGGTCCGACTGAATACCATCGGCGTCCAAAACCATTTCATTCGCCGCCTGAGCCTGCGTGAGCAACTCATCAAAGAGGTTGAGATAATCCCTCTTGAGGTCGTCTGCCGCAACATCGCCGCCGGATCGCTATCGAAGCGCTTTGGCCTCCCGGAAGGCCAGGCCCTTCCGCGCTCGATCATCGAGTTCTACCTGAAGGACGACAAGCTCGGCGACCCGATGGTGGCCGAAGAGCACATCACCGCCTTCAACTACGCCGCCACCCAGGAAATCGACGACATGATGGCGACGACCTTGAGGATCAACGACTTCCTCACCGGCCTGTTCGGCGCGGTCGGCATCACCCTGGTCGATTTCAAGGTCGAATATGGCCGGATATGGGAGAACGATTTCTCCCACGTGATCCTCGCCGATGAAATCAGTCCCGACAGCTGCCGCCTGTGGGATTCGGCCACCAACGAGAAGCTCGACAAGGATCGCTTCCGTCGGGACCTGGGCAATGTGATCGAGAGCTACACCGAGGTCGCGCGGCGCCTTGGCGTGATGAAGGAGATGCCGACCGTGATCCAGGGCGGCATTCACTAGAAGAAACGGGCATATGAAGGCTACTGTTCACGTGTTCCTGAAGCCCGGCGTGCTCGATGTCCAGGGAAAGGCGGTGGAGAGCGCCCTGCATGGCCTCGGCTGGACCGGCGTCGCCGACGTGCGCTTCGGCCGCGTGATCGAATTCGGCATCGACGAAACCGACCCGGCGGCGGCGAAGACCGAGGTCACGGCCATGTGCGATCGACTGCTCGCCAATCCGGTCATCGAAAGCTACCGCATCGAGGTCGCATGAAGGCCGCGGTGGTGATCTTCCCGGGATCGAACTGCGACCGCGACTGCAAGGTCGCCATCGAACGATCCACCGGCGGTTCGGTCCGCATGATCTGGCACCAGGAAACGGCGATTCCCGACGGACTGGATCTCATCGTCCTGCCGGGCGGCTTCGCCCATGGAGACTATTTGCGCTGCGGGGCCATGGCCTCGCTTTCGCCGGTCATGGCGGCGATCCGGGCGGCCGCCGGACGGGGTGTCGCCGTCGCCGGAATCTGCAACGGATTTCAGATCCTGTGCGAAGCCGGAATGCTGCCGGGCGCGCTGTTGCGCAACGTGGCGCTGAAATACGTCTGCAAACCCGTGGCGTTGGATGTCGTCAATAGCCAGACGCGGTTCACCGCCGCTTTCGGCGACCGGCGCCACGCGACCATGCCGGTGGGCAATGGCGAAGGCGCCTATTTCGCCGAAGAAGACACGCTGGACCGGCTCGAGGGCGACGGACGCGTGGCCTTCCGCTATCGTCAAAATCCCAACGGTTCGGCGCGCGACATCGCGGGGATCCTGAGCGAAGGCGGCAACGTGCTGGGGATCATGCCCCACCCCGACCGCGCCTTCGAAGCCGAGCTCGGCTCATCGGATGGCGGCCTCATCTTCCAGAGCGTGATGGCCAGCGCCTAGAGGCCGTTCACCACGCTCTGGATGAGACGAATCAGCGCGAAGCGGCGGTGACCGGGGCGCTGGCGGCCGCGGACTTGTTGCACTTTTCCAGGGCCGCGGAATTCAAGGCGCGCGAGTCGCTGGCGTATGCGGAAATCCGGCCGACCTTCCGAGCCAGGTCACGGCAGGCGCCCAGGCCGGCGGTGTCCTCCGGCTGGCCCACGGCGACGCAGGTCGCGCCTTCGCAGTTCCACAGCGCCGAGCCGACGATCAGCCGGGCCTGGCTGCTTTGCGGCGTGTCGAGCGTCGCGGTAACCCGGGCGCCGTCGGCGAAGGCCGATCCGGCCATGGCCAGGGAAACGGCCGCGAGCGCGGTTGCAATCAGGGTTTTCATTTCGAAGTGCCTTCCCAAGTTTGGTCTCACAGAGCCCCGCTCCAAACCGACCGGCGGAACTTAGCATTGATTAGATACCAATGATCACTTAGGATGCAAGCGAAATTTTAGCAGTGTTCAGATAGCTTTTCTGAGAGGCCTGTTTGGACGGCGCGGGGCCGCGCCGACGAGGCGCGCCATGGCGCGTTCTTCGGCGGGCGGTTACGAAGGCGGTCATGAGCACACCCCGGGAATCGAAGCTTCGAACCGCCTTGGAGTTTGGCCTCAACGCCGAGGAATACGGCCTCATCGTCCAGCGTTTGAACCGCGAGCCCAACCTTCTGGAACTCGGCGTCTTTTCGGTCATGTGGAGCGAGCACTGCTCCTACAAGTCATCGCGCCGGCACCTGGCCAAGCTGCCCACGCAAGGACCGCGAGTGATCCAGGGACCCGGCGAGAACGCCGGCGTGGTCGATATCGGCGACGGCCAGGCCGCGGTCTTCAAGATGGAGTCGCACAACCACCCCTCGTTCATCGAGCCCTACCAGGGGGCCGCGACCGGCGTCGGCGGAATCATGCGCGATGTGTTCACCATGGGCGCCCGCCCGATCGCCTTGCTCAACGCCCTGCGATTCGGCGATCCGGCGCACCCCGCGACGCGCCGCCTGGTGGCCGGTGTCGTCGCCGGTATCGGCGGCTATGGCAACTGCGTCGGGGTCCCCACGCTGGGCGGCGAAACCAATTTCCACCGGGGCTACGACGGCAACATCCTGGTCAACGCCATGTGCGTGGGCCTCGCCGAGACCGACGCCATCTTCTATTCGGCCGCCCCGGCGGCTGGATTGCCGGTGGTCTATTTCGGCTCCAGGACCGGGCGCGACGGCATCCACGGGGCGACCATGGCCTCGGCCGAATTCGCCGAGGATTCCGACGGGAAGCGTCCCACCGTCCAGGTCGGCGACCCGTTCGCCGAGAAGCTCCTCATCGAGGCGACCTTGGAGTTGATGGCCTCCGGCGCGGTGGCCGCGATCCAGGACATGGGCGCGGCCGGCCTCACGTCATCCTCGGTGGAGATGGCCGGAAAGGGCGGCCTGGGAATCGAACTGGACCTCGATCTCGTACCCCAGCGTGAAGCAGGCATGAGCGCCTATGAGATGATGCTGTCGGAAAGCCAGGAACGGATGCTGGCGATTCTCAAGCCCGGCCGCGAACCCGATGGCCGGCGCATATTCGAAAAATGGGGACTGGACGCCGCGACCATCGGCCGGACGACCGACAGCGGCCACATCATCCTGCGGCACAAAGGCGAGATCGTCTGCGACCTGCCGCTTGGGCCGCTCACGCAGGACGCGCCCAATTATGACCGTCCGTGGATCGAACCACCGATCCAGACTCGACTCGATCCGGCTTTGGTCCCGCCGCCGGCCGATTGGGACGAGGCGGTAATCAAAATGATCTCCTGCCCGGACCTGGCGTCCCGACGTTGGCTCTGGGAGCAGTATGATCGCCACGTCATGGCCGACACTCTGGCCGAGCCGGCGACCGGGGCGGACGCCGGGGTCGTGCGCGTTCATGGAACGAGGAAGGCCCTCGCGGTAACCTCCGACTGCACGCCCCGCTATGTCCTGGCCAACCCCTTCGAAGGCGGCAAACAGGCGGTGGCCGAAGCCTGGCGAAACCTCACCGCGGTCGGGGCCGATCCGCTCGCGGTCACCGACAACCTCAACTTCGGCAATCCCGAGAGGCCCGAGATCATGGGCCAGATCGTCCGGGCCATCGACGGCATGGGCGAGGCGTGCCGGGCGCTCGACTTCCCGGTCGTGAGCGGCAATGTCTCGCTCTACAACGAGACCAATGGTGTCGCCATTCCACCCACCCCGACCATCGGCGCCGTGGGGCTGATCATCGACTACGCCGCGCGGGCGGACTTCGCGACGATGCGCGACGGGGATACTCTGCTGGTGATCGGCGTCAGTCACGGCGAGCTCGGAGCCAGCCTCTATCTGCGTGAGCTGTTCGGTCGGGAGGACGGCGCGCCGCCAACCGTCGATCTCACCGCCGAGCGGCGCAATGGGGACTTCGTGCGCGGCCTCATCCGATCGGGCCAAATTCACACCGTGCATGATCTTTCCGACGGTGGTCTGACGATCGCGGCGGCGGAGATGGCGTTGGCTTCCGGCGTCGGCCTGACCCTCGCCGCCACCAGCGCCGCCCACGCCCACGCCTTCCTCTTCGGCGAGGACCAGGCGCGATACCTCATCGCCACGGACGATCCAGAGAGCGTGATGGCCTTGGCCCTCACCGCCGGAGTTCCGGTCGCGGCGGTCGGCGTCGCCGGTGGCGACGACTTCGCCTCCACCGGCCTGTTCAATATTCCACTCAAGCGCCTTCGCGAGGCCCATGAGGGTTGGATGCCGGCCTATATGGCGGCGCCGTGAACTCTATCGGCTGTCGGAATCCCGCAGCCAGCGGGCCAGCAGCTTCGGTGATATCGCCTCACTCGATGCGGCAGCGGCGCGCAACGCTTGGGGCGAACCGGTTGTGCAGTACAGATTACCCGGTACCACGATGAGACCGGGAAACGGGTGTAGCGTAACGCCGCCACCGGGCTTGCCGCCTTCATTGACGCTTGGAGGCGGGGGACCACATTGGATCGGCCAATAGGCAATGGCGACGATGCGCCCCTCGTCGTCGAGCTTCGTGGCGCGCGCCCCGACGTAGATGAACGGCGGCGATGGCGAGGTGACATCTCTGCTCTGGACGACGCGGGCCTGGACGATGCGCGGTTCCCCAGCGACGAACACGAACTCCTGATGCTGAAGCGCCATCGCGCCCCCCCTGCCGTCGTAGAAGGTCGCTTTCCCGGCCGTCACGATCGCGCCGGCCGAACATGCCGGCCACCCCGCATAGGGTATCTCTTCATTGAAACGGCATTTGGGATCGCTGGTCAGACGCCACAAACCAGAACGCAGCCCGGGTCCGCCGGCCTCGTCGGCGCGAGTGAAGAGGGGCGCCTGGGTCATGACCCCATTGCAACCGGCCAGGACGCAGGCGGCGGCGATGATCAGGAGTCGCCGCGACGCGCGCATGGTCCCCTCCATCCGACCCCCAGACTAGCCCATGCCGGCGGCGCGGCGCCACCCATTCGTGCTATGCATCCGGCCGCCAGAGGAGCGCTGCGTCATGCCCATGCCAGCCGCGGACCTGAAGGCCGCGCTCGACGCGGCCTTCCCGGATGCCCAGATCGTCATCGACGATCTGGCCGGCGATGGCGATCACTATCGCGCGCGCATCGTTTCGACGGCTTTCGCTGGCCTTCCACGCATCCGCCAGCATCAACTCGTCTATGCGGCGTTGAAGGGAAAAATGGGTGGTGAACTGCACGCGCTGGCGTTGGAAACCCGGGCGCCGCCTTGACCGCGGGCCTCGCCCTCCCTAGCTCTCGGCCCTAGACAGTCGCGAAGGATCCCGGAAAGTTCATGACCGAAGCCGCCGAAGCCCCCGCCATACATCAGTTCATCGGCAAGACGGTGGCCGATCACCCCGTGGTGCTATTCATGAAGGGAACCCCCGACCAGCCAGGGTGCGGCTTTTCGGCCATCGTGGTTCAGATCCTCGACCATCTCGGCGTCGAATTCACCGGCGTCAACGTGCTGCAGAGCGACGATCTGCGTCAGGGGATCAAGAGCTATTCGGACTGGCCGACGATCCCGCAACTCTACGTCAAGGGCGAGTTCGTCGGCGGCTCCGACATCATCCGCGAAATGTTTCAGACCGGCGAGTTGAAGACTTTCCTCGCCGATCAGGGCGCCCTGGCGGCCTGAGGCTCCTCAAGAAGCGTAGAATTCGATGACCAGGTTGGGTTCCATCTTCACCGGATAGGGCACTTCCGCCAATTCGGGCGTGCGCAGATACTTGGCCGTCATCGCCTTGGCATCAACCTCGACGTAGTCAGGGATGTCCCGTTCGGCCAACTGAAGGGCTTCGAGCACCAGGGCCATGTTACGCGAGCGCTCACGGACCGATATCACGTCTCCGACCTGTACTCGGTAGGAGGCGATGTTCACCCGCTTGCCATTGACCTGGACGTGGCCGTGATTGACGAACTGGCGGGCCGCGAACACCGTCGGCGTGAACTTGGCGCGGTAGACCACCGCGTCCAGGCGCGATTCCAGGATCGCGATCAGATTCTCCGAGGTGTTGCCTTTGCGCTTGGCGGCGTCGGCGTAGGTTCGGGAAAACTGCTTCTCGGTGAGGTTGCCGTAATAGCCCTTCAGCTTCTGCTTGGCGCGTAGCTGGAGGCCGAAATCGGATACCTTGTTCTTGCGGCGCTGGCCGTGCTGGCCGGGGCCATAAGAGCGCTGGTTGATCGGCGACTTGGGCCGGCCCCAGATGTTCTCGCCCATGCGTCGGTCGAGCTTGTACTTCGCCGAATGGCGCTTCGACATGCCGTCACACTTTCAACTTCGACCCGGTCCGGCCCCTCCATTGGTGGAAAGGCGATCTCAACGGCGGCCACGGATCACCCGTCATGCATCGTCCGCGCCCCCGGGTAGGCCCGGCGGCGGGAGGGGGCGCTTATCGTCGCCGCGCCGGCCGATGTCAACAATCGCCGCCTCGCCCGGGACGGCCCGGGCCGTGGCGGCGAGCTTGGCGAGCACCCGTCCCCGGCCTCTGGCGAGCGCGGTGACAACCCCCCGCAGGGTTCGCACCTCCTGGTCCGACGGGCGCGATCTGGCGAACACGGCGCGCAGGTTGCGGACCATCGAGGCGCGTTTTTCCGGTGGATGGAAGAAGCCGGCCGCGTCCAGTTCCGTCTCCAGCTGATCGTAGAAGCCGGCGAGCGTCGCCTGTTCGGCTGCCGCCGCCGCAGTGCGAAAGGCGGCCGGCGCCTCCGGCGCTTCGCCGAGACGCCACTCGTAGGCGGTGATCGCCACCGCCTGGGCGAGGTTGAGGGAAGGGAAGCGCGGGTCGATCGGGACGGTGACGATCGCCTGGCACCGGGCAATGTCGTCGGCGCCGAGGCCCGCGCGCTCGCCGCCGAACAGCAGTCCGACCGGCCGGCCGAGCGCGCACTCATCGCGAAGCTGGATCGCCGCCTTCCTGGGCGTCAACACCGGCAGGCGCGCTTGCCTGGGCCTGGCGGTGGTCGCCAGGACGAGGCGCAGGTCGCCGGTGGCCGCGGCCAGGGTTTCGAACACCCGCGCTTCGTCGAGCGGCCAGTCGGCGCCCGAGGCGCTCGCCCAGGCGCGCGCCTGCGGCCAGCCGTCGCGTGGGCGGACGAGGCGCAGATCACCCAAGCCGAAATTGGCCATCACCCGGGCCACCGCGCCGATGTTCTCGGCCAGCTGCGGCTCGTTGAGGATCACGACAGGCGGCGTCATTTTCGTCATCGGTTGCCGCCCTTAGCTTAGATTCGGCCGCCGCGCGGGTATAGTCGGCCTCAATCGCCTCGAAAGACTCGCCAAGCGTCCATGCTTTCCAAACGCCTACTTCTCGCCGGCGGCTTCGCCGCCGCCACCGCGACGGCCTGCCATCGTGACGGCGCGATGCGTCGGCCGGCCGGCCCGCTCAACGTCAACAAGCTCACCGCGAGCTTTGCCCCGCTGGCCGCGCGGGCCACCCCGGCCCGGTTCGGCCTGGGCGTTCAGGTCCTGGCGCGCGACGAGGTCTGGCTCTCCGACGCGACGGGTCTGTTTCCCATGCAGAGCGTCTTCAAGGCGCCGCTGGCCGCCGCCGCCCTGGCGGAAGTCGATGCCCGACGCCTCAAGCTCGACGAAGCGATCAAGATCACCGATCTCGACCTGTCCCCGCCCTTCAGCGCCATCGACCAGGCGTGGCCGACGCCGCCGCAGCATCACGCCGCCCTGATGCCGGCCATCGACCTCATCGCGCTGGCCGTCCAGCGCGACGACAACACCGCCGCCGACGTGATCATGAAGCGGATCGGCGGCCCCGGCGCGGTCACCGCCTGGCTGAGGTCGAAGGACATCGAGGACATGCGCATCGACCGCTATGAGCGGGAACTGCGGCAGGACGTGGCCGGCATGGCCCCCTTCCAGCCCCAGTGGAAGGACCAGGCGGCGTGGATCGCCGCGCGCGACACCGTGCCGGCCGTGGACCGCGAGGCGGCGATGAACGCCTATCTGACCGATCCTCGCGACACCACCACCCTTCCCGCCGCCCTCGGCTTTCTTTCGAAGCTGGTCATGGGCGAACTCATCTCGCCGGCTTCCACGCACCTGCTGCTGAAACTGATGAGCACTTCGATGACCGGCGGCCATCGCCTGATCGCGGGCCTGCCCAGGGGCACGGTGCTGGCCCACAAGACCGGAACCTCGAACACCGACCTGGGCCTGACCCCGGCGATCGGCGACATCGGCCTCGCCACCCTTCCCGATGGCCGCCGTTTCGCCATCGCCGCCTTCCTCGCCGGCTCGACGGCGACCGAAGCCGAGCGCGACCGTCTGTTCGCCGACGCCGCCCGCGGGGTGGTCGCGGCCTTGGGTTGAACCGCCGCCGCCCGCCTTCCCCGGCCTTGGGGAAGCCTCTATAGGCCTGCCATCAGCCGGAGCTCGATGACCCTTGCCTCAGCCTAAGATCAAGGTCGCACGTCCCGTCGTGGACATCGACGGCGACGAGATGACCCGGATCATCTGGCGGATGATCAAGGACAAGCTCGTCCTGCCGTTCCTCGACATCGAGCTCGACTATTTCGATCTCGGCATGGAGCATCGCGACGCCACCGACGATCAGGTGACGATCGATGCCGCCGAGGCGATCAAGCGCCATGGCGTCGGCGTCAAGTGCGCCACCATCACCCCCGACGAGGCGCGGGTGAAGGAATTCCATCTGAAGAAGATGTGGAAGTCGCCCAACGGCACCATCCGCAACATCCTGGGCGGCGTCGTCTTCCGCGAGCCGATCCTCTGTCGCAACGTGCCGCGCCTGATCCCTTCCTGGACCCAGCCGATCATCATCGGCCGCCACGCTTTCGGCGATCAGTACAAGGCCACCGACTTCGTGGTGCCGGCCAAGGGCAGGCTGACCATCCGCTGGCAGGGCGAGGACGGCGCGGTCATCGACCACGAGGTGTTCGACTTTCCCGGCGGTGGCGTGGCCATGGCCATGTACAATCTCGACGCCTCGATCGAGGAATTCGCCCGCGCCAGCCTGACCTACGGCCTGGCGCGAAATTACCCAGTCTATCTCTCGACCAAGAACACCATCCTCAAGGCCTACGACGGACGCTTCAAGGACATTTTCCAGCGCATCTACGAATCCGAATTCGCCGACCGCTACAAGGCCGCGGCCATCACCTATGAGCACCGCCTGATCGACGACATGGTCGCCTCGGCGCTGAAGTGGTCGGGCGGCTTCGTCTGGGCCTGCAAGAACTACGACGGCGACGTGCAGTCCGACCAGGTCGCCCAGGGCTTCGGATCGCTCGGCCTGATGACCTCGGTGCTGATGACCCCCGACGGCCGGACGGTGGAGGCCGAGGCCGCCCACGGCACGGTCACCCGTCACTTCCGCCAGCATCAGCGCGGCGAAAGCACCTCGACCAACTCCATCGCCTCGATCTTCGCCTGGACCAGCGGCCTCAAGCACCGCGCCAAGCTCGACGGCAACCCCGAACTCGACCGCTTCGCCGAAACCCTGGAGAAGGTCTGCGTCGATACCGTCGAAGCTGGCTTCATGACCAAGGACCTCGCCCTGCTGGTCGGCGACCACCAGGGCTGGCTGACGACGGAGGGGTTCCTCGACAAGGTCGCGGAAAACCTGGACCGGGCGCTGGCGGCGTGATTAAGTTCTTGATTTGTTCCAGATGAGGGCTACATCGAGCCGCTTGGATAGGAGATATCGCCATGATTGGCTACGCGACCATCGGCGCCCTGGACGTCGCCGCGGCTCTGCCGTTCTACGACGCGGTTCTGGGCGCTATCGGCTACGAGCGCGCTTTTTTCGACGGCGGGTGGGCGGGCTACGGTCCTCCGGGCGAGGCCCAGACCATCTACATCTGTCCGCCCGCCGACGGCCAACCGGCCCGGGCGGGCAACGGCATCATGATCGGCCTGCTCGCGCCGACCAAAGCGGCCGTCCACGCCGCCTATGACGCGGGGCTGGGCCAGGGTGGCACGGACGAAGGCGCTCCGGGACCCAGGCCCGCCGACTCGACGAGCTTCTACGGCGCATACCTTCGTGATCCGACCGGCAACAAGCTGTGCGTCTTCAGCCGGCCGACGCCGGGCTGAACGCGGAATCACGGCGCGACGCGGGGCTGTCTCCCGCCATCTCAGTCAATTCGAGCCTCCGACCGCGCGGCGCTCCAACCAAGGGGCGGCGCTTCGCTCGCCATCGCTATCCGAATCTTCATTCACCGATGATGGAATGGAGACGTACCGGATGAGTTGTGTGGGGCGGCATGCGTCCAAGGTGGCGAGTTTTCAGACAGGACGCCGGCCGCGTCGCGGGGCCGCCGGCGATCGCATACGGGTTCCTGTTCATTCTCAGCCTCGCCATCGGCCAATGGAGCATCGCCCGGTACGGAACCGTTCTTGTGTGGCCCGCCAACGGCGTGCTGCTGGCGGCGTTGTTGCAGCTGCACCGCAAGGCCGCCATCCGGCTGCTGGCGGTCTGTTTCGTCTTCAACCTCGTCGGTAACTATCTGCGCGCCGACCCGCCGCGCATGCTGCTGCTAAACGCGGTCCTGAACTTCGGCGAGGTGATCCTGGCCGGGCTGATCGCACGGCGGTTCTGCGGCGCGGCGCTCGACATGCGCCGCCCCGCCAGGCTGGCGCGCTTCGCCTTCCTGGCGGTGGCGCCGGCGGCCATGACCTCGGCCGTGATCGGCTTGACCATTCTCCACCCCCCGCTGGCCCAGGTCCCGGTCGATCTGGAAACCTGGTTCACCGTCGAAACCCTCGGCCTCCTGATCGTCACACCCACCCTGCTGCTGCTCGCCCGCAACCATCGCTTCGCGGAAGTCCGCTCAACCAGGCAGGCCCTGGAGCCAGCGCTTCTGATCGGCGCGCTCGTCGCCGTGACGACGGCCGTGTTCGCGCAGAGCGCGGCGCCGGTGGTGTTCCTGATCTTCCCGCCGCTGCTGCTGATCGCCTTCCGCCTGTCGCCCAGTTGGTCGGCGTGCGGCGTGATGCTGATCGCGCTGATCGGCACGGTGTTCACCCTGAACGGCCACGGCCCGATGACCCTCAGCACCCTGGGTCCCAGGTCCTGGCCGCGCGCTGATCTGCTACCGTTGCTTCGCGCCCTACCGGTGTTTCATCTGTTCATGGCGGCGGTGCTGTGCGTCGCCCTGCCGGCCAGCACCGCTCTGACCGAGCGGCGGCGGTTCGAGGCGCGGTTGAGGGCCAAGACCGACGCCGCCGTTCAGGCCCGTCTGATGGCCGAACAGGCCGCGGTCGCCAAGTCTTGCTTCCTGTCGATGATGAGCCATGAAATGCGCACGCCGCTGAACGGCGTCTCCGGCTTCGCCGAAATCCTCGCGGCGGGACAGGGCCTGGAGCCGGACACCGCCCGTCAGATCGATCATATCCGCAAATCGAGCCAGAGGCTGTCGATCCTGGTCGATGAGATCCTCGATTTCTCGCGTGGCGAAATCGAGATCGTCCGCGCGCCGCTGTGTCTGGCCACGATCGTGGAAGACGCCGCCGGCGATCTGCGCCAGGACGCGGAGCGCAAGGGTCTGACGGTGAGCGTCTCGGGCGATGCCGATCTCGAGGCGCGACACTTGGGCGATGAACGGCGCATCCGCCAGGTGCTCGGCCATCTGATGTCGAACGCCGTGAAATTCACCGACCGAGGCGGCGTCGATCTGGCCCTCGGCCTCAGCCCCGGCGGCGAGGCCGTCGAGATCGCCATCGCCGACACCGGACCGGGCATCCCCGGCGACATGCTCGCCCGGCTGTTCGAGCCCTTCGCCCAGGGCGACGCCACCACCACCCGCTCGCACGAGGGAGCCGGCATGGGATTGGCGCTGAGCCGGCGATTGGCCGGCCTGATGGGCGGGACGATCCTCGGTGCGAACCGGCCGGAAGGCGGGGCCGTCTTCCGCCTCACCCTGCCGCTCGAACCGGCGCCCGCCGCCCGCCGCCCCGAGCCGGCCGAAGTCGCCCAATCGGGCGATCCGCGCGCGCCGCGCATACTGGTGGTCGATGACCATCAAACCAATCGCGAGGTGGCCAAGGTGATGCTCGAGGCTTTCGGCTGCGATGTCGAGATCGCCCGCGACGGTCTGGAATCGTTGGCGTCGGTTCGTTCGGCGGACTTCGATCTGGTTCTGATGGACGTGCGGATGCCGAACATGGATGGCCTGGAGGCGACCCGCCGGATCCGTGGGCTGGCGGGACCCGCAGCAGCGATGCCGATCGTCGCCATGACCGCCGACGCCATGCCGGAAGACGTCGCGCGCTGCCTGTGCGCCGGCATGAACGCCCACCTCGCCAAGCCGATCGCCATGGCCAGCCTCCGCGGCGTGCTGGAGCGGTTTCTCACCGGGGCGGCGGATGACCCGGCCGCCGACCTGCGCGACGCCGGCTAGCGGCCGACTAGGGCGACGAAGGCTGAACCGCTCATGTCGAATCCCCCGCCCGCCGGCGCCAGAACCTCGCCGGCGACCGACCGCAACCGGGGTCCGATGCTCGAGGTGCTGACGCCTCGCCTGCCGGCCAGCGGGGTGGTGCTGGAGATCGCCGCCGGGGCCGGCGAACATGCCCTCCACTTCGCCGCCGCCCTGCCCGGCCTGCGATGGATTCCGAGCGACCCCGACCCCGACGCCCTGGCCAGCATCGCCGCCTGGCGCGATCACGCCGGAACGCCGAACCTGTCGCCGCCGCTGCGGCTCGACGCGTCAAGTCCGGACGTCTGGCCGGCGATTCCGGCCGACGCCGTGGTCAACATCAACATGATCCACATTTCGCCGTGGGGCGCGGCGGAGGGGCTGATGACCGGCGCCGGCCGCCTTCTGCCGTCGGGCGGCCTACTCTTCCTCTATGGCCCCTTCATCGAGCCAGACGTCGAGACCGCGTCCAGCAACGTCGCCTTCGACCTCGACCTGAAGGGCCGCAACGCCGCCTGGGGCCTGCGCCGCCTCGATGTGGTGACGGCGCTGGCCGCCGGACATGGCCTGGAACTCCGCGAGCGCATCGCCATGCCGGCCAATAATCTGGCGCTGTTCTTCCGGAAGATCTGACGCCCCGGGAGCGAGACCCGAGATGATCGGCGCCGAAAGACCAACTGGCACGAGGCGACGCCGGCGCGGTAGAAGTGCGGGGTCATCCTCGGGAGCCTTCCATGAAGCGCGCCGCCATCGTCTCACCGATCCGCACGCCGGTGGGAAGGTTCCTGGGCGCCCTGTCGAGCGTGACCGCCGGCGACCTGGGAGCGGTGATCCTCAAGGCTCTGGTGGAGCGGACGGGGATCGATCCGGAGGCGATCGACGAGGTCATCTTCGCCCAGGGCTACGGCAATGGCGAGGCGCCGTGTATCGCCCGGTGGTCGGCGCTGGCGGCGGGCCTGCCGATCAGCACACCCGGCTATCAGCTCGATCGGCGCTGCGGCAGCGGTCTGCAGGCCGTCATCGACGCGGCGATGATGATCGCGACCGGAGCGGCGGACGTGGTCGTGGCCGGAGGTGTGGAGAGCATGAGCAACGCCGAATACTACACCACCGACATGCGCGGCGGCGTCCGCGCCGGCTCGGTGACCCTGCACGACCGCCTGGCGCGCGGGCGGGTGATGTCGCAGCCGATCAGCCGCTTCGGGGTGATTTCCGGGATGATCGAGACCGCCGACAACCTGGCCCGCGACTGGCGAATCTCCCGTGAGGCCTGCGACGAATATGCCGCCATGAGCCACCAGCGCGCGGCGGCGGCCTGGGCGGCGGGAAAGTTCGACGACGAGGTGGTTCCCGTCGCCGTCGCCCAAAAAAAAGGTGAGCCGATCCTCTTTACCCGCGACGAGGGCGTGCGCGCCGACGCCACGGCCGAAAGCCTCGGCAAGCTGCAACCGCTGGAAAAGGACGGGGTGGTCACGGCCGGCAACGCCAGCCAGCAGAACGACGCCGCCGCCGCCTGTCTGGTGGTCGCCGAGGACAAGCTCGCCGGACTGGGGCTGGAGCCGATGGGCTGGTTCGTCGGCTGGGCGGCGGCGGGCTGCGAGCCGTCGCGAATGGGCATCGGCCCGGTTCCGGCCGTTGAGCGCCTCTTCGCCCGCTCGGGGATGGGCTGGGACGACATCGGCCTGGTGGAGTTGAACGAAGCCTTCGCCCCGCAGGTCTTGGCGGTGCTCAAAGGCTGGGGCTGGGATCACCGCGAGCGGCTGAACGTCAACGGCTCAGGGATTTCGCTGGGTCACCCGATCGGGGCGACGGGGGGGCGGATCCTGGCCGATCTGCTGCGCGAAATGAAACGCCGCGACGTGCGCTATGGCCTGGAGACCATGTGCATCGGCGGCGGCCAGGGCATCGCCGCCATCTTCGAGCGCGCCTGAGTCATGGCCCTCGACACTGAAACCCGTGAACAGCTGATCGACACCGTCCGCCGGTTCGTCGCCGAACGCCTGCGGCCGCTGGAGGCCAAGGT
>DASRLN010000147.1:0-5054 GCA_035648435.1 Caulobacteraceae bacterium
CCTGCGCCAAACAGGGCATCTCATTCTATCGCTTCCTCGGCGACCGCTTCGCCGTCCCCGGCGCACCGCACGTCCCCCACCTCGTCGGCTTCCTCAAAACCGCCGCCTGATACTCCCGCACGGGAATCTGCCCCGGTTACCATCCAGACGCCTTAACGCCCTGTATTTCCTCAGGTCATCGATACCAGCGAATGGCGCGCCATGGCCTCGATCAGAGCCGAACGGGTGAGGCCTCGACGCGCCGCCTCGGCGTCGATGGCCGCGAGCACGCCGGCGTTGATGGAGAGGTTGGCCTTGGCCGAATGGCCGGTCGCGCGCACCAGCGGCACGCTGGCCAGGCTCGCGCCCGCTCGAAGCGCGGCGACGACGTCGCCATCCTCCAGCCATCGTTCTGGGCCTCGCGGCGCCGCGAGTGGGGCGCCGGCCGCCGTGGCGTCGGCGTCGAATTCCCTGAGCGCCTCGGCGGCGCTCAGCAGGGCGTCCTCGACGGTCCCTGCCATGGCGACACAGCCGGGAAGATCGGGAAAACTCACTCCGTAGGCCCCCGCTTCTCCGTCGATCAGCGCGGTATAGCGGTGCACGGCGAGACTCCTTAGGATGTCGGCGGCGGCCAGTTCAGATCCACCCGGCCGCCTTGGCGATGGATCTGGCGACACCCGGAGAAAGCCGGCGGTGGCGAGGGACCTGTATCGGCAGTGGCCGACCCGGGTGGCCGTAAGCGTCATGGTTGGCGCCGTGTCGAAGAAGGATCCAACCCTCGCGACCCAGCCGTCCGACCACCTTCGCGGTGCTGGTTTCCATCCAGGCGTTGCCCAAACCATGCGCCTAGATGGGCGCACAGACGCCGATTGTCAACCCGCGCCTAACGCGAACCGACGCCGTCGGCGATATCGAACGCCGGCGCCCGCGGATTGGGGGACACGAACGAATTCGCCAGGAAGGAGGCGAATTCGATCATGTCCCCATTTGCGCCGATTTGCGCGGAGCTTCAGGCCGCCGCCGAGTTCGCCTCGGCGGCGGCGGCGTGGGCGATGGGCAGGAGGAAGCCGATGCGGGCGCCCTTGCCGGGGGCGCTTTCGATGGTCAGTTCGCCGCCGTGGAGTTCGACCAGGGACTTGCTGAGGGCCAGGCCCAGGCCGGTGCCCTGGCGGGTCTTGGCGTGCTGGGATTCGACCTGCTCGAAGGGCCGGGCCAGGCGGGAGATGTTCTCCGCCGAGATGCCGATGCCGGTGTCGGTGACCGCCATGGCCACGCAGGGGCCGCCGGGACCAGGGCGGATCTCCGCGCCGACCGCGACCTCGCCCCCGGAGGGGGTGAACTTGATGGCGTTGGAGAGCAGGTTCAGCAGCACCTGCTTGATCGCCCGCTCGTCGCCCTCGATCGGCGGCAGAGGGGGAAGATCGGAGCGCAGGGTGAGGCCGGCGGCCTGGGCGCGGCCGGCGATCAGGCGCACGGCATCCTCGACGATATCCTCAAGATAGACCGTATCGAAGCGCAGGTTCATCTTGCCGGCCTCGATCTTGGACATGTCGAGGATATCGTTGATCAGGGCCAGGAGGTGTTCACCGGAGGACAGGATGTCGCGGGCGTATTCCTTGTAGCGGCGGTCGCCGAGGGGACCGAAGAGCTCGCCCAGCATGATCTCGGAAAAGCCGTTGATGGCGTTGAGCGGGGTGCGCAGCTCGTGGCTCATGTTGGCCAGGAACTCGCTCTTGGCGTGATTGGCGGTCTCGGCGCGGACCTTTTCGGCGATATATTTCTCGGCCAGTTCGGCGGCCTCCCGGCGGCTCTTCTCGAGGTTATCGACGGTCCTCTTCAGGGTCTCCTCGTTGCGTCGGCGGGCCTCCTGCTGGGCCTTGACGGCGCTGATATCGGTGGCGGTGACCACCAGGCCGCCCTCGGAGGTGGTGCGCTCGGCGATGTGGGTCCAGCGACCGCCGGCGAGCTGGGCCTCCCGGGCGCGGGGTTCGCCATCGGGCGACGGGAATTCGTGGGTGGTGGCCAGGTCCATGTAGCGTCGGACATCCTCGTAGGACGTGCCCGGCTTGAGGGCGCGCGGTTCGATGGCGAAGAAGTCGCGGAAGTTGCGGTTGCACTGGACCAGGCGTCCGCCGCGGTCCCAGAGGGCGAAGGCCTCGGGAACGCTCTCGATCGCCTCGCGCAGCCGGGTCTCGGCGAACTGGGCGCGGATCTGGGCCATCCGCTCCTCGGAGACGTCGAGGCCGACTCCGATGACCCGGGAGAAGCCGCCTCGGCCGCCCCGGCCCGGGCGCGAGAAGGCCTGGCCGCGGGCGTCGATCCAGACCGGCGCGGCGCCGGTCCGGGTCGGCACGCGGAAGGAGACGTCGAAGCCGCCGTGCGCGGCGGCGATGCCGAGCGCCTGGCGGACCCGGCCGCGGTGGTCGGCGGAAATCCGCTCCAGCACCGCTTCGCCGGGGGCCACGCCGCCGCCGCCCCAGCCGAGCATGGCCCCCATGACCTCGGACATGAACACCTCGTCCGACTCGAGGTCCCATTCCCAGATGCCGCAGCGGGCCGCCTCGACGGCCAGGCGGAATCGCTCGCGGCTGTCGGCGAAGGCCTGGCGGACGGCCTCGACCCGCCGGCTCTGGAACATCAGCAGCAGGGCCAGGACGCAGGCCACGGCCAGGGGCGCGAACAGCGAGAACAGGCTGTCGCGCATTTCCAGCGCCGCCCCGGCGGCGCCGGGGGCGCCGACCACGGCGATCAGGGCGCCGCGCGCGGCCGGGACGAGAATCAGGTCGATGGGCCGGCCGTCGGGCCGCTTTCCCCGGACGATGGCGCCGGCGCGGACGTCGACCGGGGTGATGGCGAATGCCTCCTGAAGGGTGCTGGCGGCGCCGATCCCGCCCTTGCCGGCGGCGGCGATCAGGCGGCCGTCGGGCAGGGCGACGGCGGCGGCCTCGCCGTCGGTGAGATCGGGCAGCAGCGCTCCGGCGTCGGCGGCCAGGACGATCACCCGGCGCCCCGCTCCGGCCTGGGAGAGCCTGGCGGCGTAGAGATGGGCGTCGCCGGGGGTGGCCTGGCCCAGCCAGTCGATACGGCCGGAGGTGATCAGCGCGCGCGCCGCGGCGCCCCAGTCGGCCTGGCGGCTCTGGCCGGTCTCGGCGATGACCTCGCCGCCGAGCAGCACGGCCGCCCCCGTGGCCCGGGCGCCGGCCGCCCTGGCGGCGATCTCGGCGGCGTCGAGCGGGGCGTCGGGGGCGGCCTGGAGCACGATGTCGGCGGCGGTGAGCGCGGCGGCCCAGACCTCGCCGCGGGCGTCCAGCCGTTCGGAGAGATGGGCGGCGCGGCTGGCCAGCAGCGGCTGAGCGGCGGCGGCCGAGCGCAGGGGCGAGCGGCTCAGGCGGTGGGCGGCGAAGGCGGTGTAGACGGCCAGCAGCAGCAGGGCGGCGAGGATCGCCACCCGGATCAGGCGGCCGCGGCCCGCCGCCTGCGCCAGCGCCTCGGCCTCGCCGAGGGTCGGCGCGGCCCGGCGAGCACCCCGAGCACCGCTGGCGTCCATGACCGTGAAGCCGCTCGCCTCCCCTGCCGGAACCGCCCGGCGCCGGGCGCCCCCCGAGTCAGCCCGAAGGGGGATGCTACCCGTCGCCGGCCTCCGCGTCATCAGCGGCGATCAAGCGCGCGACTTGCAATCGGGGGGGAGATTGGCTCCATTGTCACGCTTTCCAAGGCATCGCGGAACGTGAGCATGGCATCGGAGAGACCGGCGGGGGCGGGCCAGACCTACGCCTATTTCGGGGTCCTCACCCTGCTGGTTTATCTGGTCGCGCCGAACCAGTACCTGGTCGATATCACCACCTCCTACATGCTGAAGAACCAGCTGCACGTCGGCGCCGAGCAGGTGTCGATATTCCGGCTGCTGACGGCGATTCCGATCTATCTGGCCTTCGTGTTCGGCTTCATCCGCGACCTGTGGAACCCGTTCGGACTTCGCGACCGCGGCTATTTCCTGATCTTCGGGCCGGCCACCGCGCTGGTCTTCGTGTGGCTGGCGGTATCGAAACTCTCCTATGCGCAGCTGTTCATCGGCATGCTGCTGGTGATGGCCTCCTCGCGGTTCGTCGCCGCCGCCTACCAGGGCCTGCTGGCCCTGGTCGGGCAGGAACGCCTGATGAGCGGGCGCCTCAGCGTGCTGTGGCAGATCGTCCTCAGCCTGCCGGTCCTGGCCGGGGCCTTCGCCTCGGGCTGGATGACCGAGCACCTGCGGCCGTGGCAGACCTTCCTGGCCCTGGCCGCGATGGCCGCCGGCATCGGCCTGGTGGGCGTGTGGAAAGCGCGGTCGGTATTCACCGACACCTACAATCTGCCCCAGGCCAGAGGGGCCGGCGCCGTCGCCGATCTCAAGCGGCTGTTCCGGCACAAGGCCATCTATCCGGCGGTGCTGATCATCTTCATGTTCCAGTTCGCGCCGGGATCGAACACCCCGCTGCAATACTATCTGACCAACCATCTGCACGCCTCCGACGCCATCTATGGCGACTTCCTGGCCATCTTCGCGGCCTCGTTCATTCCGGTGTTCTTCGTCTATGGCTGGCTGTGCAAGCGGGTGAGCCTGGGCAAGCTTCTGTTCTGGGGGACGATCATCACCATTCCCCAGATGATCCCCCTGGCCTTCATCCAGTCGCCGGCCCAGGCCCTGTGGTTCGCGGCCCCGATCGGGGCGATGGGCGGCATCTTCGCCGTGGCCATGTATGACCTCGCCATGCGCTCATGCCCACCGGGTATGCAGGGCACGCTGATGATGCTGGTCGAGGCGGGCAACCTGATATCGACCCGCGGCGGCGACCTCCTCGGCTCATGGATCTACACCAGCAGTCCGGCCCACGGCTTCCTCTACTGCGTGATCGCCATCACCGTCGTCTACGCCCTGATCCTGCCGGGCTGCTGCTGATCCCCAAGGAACTCCTGGCCACCACCGACGGCCAGGCCAATCCGGCGCTGCAAGCCCAGGTGCTGGCCGAGATCGGAGAGGCGGCGGGGGGGTGACGGGGGAGCGGGCAAGCGGGAATCCAGCGCGAGCCGTTGTGGCC
>DASRLN010000148.1:0-4928 GCA_035648435.1 Caulobacteraceae bacterium
GCCGTAGAGCGCGTAGAGGGCGGTCTGGAGTGGGGCCGGAATCTTCAGCGGGTCCAGTTCGCCCGACTTGCCCGCCCCCTTCTTGGGCATGTCCTTGCCGATATGGGCCCACAGGTCGCGGTAGATCGGCATCTCGTCGCCGGGGATGTTCTGCGCGACCGGCACTCGTGGCAGTTTCACGATGCCGCACTCAATCGCGTCCATCAACGAGAAGTCGCTCATCGTCCATGGAAAGAGTGTGCCCTCGGCGTAGCCCGAGCCGCGCAGGAAGAACGGCGTGGCCGAGAGGTCGAAGACGGTGCGCAGGCCGACCTTGCGTTTCAGCGCCTCGAGGCCGGATATCCACAGCCGCGCGGCCTCGGCGTTCTCCTTGGCTTCGGCCCGCTCCTCGCCGGCGACGGGCGCCTCGTCCGGATCGCCGGCCTTCTCGCGATAGCAGTGGTGGGCCTCGTCGTTGATGACGACGACGTTCTTGAGCGCCAGGAGATCGCCGCAGGCCCGCTGCAGCATCTGGCCCTCGGTCTCGGTGGTGACCGGCGCGTCGCCGCGGCCCTGGAGGAGGGCGCGGCCGACCTTGGAGACGTCCATGGTCTCGCGGCGCTTGAAGGCGTGGTAGTTGGTGATGACGATCTTGGCGTGGCCGATGTCGCCGAGCATGTCGGCCGGCAGCAACTGGCGGGTCCGGTAGTAGCTCTCCGGATCCTCGGGCAGGAGCACGCGCAGGCGGTCCTTGATGGTGATCCCCGGCGTGACGATCAGGAAGCCCCTGGAGAAATGGCTGGAAGGCGAGCGCACCGCGTTCACCGTCTGCCAGGCGATCAGCATGGCCATCACCGTGGTCTTGCCGGCCCCGGTGGCCATCTTCAGGGCCACGCGTACCAGCTCCGGATTGGCCTGGGCGTTGGCGGCGCGGACGTGTTCCCAGAACTTGGCGTATCGCGCCTGCCTGGGCGCGACCTCGGTGAGCCAGATCGCCGTCTCGGCCGCCTCGACCTGGCAGAAGAACGGCCGGACGGTCTCGAACTCGAAGGTCCGCCAGTGAGTGAGAAGCCGCGCCGTCGCCGGCGTGACGCCCCAGTCGGCGGGGTTGGGCAGCGCCCGCCAGGAGGCGACGTGCTGGCGGATCTCGTTGATGATCGGTGTCGGGTTGTATTCCTGCTCGGCGGTGGACGGGCCGGTGTCGGATCCGAAGCCGAACTCGCCCTGCTTCGCCCCGCCCCTGCGCTTGCGCGGCTTGGGCACCGGGGTGATCAGCTCGGACTTGCGACGCCCATCGACGGGGGGAACGTCGAGTGGCTGACCATCGGCGTCCAGCGCGTGATGCCGGCTCGGCGGCTCATACGGCGAGTTGAGGATCGGCCGTTCGAAGAAGGAATCGCTCACGGGCTCCCCACGCCGCCGGACTCGCGACTCCGCTCCGAAGGTGGCCGCAGCTAACGACGGGTGGGCCAATGAAGCAAGACGCCGCGATCCATCCGTCAGGGCAAAATCGGCTTCCGCGCCGCGCCCTCGGCGGGGGACATTCCGGTGGAGCGGAAGTAGAAGAGGGGGCGCGCCGCCGCGCCCGGGATGCACGCGCCGCCTGGGATCGAACCATGGGAAGGCTCTGATGATCACGCTCTACCATTCGCCCCGGACCCGTTCGGCCAGCATCGTCTGGCTGCTCGAGGAACTGGGCGTCTCTTACGAAATCCGCAACGTCGATTGGCGCCGGCCCGACGGGACGGGCGCGCGCGATCCGGCCAATCCGCACCCGCACGGCAAGGTTCCGGCCCTTTCCGATGACGGCGAAACCGTGTTCGAGAGCAGCGCCATCGCGCTCTATCTCACCGACAAGCACCGGACGACGCCCATGGGTCCCCTCCCCGGCGAGGCGACGCGGGGCGAATATCTTTCGTGGCTCGCCTATCGGCCGGGGGTGATGGAGCCGGCGCTGATCTCGCGCCGCTTCGAGATCAAGCACGTCTTCGGGGCCATGGGCTGGGCCCCGGCCGACGAGGTCGAGGCGGTGCTGAACGCCCATCTGGCGACCCGCGACTATTTCCTCGGCGAGAGGTTTTCCGCCGTGGATATCCTGCTGGGCGGCGGACTGCCCTTCATGATCATGGCGAAGATGGTCGCCGAGACGCCGGTCCTGAAGGCCTACGCCGATCGCATCACCGCCCGGCCGGCGTTCCGCAAGATGATGGCCTAGCGACCGCTCGCCGCCAGCGGATGACTGGCGAGGGCGCGGTCGAGAGTGACGAGCCGGAGTCCCTCGCACTGGCATTGCGCCAGCAACAGGCGGTCGAACGGATCATGCGTGGGCGGTTCGGGCTGGATCGCGGCCAGAACATGGCCCGCGATGATCGGCATCAGCTCCATGCCCATGGACGCGACCATTTGCGGCAGGGCGTGAAGGCTGGTGGATAATTTCAGCTTGCCCAGACGATGCTTGATGGCGATCTCCCAGAGACTGACGACGCTGACATGGAACGCGCCGGCCGGGTCCTCAATCAGGCCACGCAAACGTTCCGGCAGGACGTTCGCGCGCCCCTCGATGATCGCGATGAGGATATGGGTGTCGAACAGCAGCCTCATTCGTCGGGCGGAAGTGGGTGCAGCAGGAAGTCCTCGGGAAGCGGCGCGTCGAAGTCTTCGGCGATGAAAAAGGTCTCGCCGGACGGATACTTGCGCTTGAATTCCGCGATCGCTTCGAGGCGCAGGCCCACTCGGGGGCGGTGCGGCACGAGATCCAGCACCGGTCGACCATTGCGGGTGACGATCACGGTCTCGCCGCCCTCGACCCGGCGGGCGAGCTGGGTGAGCCGGTTCTTGGCGTCGCGCATCGAAACGATGGTCATGCAGGAATTGTAGCTGCATGTGGCCGCTTTCGCAACTCACATCGCCGATATCCCCCCATCCAGCTTCAGTTCCGCCCCGGTCATGAACTTGCTCTCGTCGCTGGCCAGGTAGAGCACGGCGTTGGCGATGTCGGCGGGCTCGCCGATGTGGCCGAGCGGCACCTGGCGGCCGAGCTTGGCCTCGGCCTCGGCCTTGCCGAAGCGCTGGCGCAAGGGATCAAGTATGGGGGTGTCGATGAAGGTCGGGTGGATGGAATTGGAGCGCACGTCGATCCCCTGCTTGGCGCAGTGCAGGGCGATGCCCTTGGAGAGCAGCCAGACCGCCGCCTTGGAGGCGTTGTAGGCCGGCGTATTGTGGCCGGCGATCAGGCCGGCGATCGAGGAGATGTTGATGATCGACCCGGGCTGATTTCGGCGCAGATAGGTCAGGGCGTGCTTGGTCCCGAGAAACACCGAATCGACATTGACGCTCATCACCAGCTTCCAGTCGTCGAGGGAGAGGTGCTCGATGTCGCCGCCGCGCGAGATGCCGGCGTTGTTGACCAGCACGGAGATGCCGCCCATGGCCGCGTCGGCTTCCTCCAGGGCAAAGGTCCACTGCGCCTCGGCGGTCACGTCGAGCGGGAAGGCGAAGGCCGTTCCCGCGCCCCACACCGCGTCGATGTCGGCCGCCACCCGCGTCGCCCCGTCGAGATTGATGTCGGCCAGCGAGACCGTCGCGCCCTCCTCGGCCAGGCGCCGCGCCGCCGCTTCGCCGAGGCCCTGAGCGGCCCCGGTGATGAAGGCTTGCTTGCCGGCCACCCGCGAACCCCTCGCCGCCGTCATTTGGTTTCTCCCGCCGCCGCCGCATCCATCATCCGGGCCAGGGTGACGTCGAGTTCGGTCACCCCCTCGGCGTCGTGGGTCGCCAGCAGCACCTCGACCCGGTTGTAGACATTGGACCACTCGGGGTGATGGTCGAGTTTCTCCGCCGCCAGGGCGGCGCGGGTCATCCAGCCGAAGGCGGCGTTGAAATCGGTGAAGCGGAAGGTCTTTCGGATCGCGTCGCGCCCCTCGGCGGCCGACCAGCCGGTGAGTTTGGCCATCGCCGCGGCGGCGCCGATGCGGATCGGTCGGGTCATGTCGTGGTCTCCAGCATCTTACGGGAAGGTCAGGCCGGTCGCCGTCTCCAGGTCGGCGAGCGCCTGATCCTCGCTGACCACCTTGATCGCCTTCATGCCCAGCGCCGCGGCCGGCTTGCAGTTCACCCCCAGGTCGTCGAGGTAGACGCACGTCGCGGGCTCGACGCCGAGGGCCTCGCAGATGGCCAGGTAGATCTTCGGATCGGGCTTGCGCACGCCGGCCTTGGAGCTTTCGATGACCACGTCGAAGAGGGCCATGACCTGCGCCGCCCGCGAGGCGCCCTCGCCGCCGGCGGCCATGCCGGGGCCGTGGCCCTGGGCCATGTTGTTGGTGATGCAGCCGACCTTGAAGCGGCGCTTGCAGATCTTCAGCGCCTCGATCATCCGCGGCCGGAAATCGCCCGACAGCAGAGGCAGGACGTCGGCCCCGCGCAGGGGATGGCCGAGGGCGCCCGATTCGGCCAGGAAAGCGGCGTCGAAACCGGCGGCGTCGATCTCGGCGCGCTCGAACCGGGCCCAGGCGTTGGCGTCGGGATTGGTGGCGTTGACCCGGCGGATGTGGTCGCGCGGCGCGCCGACGCCGGCTTCGAAGCGGTTGAACGCCTCGAACGGCGAGGTGGTGAACACCCCCCCGAAGTCCCAGATCACCGCCTCGATCGCCACGCCCTGGTGTCTCTCCGCCGTTCCGACGGATTCGACGCTAGAGACGGCGGCCGGGAGGCACAAGCGTCGGGCGATTGCCTCTCGCTCTTCGCCTGACGCGCGAATGGCCGCGCCCGCCCCGGCGACTGGGCCTAGGTTGGGATGAGTTAACCATGCCGCCCCTTATGGAAAACCAAGCCATGCGCGTCCAACTCGTCACCACCATCCTCGCCGCCGGACTGGTTCTGGGAACCGCCGCCGCCACCAACGCCCACGACGGCCCCGCCGATGGCCCGCGCGGCGCCGGCCCGATGGCTTGCCC
>DASRLN010000149.1:0-3878 GCA_035648435.1 Caulobacteraceae bacterium
GCACTTCTATTTCGGCGGGGTGAACGGCGGGGTGTGGGAAACCAGAGACGCCGGCCGGACGTGGGCGCCGGTGTTCGACGCCGCGCCGGTGGGCTCGATCGGAGCCTTGGCCGTGTCCCCGTCGGCGCCCGAGGTCCTCTATGTCGGGACGGGGGAATCGGACATGCGCTCTGACATCGCCCAGGGCGTGGGAATGTTCAAATCGGTCGATGGCGGCAAGAGCTGGCGAGCCAGCGGCCTTGCCGACAGCCAGGCGATCGGGCGCATCCTCGTCGATCCGCGCAACCCGGACGTGGTGCTGGTGGCGGCGCTCGGCCATCCTTACGGTCCCAATCCGCAGCGCGGCGTGTTCCGCTCCGCCGATGGCGGCAAGACCTGGACGAGGACGCTCTACAAGGACGCCGACACCGGGGCCATCGACCTGAAGTTCAAGCCGGGCGACCCCGCGACGGTCTACGCCGCCCTGTGGCAGACGCGCCGGCCGCCGTGGAACGTCTATCCGCCGTCGAGTGGCCCGGGCGGCGGGCTCTACAAGTCCACCGACGGCGGGGTGACCTGGGCGCCGGTCGCCGGCCTGCCCGCGACGCCCGGCCGGATCGGCATCGCCACGGCGCAGAGTGCGCCGGACCGCCTCTACGCCCTGATCGACACGCCGAGGGATCCCAAGGCCGGCGGCCTGTGGCGCTCCGACGACGACGGGGCGACCTGGACTCACGTCAGCGGCGACAAGCGGATCTGGGAGCGGGGCTGGTACTTCGGCGAACTGGCCGTCAATCCGCGCAACCCGGACCAGATCTGGGTCTGCGACACCATCATCCTGCGCTCGGACGACGGCGGCAAGACGTTCGTTCCGATCAAAGGCGATCCCACCGGCGACGATTTCCACGCGATGTGGATCGATCCCGCCGACCCGGACCGCCGCATTCTCGGCGTCGATCAGGGGGCGCTGGTGACCCTGAATGGCGGGGCGACCTGGAGTTCGTGGTTCAACCAGCCGACCGGCCAGTTCTATCACGTGGCCACCGACAACCGCTTTCCCTACCGCGTCTATGGCGCCCAGCAGGATTCCGGGGCGGCCGACGTGCCCAGCCGCACCGACGGCTGGGACGGCATCGACATGACCAATTTCCAGGAACTGACGCCGGGCGGCGAGAGCGACAGCATAGCTCCGGACCCGGACGATCCCGACATCATCTACGGCGGCCGGGTCGACAGGCTCGACCTGCACTCCGGCCAGGTGCGCTCGGTCGATCCGACCCTGGCCTTTCCCGACCCCTATCGGCGCACCTGGACCCTGCCGCTGGTGTTCGGACCGGACGGCAAGAGCCTCTATTTCAGCAATCAGCGGGTGTTCCGCACCCGCGACGGCGGCGAGCACTGGACGCCGATCAGCCCCGATCTCACGCGCCCCGATCCCGGCGTTCCGGCCACGCTCGGCTCCGACGCGGCGGCCGATCCGGATGGTCCCGGCAAGCGCAAGGGGGTGGTCTATACGATTGCCCCCTCGCCGCTTTCCAACGACGACATCTGGGCCGGCGCCGACGACGGCCTCGTCTGGCGGACCCGCGACGGCGGCAAGACGTGGAGCGATGTGACCCCGGCGGGTCTGGCGGCATGGTCCAAGATCGGCGGCATCGAGCCGTCGCACTTCGACGCCAATGTCGCCTACGTCGCGATCGACCGCCATCGGCTGGACGACTTCGCACCCTACATCTGGCGGACCCGGGACGGCGGCAAATCCTGGAATCCGATCATCGCGGGCCTGGCCGCCGGCGGCGTGCTCAATACCGTCAACGTGGTGCGCGAGGATCCCAGGCGGCGGGGGCTGCTCTACGCCGGGACGGAGCGCGGCGCGTTCGTGTCCCTCGACGACGGCGCCGATTGGGCGCCGCTGAAGAACGGCCTGCCGGCGACCTCGGTGCGCGACATCACCGTCCACGGCGACGACCTGGCAATCGCCACCCACGGGCGCGGCTTCTACGTCATGGACGACATCGAGCCGCTGCGGGAACTGGCCGCCGACGCACGGACGGGACCGCGCCTCTTCGCCCCGGCGGCGGCGATCCGGGCGCGGCCTTCGGGCTTCACCGGCACGCCGGCGCCCAAGGACGAGCCGATGGCGGCGAACCCGCCGGACGGGGCCTATATCGACTACACCCTGGCCGCCGACGCCCGGGGGCCGCTGACGATCGCCATCGAGGACGCCACCGGAACGGTGGCGCGCCGCTGGTCCAGCGCCGACACCCCGCCGCCGCTCGACCTCGGCAAGATCGGCGCGGCCCCGGAGTGGATCGTCAGGCCCGCGCCGCCGCCGGCGACCGCCGGCCAGCACCGCTTCACCTGGGATCTCCACTACGCCGCGCCAGACGCCTTCGCCGACGAGCCTCGCGCGCAAGGTGTGTGGGCGCCGCCGGGGCGATACACGGTGATCCTGAACGCGGACGGCAAGTCCTTCCGACGGCCGCTGGAGGTATTTCCCGACCCGCGGGTCAGGGCCACGCCGGAGAGCTACCGGCGCGAATTCGACCTCGCGCGGCGGGTCGAGGCGGATATGGTCCGGGCCAGGACGGCGGCCGGCGAAATCGCCAAGGCCCGCGAGGGTCTCGCCAAGTCGCCGGCGCTCGACGCCCGGGCGGCGACGCTGATCGATCCGAAAGCTGTGGGCAGTCTGGCGACGCTGGGCGAGAGGCTGGCGGCCCTGGAAACGGCCATCGACGGCGCCGACGGCGGACCCAGCCCCGACGCCGAGGCCGGCTACGCGGCGGCGGCCGGCGCCCTTGAGGCGACTCTGGCCGCCTGGACGGCGCTGAGAGCGGAGATCGCGGCGGCGGGGTGAGGGGTCTTCAATGGGCGGCGCGGGCGCGGCTGACGACTTCGTCGGCGAGGCGGCCGGTGACTTCGGTCATGTGGTCGAAGGCGGCTTCGAAGCCGCCGAGCCCCTGGGTGAGGGAGCGCAGCTCGGCGATCAGATCATGGCGCTCGCTCTGGGGCAGATAGGCCTCGATCCGCTCCCAGTTGGGCCAGCCTTCGCGCGGCTCGAAGCCGAGGATCTGGCCGCGCCGGGCCGAGAGCGCCGAGGTGACGTTGGAGATGGCGGTGGAGGGCGCGAAGACGACCAGCTTTTCGACCGGCTCGAGCAGGGTCGGGCCGCATTTTTCCAGGCCCTCGTCCATGGCGATGCGGCCGGCGGTGCGGAAGGCCATTTCCGAGGAATCGACGCTGTGGAAGGCGCCGTCGAGCAGGGTCACCTCCAGATCGACGACCGGAAAGCCGAGCGGTCCCTTGACCGCCGCGTCGCGGACCCCCTGCTCGACGGCGGGGATCCACTGCCGGGGAACCGCGCCGCCGGTGACCTTGCTGGCGAAGGCGAAGCCGGCGCCGCGGGGCCGCGGCTTGATCTCCACGGTGACGTCGGCGAACTGGCCGTGGCCGCCGGTCTGCTTCTTGTGGCGGCCACGCTGGGTGATCGCCTTCTGGATCGTCTCCCGGTAGGGGGTGCTGGGGGCTTCGGTGGCGATATCGACGCCGAACCGGCGCTTGAGGCGCTCGAGGGCCAGCCGCACGTGACCCTCGCCCTGGCCGGCGACCAGCACCTGGTGGCTCTCGGCGTCGTGGGTGATGATCAGGGCCGGATCCTCCTCGACCAGGCGGGTGAGGGCGCTGGAAAGGCGCACGTCGTCCTTGCGGTTGGCGGCCGAGACGGCCAGGGCATAGAGGGCCGGCCGCGGCGCGCGCATCGCGGTGACGCTCTGCGGCGACGGCCCGACGGTGAGCGCCTGGCCGGCCGCCGCGCCCTCGACCTTGCCGATGGCGACGAGCTCGCCGAGCCGCGCCGCCGTGATCTTCTTCAGCGCCGCCCCCTGAACCGAGAACAGCCC
>DASRLN010000150.1:0-8431 GCA_035648435.1 Caulobacteraceae bacterium
CCCCCGATCGCCTCGCCGGCGACGACGACCGCGCCGCTCGCAAGGCGCCTCACCGACGTCACCGTCGGCGGCGCGTGATAGGCGCGTTCCGAGGCGGTGGGAACCGGCGTCCGCGCGCCGGCGATGGCCGTCGGATCCCTCGGCCCGCACCCTGCCAGCGCCGCGGCGGCGGCCAATACCCCGGCGAGTCTCACGCGCGTCACGACTTGAATCGGCTTGTGGTTGCCATGATGATGGCCCCGATGGTCGCACATCACGGCGCGCCGCGGCGCGCTCTTTTTTTCATCCCAGAGGGATCGCTCGCCCGCATGACCAGCCCGCCGGCGCCCATCCAGTCGGTCTGCGTCTACTGCGGCTCGTCGAACGGCGCGGCGCCGGCCCTGCTCGAGGCCGCCGCCGGGCTCGGCCGCATCCTCGCCGGCGAAGGTCTGCGCCTGGTCTATGGCGGCGGCGGGGTGGGCCTGATGGGCGCCTGCGCCAGGGCCGCCCACGAGGCCGGCGGCCGGGTTCTGGGCGTGATCCCGCGATTCCTCACCACCCACGAACGGCCGCTGTCGATCGTCGAGACGGTGGTCGTGACCTCGATGCACGAGCGCAAGATGCGGATGTTCGAAGAGGCCGACGCCTTCGCCGTGCTGCCCGGCGCCATCGGCACCCTCGAGGAGGTGGTTGAACTGCTCTCCTGGCGCCGTCTCGGCCTGCACGCCAAGCCGATCGTGTTCCACAATCCGGACGGCTTCTGGAACCCCCTCTATGCTCTCTTCGACCAGTTCACGGAACAGAACCTCGTGCCCCGCGAGTTCGCCGACTGCTGGCGCGCGGTGTCCCGCGTCGAAGACCTGCTTCCGGTCCTCCGCGCCATGCCCCGCGCCGTCTTCCCCAGCCCCCGCGTCCAGACGCTGACGTAGCCGAGACCTACCCTCCGCTCACCCGATCCCGAAAGCCGTTGACCAGCGGATAGCGCCGATCACGCCCGAACGCCTTGCCGCCGATCTTGACGCCGGGGGCGGCCTGGCGGCGCTTGTATTCGGAAGCATAGAGCAGCCGCTGGACCCTCTCTACCGTCGCCGGGTCGTGGCCGCGGGCGACGATGTCGTCGAGACTGGCGTCTTCCTCCACCAGGCCCTGAAGTATGGCGTCGAGCGCCTCGTAGGGCGGCAGGCTGTCCTGGTCGGTCTGATCGGGCCTCAGTTCGGCCGAGGGGGCCTTGGTGAGTATCCGCCGGGGAATGGGATTTTCCGGTCCGCCGTCGAAGGGGTTTGCGTTGCGCCAGGCGCAGACGGCGTAGACATCGACCTTGTAGAGGTCTTTCAGCACATTGTAGCCGCCGCACATGTCGCCGTAGAGGGTGGCGTAGCCGACCGCCATCTCCGACTTGTTGCCGGTGGTCATCAGCATGAGCCTAAGCTTGTTGGAAAGCGCCATCAGGGTCACGCCGCGAATGCGCGCCTGCAGGTTCTCCTCGGTGATGTCCGCCGCCCGGCCGGCGAAGGCGGCAGCAAGCATGTCCTCGAACGCTTCCACCGCCGGCGCGATCGGGATGCTCTCCAGCGCCACGCCGGCGCGTTCGGCGCAGAGCGCCGCGTCCTCGAGGCTCTCCGGGCTGGTGTAGCGCGAGGGCAGCATGAAGGCCCGCACCGCCTCGGGGCCGAGAGCGTCGCGGGCGACGATCAGGCACAAGGCCGAATCGACCCCGCCGGAAAGACCGAGCAGGACACCGGAAAAGCCCGACTTGGCCACATAGTCGCGCAGGCCCAGGACCATGGCGCGGTAGATCTCCTCCACGCCCCCGGGCCAGGAGGCGCGCGGCGCCCAGGCGCAGCGCCAGCCGCCCTTCGCGCGATCCCAGACCGACACCGCCAGCGCCTCGGTGAACACCGGCAGGCTCATGCACAGCTCGCCGTCGGCCTGCATGGCGAACGAGCCGCCATCGAACACCAGTTCGTCCTGGCCGCCGACCTGATTGACGTAGATCAGCGGCAGGCCGGTCTCCAGCACCCGGGCGCGCGCCACCAGCAGGCGCTCGTCGTCGGCGGTGCGGCGGAAGGGCGAGCCGTTGGGGACCAGCAGCATCTCGGCGCCCCGCTGCTTCAGCCACCGGCAGGGCTCCGGCCGCCAGATGTCCTCGCAGATCGGCGCGCCGAACCGGACACCGTCGAAGTCGAACAGGGTCGGCGTCTCGCCCGGCGCGAAGATGCGCTTCTCGTCGAACACGCCATAGTTGGGCAGGTCGATCTTGAACGACATGCCGGCGATCTCGCCGCGATGGAGGAAGACGATGGCGTTGCGCGGACGCTTTCCCTCCTGGAGCCATGGCAGGGTCATCAGCACCGAGCAGCCGTCCACGGTTTCCGCCGCCAGCCGCTCCACGGCCGCCATGCAGGCCCGCACCGCCGCCGGCTTCAGCGCCAGATCCTCCGGCGGATAGCCGATCAGGAACAGTTCGGGGAACAGGGCGATGTCGGCCCCCAAAGCGTTGGCCTCGCCGATCAGCCTCCGCGCCAGGGCCTCATTGGCCGCGACCGCGCCCACGGTGGGATTGGCCTGGACGGAGGCGACGACGAGCCGGTCGCGCCGTTGGTTCGGCGGCTCAATCGTCGCGATGGACGCGCTCGCGGCGTTCATGGCTCTCCTGCGCCTCCAGGCCGAAGGTGGCGATGGGGCGGGCCTCCAGACGGGCCAGGCCGATGGGCTCGCCCGATTCCTCGCAGTAGCCGTAGGCGCGATCCTCGATCCGCCGCAGGGCGGCGTCGATCTTGGCGATCAGCTTGCGCTGGCGGTCGCGGGTGCGCAGTTCGAGCGCCCGATCGGCCTCCGACGAGGCGCGGTCGGCGAAGTCGGGGTGGTTCTCGGTCTCCGACTGGAGATGGGTGACGGTCTCGCGCGACTCCCTGAGGATGTCGTCTTTCCAGCTCAGCAGCTTCTGCTTGAAGTATTCGAGCTGCCGCTCGTTCATGAACGGCTCGCCCTCCGAAGGACGATAATCCCTGTCTTTCGCCAGCGACAAAACCGCCTGCATCGACGCCTCACTCACCAACCCCGCCCGGAAGGCCCGATTCTATGCCGGACGCCTCACGCCGGGGCGCTTATAGCAAAACGATCGAACGGGGCAATGCGGGGCGATACGACGCGCGACGGCCGTGGCGCCAATGCCGCGGTCAATCGCGAGTTCATGATCTGTTCTTGCTGTATCCACGACTCCATCTACTAGATTGGCCGTAACGAGGCTCGCGGGCGACGCGGGCGGTCCCAAGATAAGGCGCCATGTACGAACAGAGCCGCTTCATTCGCGTGCGCGGCGCGCGCGAGCACAACCTGAAGAACGTCAGCGTGGACATCCCGCGTGGCGAACTGGTGGTGCTTACCGGGCTCTCCGGTTCGGGCAAGAGTTCGCTCGCCTTCGACACCATCTACGCCGAGGGCCAGCGGCGCTACGTCGAGAGCCTGTCGGCCTACGCCCGGCAGTTCCTCGAGCTGATGAGCAAGCCGGACGTCGATCTGATCGAAGGGCTGTCTCCGGCCATCTCCATCGAACAGAAGACCACCAGCCGAAACCCGCGCTCCACGGTCGGCACGGTGACCGAGATCCACGACTACATGCGCCTGCTCTGGGCCCGGGTCGGCGTCCCCTACTCGCCGGCTACCGGCCTGCCCATCGTCAGCCAGACGGTGAGCCAGATGGTCGATAAGCTCACCGCCCTTCCCGACGGCGAACGAATCTACCTGCTCGCCCCGGTGGTGCGCGGACGCAAGGGCGAATACCGCAAGGAGATGGCCGACTGGCAGAAACAGGGCTACCAGCGCCTGAAGATCGATGGCGTGTTTCATTCCATCGAGGACGCGCCAAGCCTGGAGAAGACCTTCAAGCACGACATCGACGTGGTGGTCGATCGGCTGGTCACCAGGTCCGGTCAGGAGACCCGCTATGCCGACAGCCTCGAAGGCGCCCTGAGGCTGGCCGACGGCATCGCGGTGGCCGAATGGGCCGGCGCGCCCAAGGACGGCGGCGAGCCTCGGCGGCTGATCTTCTCGGAGAAGTTCGCCTGTCCGGTCTCCGGCTTCACCATCGCCGAGATCGAGCCCAGGCTGTTCTCGTTCAACAATCCGGCCGGCGCCTGCCCGGCCTGCGACGGCCTCGGCATGAAGCTCGCCTTCAGCGCCGATCTGGTGATCCCGGACAAGGACCGCACGCTGCACAAGGGCGCGGTGTCGCCATGGTCCAAGGGGCCATCGCCGCTCTACACCCAGACCCTGCAGGCTCTGGCCCGGCACTACGGCTTCTCCATGGACGAGCCATGGTGGAAGCTCTCCGAAATCGCGAAAAATACCATCCTGCACGGGTCGGGCGGCGAGAAAGTACGCTTCATCTACGACGACAACGCCCGAAAGTACGAGGTCAACAAGACCTTCGAGGGCGTCCTGCCCAACCTCGAACGACGCTGGCGGGAAACCGACTCCAGCTGGGTGCGCGAGGAACTCGGCCGCTACCAGTCGGAAACGCCGTGCGAAGTCTGCGGCGGCGCCCGCCTCAAGCCCGAGGCCCTGGCGGTGAAGATCGCCGGCAAGCACATCGCGGAGGCTTCGATCCTGGCGATCCGGCCGGCCCGCGACTGGTTCGCCTCGCTGGAGGGCCAGCTGACCGACAAGCAGATGGAGATCGCTCGCCGAATCCTGAAGGAAATCAACGATCGGCTACGTTTTCTTGTCGATGTGGGCCTGGAATATCTGAACCTTTCGCGGGGATCGGGCACCCTCTCCGGCGGCGAAAGCCAGCGCATCCGCCTGGCCAGCCAGATCGGCTCCGGCCTGACCGGCGTCCTCTACGTCCTCGACGAGCCATCGATCGGCCTGCATCAGCGCGACAACGCCCGCCTGCTGGTCAGCCTCAAGGGACTGAGGGACCTCGGCAATTCCGTCCTGGTGGTGGAACACGACGAAGAGGCCATCCTCGCCGCCGACTACGTCATCGACATGGGTCCCGCCGCCGGCATCCATGGCGGCGAGGTGGTGGCTGAAGGAAAACCAAAGGATATAATGGCTTCTCCACGAAGCCTCACGGGCCAATATCTCACCGGCATGCGCCAGGTCGCCATCCCCGCCAAGCGCCGGCCATTCTCGGCCAAGCGCATGCTGCGGGTGGTCGGTGCGACCGGGAACAACCTGAAATCGGTCACGGCCGAGATTCCCGTGGGGACCTTCACCTGCATCACCGGCGTCTCGGGCGGCGGCAAATCGACCTTCACCATCGAGACCCTCTACAAGGCCGCCGCCCGGCGGCTGAACAACGCCTCCGACGGTCCCGCGCCCTACGAACGCATTGAAGGATTAGAGAATTTCGACAAGGTCATCGACATCGATCAGAGCCCGATCGGCCGCACGCCGAGGTCGAACCCGGCCACCTACACCGGCGCCTTCACCGCCATCCGCGACTGGTTCGCCGGCTTGCCCGAGGCCAAGACGCGCGGCTATGGCCCGGGGCGGTTCAGCTTCAACGTCAAGGGCGGTCGCTGCGAAGCCTGCCAGGGCGACGGGCTGATCAAGATCGAGATGCACTTTCTGCCCGACGTCTATGTCACCTGCGATGTCTGCCGGGGCAAGCGATACAACCGGGAAACCATGGAAATATTCTTTCGAGGCAAAAGCATAGCTGATGTTCTTGATATGACTGTCGAGGAGGCGGCCGAGATGTTCAAGGCCGTCCCGCCGATCCGCGACAAGATGGAGACCTTGAAGCGCGTCGGCCTCGGCTACATCAAGGTCGGCCAGCAGGCGACGACGCTTTCCGGAGGCGAGGCCCAACGGGTCAAGCTATCGAAGGAACTCTCACGCCGAGCGACCGGTCGAACCCTCTACATCCTCGACGAACCGACCACCGGCCTGCACTTCGAAGATGTCCGTAAGCTGCTGGAAGTGCTCCACGAACTGGTCGATCAAGGCAATACGGTGGTGGTCATCGAGCACAATCTCGACGTGGTCAAGACAGCCGACTGGATCGTCGATTTCGGACCCGAGGGCGGCGACGGCGGCGGCGAGATCGTCGCCACCGGCTCGCCCGAACAGGTGGCCGCGGACGGGACGAGCTGGACCGGCCGCTACCTGGCGCAAGCACTCCAGCGCCACCGCGACCGGGCCGCCCCCAACCCTCGACAGCGGACCCGGATCAAGGCACACGCCTGACAGCCGATACGGGAGGTTTCCGACGATGAAGCTCTATGGCATGGCCATGCCGGCGCCCAATCCGCGGCGGGTCCGCATGTTCCTGGCGGAGAAGGGCATCGACCTGCCCGAAACCCAGGTCGATCTGATGAAACGCGAGCACAAGTCGGCCGAACACCGGGCGCGCAATTCCCTGGGCCAGATCCCCACCCTCGAACTGGATGATGGCACGACCATCTCCGAGACCGTGGCGATCTGCCGATACTTCGAGGAGATCCAGCCCGAGCCGGCCCTCTTCGGCCGCACACCGGTTGAAAAAGCGCTTGTCGATCAGTGGGTCAGGCGCATGGAGTTCGTGCTGATGGCGCCGGTGGCGGCCTTCTGGCGCCACGCCCACCCCCGCACCGCCGCCCTGTTGACCCAGTTCAAGGACTTCGGCGAATCCAACAAGGAAGCCTACGCCGGCGCCCAGCACTGGCTGGACCGCGAACTGGATGGCAAGACGTTCATCGCCGGCGAGACCTTCACCGTCGCCGACATCTGCGCCCTATCCACGGTGGATTTCGCCAGCTGGATCGGCCTGCCGATCAGCCCCGAGAACGCCAACATCGCCGCCTGGCACGCCCGCGTCTCCGCTCGGCCGAGCGCCAGAGTCTAGAGGTTCGCCGGTCTCCGCGAGGGCGCGATAGGCAAACGCGAGAGGGGTGTAGATCAGCACGCTGAAGAACACCGGGGCCGAGATCAGCAGGGCCACCAGGACGATGAGCCCGATGATGGTCGCGGGGCTGGGCGCGACGAGGCGGTGGGCGTCGAGAGCGCGCAGATTGGAGCCCCCGAGAACCGCCCCGAGCAAGGTCATGGCGCAGATCAGCAGGAAGACCGTCACCATCATCAGGACGATCATCCACCCGAGGCCCCAGAAGTGGCGCCGGGTGAGGGTCCAGGAGCCGAACATCGAAAGACGCCGCGACGCGAAGGTATGGGCGGGAGCAAGGGAAAGCCGGACCACGATCCAGAAATTGAAGCACCAGGCCACCAGGCTGACGACGTCCACGACCCAGGTGGTGGCGGCTGGATGGACGGTGTCCAAAATCACCGTGACGCCAGCAACGAGCGCAAACTGAATGCCCGCCAGGAACAGCACCACGGCGGCGCCGACCACGAACAGCAGCGCGAGCCTGACCTCGTCGGCGCCGATCCGCATGAACGCCCACTTGCGGTCGCCCGGCCGCAATTCCTGGCGAAAGATGGCGCCGACCAGGGCGATCCAGAAGATCAGCAGCAGCGGCGCGGCCACATAGGCCAACGGTCCGAACCGTCCGACGGTCTGAAGCACGCTGGGGGGTGCGGTGGATGGCTGGAGCCGAAGGGCCGGCTGGCCGAGCTTCGATGCGCCGATCAACACGAATAGCGCAATGTTGCACCCGACCCACACCAAGACCGCCTTGGACTCCCGCCGCAGAACGCGGAAGCCCTCGAAGGCGGCTGAGGCGGGGGAGAAATCGGTCATGGCGATGGGATGGGCGAATCGGCCGCTAGTCTGGGGTAGGCATAGGTCATGACTCCGACCTTCAGGGGAAGCCAGATCGCCGCCGCGACAAGTCCCTGAGCGAGGTGCGCGAGCCACGCCAGGACCACGGCGTGGTGCGGCGCGAGCCGCGATGCCGCCGCGATCGCCAGCAAAAGCGCCGCCGGCGTCAACCCGACCCAGACCATGACCGCGGCCAGCCGCCAGGCCATGCCCCGGGTGAGCGACCAGACGCTGAGAACCTGCACCCGCCGCCGCGCCACGCTCGCCGCCGGGGCCAGGAAGAGGCGCACCATGACCCAGACGATGGCGGCCATGCCGGC
Source organism: Caulobacteraceae bacterium (assembly GCA_035648435.1). Lineage (GTDB taxonomy): Bacteria > Pseudomonadota > Alphaproteobacteria > Caulobacterales > Caulobacteraceae > Acaudatibacter. The sequence continues at coordinate 8,008 of DASRLN010000150.1, forward strand.
GAGGGCGACCGCGCCGACCACCAAGCGACCGCGACCATCGACGGCGGACGCCCAGGTCGCGGTTTGCCCGGCGACGAAACCTTTTCCGGCCGACGCCACGCCATAGGCGAGCGCCAGGACGACGACCAGAAGGAGCATCAGGAGCACCACGGCCAGCAGGATCATCAGAAGGGCGCTGGCAAGCACACGCCACTCGTCCACGCCCCATCGCAGCCCTCCCCCGCCGAGCCCCAGCGCGAGCCGGCAGATCCCGGCGGTCGCCGCCACGCTGGCCAGGCACGGGAAAATAAAGCCGACCGCGCGGACGCCGATCGCCGCCGGCGTGGCCAGTTGAAGCCAGAGGGCGAGGCAGATCGAGGCGACGAGCAGCACCAGCCAAGCCCGGCGCCAGGCGAGCCAAAGCGTCCCGAACGCGCCCGCGACC
>DASRLN010000151.1:0-2481 GCA_035648435.1 Caulobacteraceae bacterium
CCGCCACCCCCTCCGCCGCCTGGATACGACAACGGACGCTAGGTTTGCGCACGCGCCCCTCCCCATGAAGGGGAGGGAGGAGGTCATTCTTCCACGAACAGCTTGCGCAGCTCTGACTTGATGATCTTGCCGTTGGCGTTGCGGGGCAGGGTTTCGCGCCAGAAGAGGATCTTGACCGGCACCTTGAAGGCCGCCAGGCGTTCGGCGACGAAGGTCCGCAGTTCCTGCTCGGTAGCCTCGCCGCCGGGCTTGAGGGTGACCACCGCGCCAGGCTCTTCGCCGAGCGTGCGGTGGAAAATGCCGACCAGGGCCGCGTCCATCACCGCAGGGTGGTCGAAGAGGACGTTCTCGACCTCGATGCAGTAGATGTTCTCGCCGCCGCGGATCAGCATGTCCTTGGCCCGGTCGATGATGAAGCAGAAGCCTTCCTCGTCGAGGCGCGCGAGATCGCCGGTCTTGACCCAGCCGTTCTCGAAGGTCTGGGCGGTGGCTTCCGGCTTGTTCCAATAGCCCCTGACCACCTGCGGACCCTTGAACCACAGCTCGCCGACCTCGCCGACGGGAAGTTCGCGGTCGCCCTCGACGGTCATGATCCTGAGCTCGCCCACCGGCGCCGCCGGGCCGCAGGAATCGGGGCGGTGCTCGTAGTCCTCGCCGCCGTGGCTGGTGGCCGTGGCCGAGGTCTCGGTCATCCCCCAGCCGTTGCCCGGCGCGCTCTTGGGAAAGGTTTCGCGGATCTTGCGCACCAGTTCGGGGGCCGAGGGCGCGCCGCCGTAGGCGAGGCTCTCCAGGGACGAGAGATCGTAGTTGGCGCGGGCGGGGTGTTCGATCAGCTGCCAGGCGATAGTCGGCACGCCGCCGGCCGAGGAGACCTTCTCGCGCTCGATCAGCTCGAAGGCGCGGATCGGATCCCACTTGCGCATCATCACCAGCTTGGCCCCGGCGAACAGGCTCGGGTTGAGCACCGCGAAACACCCCGTGGCGTGGAAGAACGGCACCGACAGCAGTGTCGCCCGCTGGTCGTCGGGATCGGCGGCCGGCGGCGCCTCGCCCCGGCGCAGGAACGAGCGCGCCGCCGCGAAGGCTCCGGCCATGATGTTGCAGTTGATATTGCGGTGGGTGGCCAGCGCTCCCTTGGGCGCGCCCGTGGTCCCCGAGGTGTAGAAGATGGTGGCGTCGTCGTCCGGTTCAATCTCGGCGTCGGGCAGGGCGCGGTCGGGCAGGGACGCCCAGCCGTCCGGCGCCCCGATGACGCTCTCCAGCTTGACCAACAGGGGATTGGCCAGCTCGTCGATCTCGCGGGCGACGTAGATCCGCTTCAGGTCCGGACAGGCCGGCAGATGCTCGGTGAGGCGTTCCAGCCGCTCGGCATCGACCACCGCGATCTTCGAGCCCGAATCCTTCAGCCCGTATTCCAGTTCCGGGCCGGTCCACCAGGCGTTGAGCGGCGTGGCGATCGCGCCCAGCGACACCGCCGCGTAGAAGGCCACCGGCCATTCGGGCAGGTTGCGCATGACGATGGCGACGCGATCGCCCTTCCCCACCCCCCGGGCGCGGAAATCCGCCGCCAGGGCGGCGACAGCGCGGAAGAATGCCTCGAAGGTCACCCGTTCGTCCTCGTGGACCAGGAACACCTTCTCCGCGTGCGCCCGGGCCGCCTCGACCACCGCGCGCAGGGTCGGCGGCAGGTTCTTCCACACCCGGGTCTCGATTCCCCGGATCACCATCGTCTCCATCTCGAACGGCGATCCCGGCGCGGTGAGCAGGCCGTGGGCGGCGGCGATCGACATGGCGGGCCAGGCGGGCGGCAAGGCGGCGGCTTCGGTCAAGGGCGGTTACTCCATAGGGTCGGCGGGACTGAGAACATCATCGCGCGGCCCCTGTAAACCGGCCTCTCGACGCCACTTCCTCAATGCCGGCTTGGACTTGGCCGCCGAGCGGGCGGCGGCGGCGCGTTCGGATTCGCGCCCGCCGCCGGGTGGTCCGCCGGCCCGCGCGGCCTTGCGCCGGGCGACCAGCTCGGCCAGCGTCCGGGTGGCGGACTTCTCGTTGGGATCATCGCTCATCGGGCGAGGCTATCACGAATGCGGCGCGAAATCGGCCGGCAGGGCCTTGGGATCGACGTCGCGCTGGCGGTTGCCGCGCCAGATTCCCCAGACCATGGCGGCGGCGAAGCCGGTGGTCATGGCCGGCAGGAACATCCAGGTCCATTGCGCCAGGCTGGCCGGCTCGATCAGTTCGCCGACAAACGCCAGGACCAGAAGCGCGCCGATCACGCCCAGGCAGATCAGCAGCGCCAGGGCGCTCCAGGAAACCAAGTGGCTCCCCTGCACGAAGCGCACGGCGCCGGCGGATCGCGCCCTCGATCACCTCGAGGTCGCGCGCATCGACCTCCTCCATCAGCGGCGTCCAGGACCCGTTGAGGTAGGGATGGCGGCCGGCCTTCAGCGAACTGACGATCGGGGCGAGGCGATCGACGAT
>DASRLN010000152.1:0-20231 GCA_035648435.1 Caulobacteraceae bacterium
ACGGAGGGGGTTCTCCGCCACGCCGGCGTCGGAGTGGCGGAGAACCCCCTCCACCACCTCGTCCTTCGGCGAGGCGGTCCCCCTCCCCCTACGGTGGAGGAGCTCTGGGACGGCGATTCCGAGATGTGTGCATCCCGTAGCTGCGCAGCGGGGGAGGTGGCCAACCGCCGGAGGCGGTCGGACGGAGGGGGCCTGGGCGGCCACAACGGCAACCACGAGGTGTGTTCATCCCGTAGCCTTCATGGGAGGGAGGCTCCCGCCGCCGGGGTCAGTCCGCCAAGCCCAGGACAAAGGCGAGCGTTGTGTTGAGCTTGACCATGTCCGCCGGACTCAGGCGGCCGACGCTGGAGCCCACCCGTTGGCGTCTGATGGTCACGGGCTTGTCGGCCATGATCTGGGATTGAACCCGCAGTCCGTTTTCGGGGCTCGGCTCGATGCTGACGCGAAAGTCGGCTGCGGCCGATATGTCGGAAGTCATCTGGCAGATGATCACCGACGCATGGATTTGGGGAATCGCGTCGGTCTGTACGATCACCGCGGGTCTGGGCTTTCCGTAGTCGCCGCCGACGGCGACGGTGACGATGTCACCGCGCCGCATCGGCGTCGAATTCGGACACGCCTTCGATCCAGCGCAGGGCTTCGCGTTCGGTTTCCGGGTTCAGCGCCGAGACTTGCGCCGCCACCCGCCGCCGAACCGTTTCCGAACGAGCATCCGGCACGACCAGCCTCAACTCGCGCGCGCCCTGGGCGCGACGGCGAGCGCGCATCGTTTTCATCCGTTCCGCGGGTTCCGCCATCGAGACCTCCACATAGGGTCAGGGATACCGTAACGCGTTACGGCGCGTCAACCCGGCTGCTTCCAGAACACCCCCGATCGCGCGACGTTGCGGCGCGGCAGATCCTTGCGCCCGGCGTCGGTGTAGCCCAGCGAGGCCATCAACTCGGCGACCAGGCTCTGGGCGGTGGGAACGGCGGCGGGATCGAGACGGTAGTCCTCGCCGAGGGTCTGATGCAGCAGAGTGTCGATTCCGGCCATGGCCGGAAGGCCGTCGAGCGTCGCCTCGAGGGCGGCCGACCTTGCCGCCGGACTGGCCATCACCTCGCGCATCCTGACCATCAGCGCGGCGTGCTCCGATAGCGGCTCGGGCTCGGCGTAGGGCAGCCCCAGGCGTTCGATCGCCCGCGCCAGATGGTTGCCCTCGGCGGAGTGGAGGGCGCGGGCGCGCTTCCAGACCGCGAAACGCTCGGTCTGGCTGCGTTCGCGCAGCTTGGCGCGAGTCCAGCCGCCGATGAACACCTCTTCGCTCATGCCGCTTCGAATACGGCGCCAGCGCCGCTTTGCTCAAGAGCGCCGAGGCGTCTATCCTTGATCGCATGGCGAGCTTTCGATCGGGCGGCCTGCGGCTGGCCTATGACGACATCCGGCCGGCGGGGAAACTGAGCGGGACCGTTCTCCTGGTCCACGGCTTCGCCACCAACCGGGCGGAGAACTGGAAGCGGCTGGGCTGGTACGCGGCGTTCGAGCGCCGCGGCTACCGCGTTGTCGCGCCCGATCTGCGGGGCCACGGGATGAGCGACAAGCCGCACGATCCCGCCGCCTATCGCAGAGCCGAAATGTCCGGCGACATCCTGTCGCTGATGGACCACCTGAGGCTCGGGAGGATCGAGCTGATGGGCTATTCCCTCGGCGCGCACCTCGCGATGGCGGCCGCGATAGAGGAGCCGGGCCGGATCGCCAACCTGATCCTCGGCGGCGTCGGCGGGCGCCTGTTCGGCCAGGAGACGCTCCCGCCGTCCACGATGACTCTGTCGCAAGCGATGCGCGCCGAGGATGTCGCGGCGATCACCGATCCTATCCTGCGAGGGTTTCGCCAGTTCGCCGACAATCAGGGTGAGGACCGGCTGGCTCTGGCCGCGTGCGGCGAGGGCGGTGGTGGCGAGGCGGTGGCGGAGGTGAGCGGGCTCACCATGCCGGTGGTGGTGATCGCCGGGGACCGGGACCAGATCGCTGGCAACCCCCAGATCCTTGCCGACACCATCCCGGGGGCCAGGGCCATCACGCTCCCGGCCTGCGATCACTTCTCGGCCATCCCCCACGCCCTGTTCAAGGCGGCGGTTTTCGACTTCCTCGACGGCTGGCCGGAGGAGATGTGAACGCCGCGCCCCGCCAGCCCTTCAACGCCGGACCCAGCGCCGCCTCGAGCGGTCCGAGCCAGGCCTCGTAGCGCCGCCACTGTTCCAGGCCATCGCGGAAGATCGGTCGGCGGACCTGTTCGGAGCTGACGGTCCGAACCGCCCGGTCGTTCTCATGGAACTTCAGGCAGGAGGCCTCGAACGGAAGGCCGCAATGGTCGAGCAGCCGGCGGACCTCACCTTCGGTGTCCTCGACCATGTCCTCGTAGATCACCCGGTGGACGCGCCCGGGCAGGACCTCGTCGAAATGGGCCGTCAGTTCGACGTAGTCGCGATAGTAGCGGCCGAGGTCGGTAAGATCGTAGGAGAACGTCTGTCCCTGGGCGAAGTGCTGTTTGAAGGTCGAGAAGCAGGCGGCCATGGGATGGCGGCGCGCGTCGATGATCCTGGCCTTGGGAAGAATGAGCTGGATCAGACCGATGTGGTGGAAATTGTTGGGCATCTTGTCGATGAAGAACGGCCGGCCGAGGCGGCGATGGATGGCGGTGCGTTCAATGTAGCGGTCTCCCCAGGTGGTCCGCGCGACGACGCCAAGCTCGGCGCTCGCCTCGGGGTAGCGGCGGGCGGGCGAATCCTGCGTCTTCGCGCCGCGCAGACTTCCGGCAATGACGCCGATGTCGGGCAGTTCCATGGTGCCTTCGACGGCGGAATGGCTCGCCAGGATCTGCTCGATCAAGGTCGAACCGGATCTCGGCAAGCCGACGATGAAGATCGGCGCGTCGGAGGTCGATCCACCCTCCCCCCTCGCCTCAAAGAAGGCTTGGGTGAACAGGGCTTCATGCCGCCGTATCAGCGCGGTGGCGGCGTCGGCGTGGTAGACTAGGCGCTTTCTGCGGATCCTGGCGCCTCCAGCGTAGTGGGCGAACGCGTCCTGGTGTGCGCCGCGGTCCTCGAGCGCTTTGCCCAGAGCGTAGTGGAGGTGAAGTCGGTCGTTTTCCTCGATGTCCGCGCGCGCGAGCTGCGCCGCCATGTCGGCTTCATCGCGGGCCGTCAGTGGCGCCGTCTTCAGGTCGGCGAGACTCGAATAGGCTTCGCCAAATTGCGGCGCGAGTTCAATGACGTGCCTGTAGGCCGCGACGGCGTCGTCAGGCCGACGGATGGTGCGCAAGGCATGCCCCTTGTTCAACCATATTCTCGGGTCGTTGGGAAAATCCGCCAGAAGACCCTCATAGAGAACCAGGGCTTCGTCGTGCCGCCCGGCTAGGGCGAGGCAGGCGGCGGTCAGGTTGCGATAGGCCGAATTGTTCGGGTCGGTCGCCAAAAGCCGCCGCATCTGATCAAGCGCCTCGGCGGCGGCCTGGCGCCGGAAGAGGGCCCTCGCGTAGTTGAAGCGAGTGGCGTCCTGGCCGGGCTCACGTTCCAGAACATGGGCGAACAGCGATTCCGCCTCATCCAGGCGCTCCTGGCGAAGGAAGGCTTCGGCCAACAGATGCGCGGCGCTCAGGTCGGCGGGATGGACGCGAAGATGGGCCATGAGCCGGGTTTCGGCCTCGATCAGTCTTCCATTGAACAGATCGTCGGCGGCCGGGCGAAGCGCCGGATCCTCGATCGCACTCCGGTCATGTTCGGCGTAGGCGTTGTCGGCGCCGGTCACATCGCCGGTCGCGAAAAGAACATCGCCGAGCGCCCGCCAGGCTCCGGCCAGATCATGATCGAGTCCGACCGCCCGTCGGAGGGCGGCGATGGCCCCGGTGGTGTCGCCAAGAATCGAAAGGACGAGACCCAGCTCGTAGTGGGTGCGCGCGGCGCGCGGCCAGGCTTTGGCGAGCGGCGCCAGCAAGGCGTGGGCCGATCGGGCGGCGCCCTGGCGCCTGTGGGCCGAGGCGAGAATGAGCAGGACGCGCGGATCGTCGGGCGCGCCTTTGAGAATTGCCTCGGCATGGCTTTGAGCCTGGGCGGGCTCGCTGGCCAGCAGCGCGGCGGCGCCATTGATCGCTTCGTTCAGGCTGAGCGGCGATTTCACAATGGCTTGCCCATCCGGACCAACGGCACTCGAACGCCGTCCGCCGACGTGGCGTCCGTTCGTTCGATCTCGAGATAGCCGCAGGCCCTGTAGAGCGGCTCCCCGGAAAGGGTGGCCATCAGTTCCACCCGCCCGAAGCCCTCGGCCGCGGCCGCCGCCTCGCAGAGTCCGAGGATCAGTCTGCCGACGCCCCGCCGCGCGAAGCTGGGGTGGGTGTACATCGCCCGCACCCGCGCGGCGTCCCTTGCTGGATCGAGCACGGCGTCGTCGCGCAAGGCAATGCTGTGGTCGCCGCCGTAGAGCGTCGCGCGCCGGCTCCAGCCGCCGCAGCCGGCCAGGACACCGTCGGCCTCGATTCGGAAATAGGTCCGGTCGGCCACCAGCTGGGTGTCGAGGCCCATGACCGCCCGGCTGGCGACGATCTGCGCCTCGTCGAGAAACCCCCGCTGAAGCTCGCCGATGGCCAGCCGCATCAGCGCCTCGAGAAAGGTCAGATCGTCCTCGATGGCGAGCCGGCTCGTGAGCATCAGGACGAAGAGTCTACCCCGCGCGAGGCCGCCGTGGCCACCGCCGCGAAGCGACGGGAGGGCCGGGAATGTCCCGGCTCGCCCGCGCCATGGCTAGAAAGTGTAGGTGATCCGTCCGTAGTAGTAGCCGCCGTCGATGCCGAACGGCGAGAACTGGTCGGGTTCGCCATAGACGTGATTGCCGTCGGCGGGCACGAACGGGCTCTGGCCTTTCGCAATATTGGCCTGCGTGTTTGCTATGGTGGGCACGCCCGGCGGCCGGTGATCGAACACGTTATTGGCCCCGATCGCGAGCTTCAGCGACGGCGTGAGCTTATAGGCGAGGTCGATGTCGGTGATGCTGGTGACCGGAATCCTCTGTTCCGCGCCGGGGTCGCTGGCGGTGATATTGCCGGTGCCATTCAGGCTGACGATTTCGGAACTCGGACCATAGACGGTGTCGCGCAGATTGACGCTCCACTTTCCCAGGGTCCAGAAGGCGCCGACCACGAGTTTTTCTCTCGGGGTGCCGGTGGTCAGGGCGCTGAGGGCGTTGGCGCCCAGGAGCACGGTGTTGATGCCGGCGACAAAAGCCTGTGCCGGCAGCGGGTCCAGCTTGGTCACGGTGGTTTGATTGTAGTTGAAGCCGGCGCTCCAATCGACATGGCCCATGTCGCCGAAATCGGAGGCGTATGTGGCGGTCACCTCGGCGCCACGCGTGCGTGTGTTGGCGCCGTTGCTGAAAATCTGCAGGCCGACATAGGTCACGCCCGGAGGGATGCCGCCGTGGTTCTCGATCGCGGTGAACAGGGGTTGAGAAATAACCCCGCCGCTGACCGCCAGGAGCGGATTGCTGTTGATGATCCGATCGCGGATGTCGATCTCATAGGCATCGACGGTGATCTGCAGCCGGTCGGCCGGGTGAGCGACGAAACCGACGCTGTAGTTGTCGGACTTCTCCGGCTTCAGAGGCGTGAAGCCGGTCGCAATCGCCGCCGGCGCGTTGGGTGGGAGCTGCACATAGGCGAAGGTCGGGCCGACGTTGGTGGAGGAATAATATTCCTCGGCCAGGGTCGGCGCGCGGAAACCGGTGCTGACCGTGCCGCGGATGGCGAACATCGGATTGAAGTCGTAGCGCGCGGTGAGCTTGCCGACGGTGGTGTTGCCGAAGTCGCTGTAGTGTTCGTAGCGGCCGGCGAGATCCACATGCAGGCCGGTGATCGGATCGACCGCCAGATCCACGTAGCCCGCGTAGTTGGTGCGCGAGTGCGCGCCGGCGTCGGAGGGCGCGAAGCCGACGTAGGACTGCTCTCCGCCGTCCAGGGTCGAGGCCGGCTCGCCGTTGCTGATGGTGAAGGTGTCCTTGCGCGCCTCGCCGCCGAAGGCGACGTTGAGGGGCGAGGCCAGGCCGAGGTTGAAATTCCGGCTGATGTCGAGGTTGTTGGTCCACTCCGAATTGGTGAACGAGCCATCGTAGAAGTTGGTCTGCGGGGTGACCAGGGTCGATGAGGCCTTCTGCATGATCGCCCAGAGGCTCGGATTGGCCGAGTCGAGCGTGGAAATATTGTCCTTGTCCCGGCCGTAGGTGGTCGAGAGATCCCAGTTCCAGCCGGCGACCGCGCCCTTGATGCCCGCCGTCGCCGAATAGTCGTCTTCGCTCAGGGCTTCCTTGGGGTTGAAGCCGTTGGGGAAGGGGACTTGCGTCACGCCGAACGAATCCGGACCTTCGACAATGCTGGGTTTGCGATAGTTTTCGAAGCCCTGGGCGATGCGGTGGCCGTAGCTGCCGAAGGAGTAGAGCTGGATGCTGTCGGTGATGTCGTAGCCGGCGTTATAGAAGCCGTCGTAGATGTTGTAGGTCGGGTCACCGTAGATGTGGTTGACGCGCGGGGCGTCGGTGGCGTGCGGCACGCCGGCGATGTCGGTGGCGTTGGCGAACGCGTTACCATCGAGCACCGGCAGAAGGCTGCAGCTGGTGGTGTAGAACCGCGCGTCGCAACCACCCTCGTGGCTGAAGGCGTGGTACTTTTCCTCGGCGGTGAGATTGATGAAGCCCTTGGGACCGATGGGCAGGCCGAGGTTCGCCGACCAGGCGCCGGTGGCCCCGCCGCCATCGTAGTATTCGCCGCCGGTGGCCGTGATCGTGCCGCCGTGGTCGGCGTTCTTGAGGATGATGTTGACCACCCCGGCGATGGCGTCGGAGCCGTACTGCGCCGCCGCGCCGTCCTGAAGCACCTCGACGTGGTCGATGGCGCCGACGGGAACGAAGCTGAGGTCGGCGCTGGCCGAGCCGGTGAAGGGGCTGCCGCTATCGACCGCCAGATTGCCGGTGCCGTGGCGCCGCTTGCCGTTGACCAGGACCAGGGTGTCGTTGGGGCTGAGGCCGCGCAGGGCCGCCGACAGGGTGAGCTGGGCGGTGTCGGCGCCATAGCCGGCGGCGTTGAATGACGGCAGGCTCTGCGACAGGGCCTGCATCAGGTCGGGCGGACCGACGTGAGTCAGCGCCTGGGCGCCGACGACCTGGATCGGGGCGGCGCTGTCGGCGGCCCTGATGCCGGTCTGGCGGGTGCCGGTGACAATCACTTCGCTCACCGCCGAGCCGGCGGAGGTATCGGCGGCCGGAGCGTCGGCGGCGTGGGCGAATCCGCCGATGGCGAGCAGCGGCAACAGGCTCGCGCCCGCAAGCAGAGTTCTCATGTCTCGGTATCCCCCGTCTGTGTTTCCAGCGCCCGGTCCGGCGGAGCCGGGCATGTGTTCGAGTTTCGACACGCACGCCGCGCGGCCTTGTCGGCGCGCACCGGGCGACTATCATCATCCTCCGGCTCGCTTCGCGGCGAGCCCGGGTGTAACAAAGGCGAAACCCCCCGGTGACGGCCATGCGCCGCCTTTCGTAAAGGCTCGCACGCCGCGCGAATGACTGTCCAGTCTCGGACAGTGCGGCAGACACCGAATTGCGACAACTGTGTCACTATCGCCTCATCGCGAGATGAGGCGGGCGATCATGCCAGATTATAGGCGCCGCCCCTTTCGAGCGCGGCCTTGAAAGCGGTGCGGGCGTGCAGGCGTTCTACCCAGGCGGCGATGTCGGGGAAGTCCCCGAGCCGGCCGAAGGCGCGCGCCACCTCGCCCACGAAGCTCATCTGGACATCCGCGCCGGTGAACGTCTTGCCGAGGAGATAGAGGCGTCCCGACAGCGCGCGGTTCACATAGCCGAGGTGATTGGCGATCTCGCCATCGATGCGGTCCTTCAGCGGCGCGGCGGCCTCGCCCAGGCGCATGGTGTAGAGCAGCAGCATCAAGGGCAGCATGGCGGAGCCCTCGGCATAGTGAAGCCATTCCAGATAGGCTTCGTAGTCCGCCGCGTCCGGGGCTGGGGCCAAGCGGCCGGCGCCGTATTTGCGCAGGATATAGTCGATGATCGCGCCGGACTCGGCGATGGTCACCGCGCCGTCGGTGATCACCGGCGACTTTCCCAGCGGATGGACCGCCTCGAGTTCCGGCGGGGCCAGATTGGTGACGGGGTCGCGCTGGTAGAACCTGATCTCGTAGGGAAGGGAAAGCTCCTCCAGGAGCCAGAGGATGCGCTGCGAGCGTGAATTGTTCAGGTGGTGGACGACGATCATGGCTCTCTCTCCGTGGCGATGGCCCGGCCATAGGCGCGCTGGATGCATTCGGAGGCAATGGCCTTTGCGGCGCGGCGGCGGACGACTAGTCTGCGAGCGTCATGCACGACGTCTTCGACATTCTCCTGCCCGTCGCCCTGGCCGCCGTGGTCATTACGCTGGGCCTGGGAATCTATTCCTTGTTTCGCGGGGGAGATTTCGCGCGGTCATGGTCCAACAAGCTGATGCGTCTTCGCGTGCTGCTCCAGTTCTGCGCCATCCTGATCATCGTCGCCGCCTTCGTCTGGCGCGGTCACGCCCGCTGACCGGCGTCCGCATGGTCATCCTCAACAGGATCTACACCCGCGCCGGCGACGGCGGCGAAACCCGGCTCTCCACGGGCGAGACGGTCAGCAAGGCGAGCCTCCGGGTCGAGGCCTACGGCGGCGTCGACGAGACCAACAGCGCCATCGGCGTGGCCCGCCTGCACACCGCATCGGACGGCAGGCTCGATGCGATCCTGGCCCGCGTCCAGAACGACCTCTTCGACCTCGGCGCGGACCTGGCCACGCCCGAGCGGGGAAAAGGTCCGCGGGCGCTGCGAATCGTCGCCGTCCAGATCGCGCGACTCGAGACGGAAATCGACGGCATGAACGCCGAACTCTCGCCGCTCACTTCCTTCGTCCTGCCGGGTGGATCGGCCGCGTCGGCGAGCCTGCATCTGGCCCGGACCGTGTGTCGGCGCGCCGAGCGCGCTGCGGTGGCGTTCGTCGAGGCCGAGCGCGGGACGCGGGCCGACGGCGCTCACGGCGAGGCGCTGCGCTACCTCAACCGGCTCTCCGATCTGCTGTTCGTCGCCGCGCGCTTGGCCAACGGTCAGGGGCGCGACGATGTGCTGTGGGCGCCGGGCGCGACCCGCTGATCCTGGACATCCGCCGACGCCGGGCCAAAGCGCAGACCCCGGGCGGTCAGGCGGGCGATCGGGATCGGCGTGTCGCACTCCAGGCCCCGCGCGTCCCACCAGTCGCCACGCGCCTCGCAGCGCCGGGCCGGCCAGACCCAGATCATCTCGTAGGCGAATGTCGCCAGCACGGCGGCGACGAAGAGGGCGAGCGTGGTCAGCTGCGCGGCGGTGAACCAGCGGGTCATGGCGGCGGCTTCTAGCAGGCGGGAACGGCGAGGCTAAGCCCCGGCGCATGACTTTGCATTGCGCGCCCGGGAGCGCTATTGCCCTCTGCCGCGTGGGCGAATGGTGAGGGCGATGAAGGTTCTGGTGCCGGTCAAGCGGGCGATCGATTCCAACGTCAAGGCGCGGGTCAGGTCCGACCAGACCGGCGTCGATCTGGCCAACGTCAAGATGTCGATGAATCCTTTCTGCGAGATCGCGGTCGAGGAGTCCGTCCGCCTCAAGGAAAAGGGCCTCGTCGAGGAGATCGTGGCGGTCTCCATCGGCCCGATCCAGGCCCAGGAGACGATCCGCACGGCCCTGGCCATGGGCGCCGACCGCGGCATCCTGATCCAGACCGACGCCGATCCGGAGCCGCTGGAGGTGGCCAAGCTGCTGAAGGCCGTGGCCCTGGCCGAGCAGCCCAGACTGATCCTGATGGGAAAGCAGGCCATCGACGGCGACAACAACGCCGTCGGCCAGATGCTCTCGGCCCTGCTCGACTGGCCGCAGGCGACCTTTGCCTTCAAGGTCGAGCTGGCGGCCGACACCGTCCGCGTCACCCGCGAGGTCGATGGCGGGCTGCAGACGCTCGAACTGGACCTGCCGGCCGTGGTCACCGCCGATCTGCGCCTCAATGAACCGCGCTACGCCTCGCTGCCCAACATCATGAAGGCCAAGAAGAAGACCATCGACATCAAGACCGTCGATGACTACGGCGGGGCCGGGCCGGGCCATCTCAAGGTGCTCAAGGTGACCGAGCCCGCCAGGCGGGTGGCCGGGGTCAAGCTGGAATCCGCCGCCGAGCTGGTCACCAAGCTGAAGACCGAAGCCGGAGTGCTCTGAACATGGCCGTCCTCGTCGTCGCCGATCATGACAACGTAACTCTGAAGGACAACACCAACAAAACGGTGACCGCGGCCCTGGCCCTCTCGGACGACGTCGACGTGCTGGTGGCCGGGCAAGGGATCGACGCGGTCGCCGCGGCGGCGGCCAAGATCGCCGGCGTGCGCAAGGTGCTTACCGCGCAAAGCGAAGCCCTGGGCAAGCAGATCGCCGAGGCCGTCGCCGGGTGCGTCCTGGCTTTGATGGGCGCCTATGACGCGGTGCTGGTTCCGGCCACCTCCGTCGGCAAGAACTTCACGCCCCGGGTGGCCGCCAAGCTGGACGTGGCCCCGATTTCCGAGATCATGGAGGTCATCGACGCCTCGACCTTCGTGCGGCCGATCTATGCTGGCAATGCACTTGAGACGGTGAAGTCGTCCGACGCCAAGAAGGTGATCACCGTCCGCGCCACGGCGTTCAAGGCGGCGCCCGACGGCGGCTCAGCGACGATCGAGGCCGTCGCCGCCGGTCCCGGCGCGCCCGGGACCCGGTTTGTTTCCGACGAAATCGTCAAGTCCGACCGGCCCGAGCTGGCGGCGGCCAAGATTGTCGTCTCCGGAGGCCGCGCGATGGGTTCGGCGGAGGAATTCCACCGCGTCATCGAGCCGCTGGCCGACAAGCTCGGCGCGGCCGTGGGCGCTTCCCGGGCCGCCGTCGATGCCGGCTACGCGCCCAACGACTATCAAGTCGGCCAGACCGGCAAAGTGGTGGCCCCGCAACTCTACATCGCGGTGGGCATTTCCGGCGCCATCCAGCATCTGGCGGGGATGAAGGACTCCAAGGTGATCGTGGCCATCAACAAGGACGCCGACGCGCCTATCTTCCAGGTCGCCGACTACGGGCTGGTGGCCGACTACAAGACTGCGATCCCAGAGCTGATGAAGGCGCTTTCGGCGGCGGGTCTCTAGGCGCCCGCTGCATTGCAGCAAAAGCGTGGAGATGGCCGCCGGGCGTGTTAGGAAGCCGTCACACGTCGTGAACAGAAGGACCCGAGGCGGTTCGAATGGCTGAAATCAAGACGGTCGGGGTGATCGGCGCCGGCCAGATGGGCGGCGGGATTGCACATGTATGCGCGCTCGCCGGTTATGAGGTGCTGCTCAACGACATTTCGCCGGAGAGGCTCGCCGAAGGCCTGCTGACGATCGACCAGAACATGGAGCGACAGGTCTCCCGCGGCATCGTCGCGGCGGCCGACAAGGCGCCGGCCATGGCGCGGATCACGGCGGCGGCCGAGATCGGCGAACTCGGGGCGGCGGATCTGGTGATCGAGGCGGCGACCGAGAACGAGGAAGTCAAGAAGCAGATCTTCAAGGCCCTGCACCCGCATCTGGGCGCGGACACCCTGCTGGCCTCCAACACCTCATCGATTTCGATCACCCGCCTGGCCTCGTCCACCGATCGGCCGGAGCGCTTCATCGGCCTGCACTTCATGAATCCGGCCCCGCGAATGAAGCTGGTGGAGATCATCCGGGGCATCGCCACCGACGCCAGCACCTATGAGGTCGCCGTCGCCTTCGCCAGGTCCCTGGGCAAGACGACAGCGAACGCCGAGGATTTCCCGGCCTTCATCGTCAACCGCGTCCTGGTGCCGATGATCAACGAGGCGATCTACACCCTCTACGAAGGGGTCGGCACCGTCGAGGCTATCGACACCGCGATGAAGCTCGGCGCCAACCATCCCATGGGACCGCTGGAGCTCGGCGATTTCATCGGCCTGGACACCGTCCTTTCGATCATGAACGTTCTCTACGATGGCCTGGCGGATTCCAAATACCGGCCATGCCCCCTGCTGGTGAAATACGTCGAGGCCGGCTGGCTCGGCCGCAAGGCTGGACGCGGCTTCTACGACTATCGCGGCGAACACCCCGTCCCGACGCGGTAGTACCGGCTCTACCAGACGACGATCGCGCCATAGACGGCGATGAGCGGATCGCGCGTAAGCACGGTCGCCCGTTCGACAAGCGCCTGGGCGGCGATCATGCGATCAAAGGGATCGCCGTGAAGTCGGGGCAGACACCCCGCCGCCATGGCGTGATCGGCCCGCAGCGCCAGCCATTCGAACCGGTGGATCCTGACCGCCTCGTCCAGATCCCCGGGCAGTCCCGCGAGCACGGGATCACGACGGCGCTTGAACTCGATCTCATAGGCGCTGACCGCGCTCACCTGGATGGTGTTGGCCGGGTCGCGGATCATCGAGGCGGCCCGTGCGGACAGAAGTCGCGACTTGGCCACCGCCCAGACGAAAACGTGGGTGTCCAGAAGGATGTTCATTCAGGCGGGGCGATCGGCTCCTCCGCCCAACCCCGTAGCCAAGATTCGATATCCGGATCGGGATCGAGGAAAAGGCCTTCGGGGATGTCGATACCGAGATGATCCCACAGGCCCAGGGGCCGGGGCTGGTCATCGCGGGGCGAGGCGGGCGAGAGAGTGACGGCCGGCTTCCCGTCCCGAGCTATGGTCACTAACTCCCCGGCCTCGGCCCGGGACACGAGTTCGGAAAGCTTGGCCTTGGCTTCGGCGATGTTCATCTGAACGGTCATCGCGCCAACTTAGCACGAGCGCATGCGATGGTCCATGTTGTTGGACCGACGTGGACCGTTGACCTCTTCGACCCGCGTGGCTAACGCCCGATTCCATGTCCCAGACCCTCGCCGGCGTTTCGCAGGTCGTCGACCGCTATGACGTCCTACTCTGCGATGTCTGGGGCGTGATCCACAATGGCCGCGAGGCGTTCTCCGAGCCCTGCGCCGTGCTCGCCCGCTGGCGGCGGGAGCGAGGGCCGGTGGTGTTGATCTCCAATTCACCGCGGCCCGCGGACGACGTGGTTGATCAGTTGGACGCGCTGGGCGTGCCGAGAGAAGCCTGGTCGGCGTTCGTCACCTCGGGAGACGCCACGCGGGATCTGCTGGCGGCGCGGGCGCCGGGTCCGGCCTGGCGGATCGGAGCGGCTCGGGACGCTCCCCTTTACGACGGCCTCGGCCTCGACTTCGCGGCGCCCGAAACGGCGGCCTTCATTTCCTGCACCGGGCCTGAGGACGACGAAGCCGAAACGCCGGAGGACTATCGCGCCGCCCTCGGCCGGGCGGCGGCGCGGGGCCTGGAGATGGTCTGCGCCAATCCCGATCGGCTGGTCCAGCGGGGTGACCGCCTGATCTACTGCGCCGGAGCGCTGGCGGCGCTCTACGAAACCCTTGGCGGGGCCGTGATGATGGCCGGAAAGCCGTTCGCGCCGATCTACGAGATGTGCCTGGCGCGGGCGTCGGCGATGATGGGAAGGACCGTGGACCGGCGGCGAGTCCTGGCCATCGGCGACGGGATCGCCACCGATCTCGCCGGAGCGCGGGCGCAGAGTCTCGACGCCCTGTTCATCGCCTCCGGCATCCACGCGGCCGACCTGACGGGCGCCGACGGCGCCTTCGATCTCGAAATGGCTCGATCATTCCTGACGAGGTCCGACGCCGTCGCCGATTTCGTGATGGCCGATCTCGCCTGGTGAAGACGGCTCCTCGGCGCCGTCGAAACGGCTACAAGGGGTGAGACGCGAAGAGGGTCGGGACGTGAACGGATTTTGCCTCGAGGACCTGACGGTCGGCCAGTCGGCGGAGCTCACCCGTCGGGTCTCGGCCGCCGACCTGGACGCCTTCGCCGCCGTTACCGGCGACGACAATCCGGTCCATCTGGATCAGGCCTACGCGGCGGCGACCGCCTTCGGCGGCCGTATCGCCCACGGCATGCTGTCGGCCGGCTACATCTCGGCGGTGATCGGCACGCGGATGCCCGGTCCGGGGGCGATCTACGTCAGCCAGACTCTCCGCTTCCGCCGCCCGGTGCGGATCGGCGACGAGGTCACGGCGCGGGTCGAGATCACCGCCATCGATGAGGGGCGGGCGCGGCTGAGGATGGCCACCACCTGCACCGTCGGCGGCAAGGTCGTCGTCGATGGCGAGGCGGAAGTCATGGTCCGGCGGCGTGGGGCGTGAGGGGTCGATGAAGCTCGTCCACGGCTGGAAGAATCTGCCGGCGTCGGACCGCGGCGCGGCCGTCGCCCTGGGCAATTTCGACGGCGTGCACCTGGGCCACCAGCGGGTCATCGCCGACGCCGCCGACGCCGCCGCGCGGCTGGGCTCGCCACTGGGGGTGATCAGCTTCGAGCCCCATGCGCGCATGCACTTCCAGCCGGACGCGCCGCCCTTTCGTCTGATGAACATTGAACAGCTGGCGCGCACGGTGGCCGGGCTGGGCGCCGACCGGCTCTATCTGCTGCCATTCGGGGCGGAGATGGCGAATTTCACCGACGAGGCGTTCGCCAGGGACGTGCTCGTCGCCGGACTTGGCGTGCGCCACGTGGCCGTCGGCTTCGACGTCACCTTCGGCAAGGGGCGGACGGGCGATCCCGAGGCCATGCGGCGCTACGGTGAGGCGTTTGGATTTTCCACCTCCGTTGCCCGGGCGGTCGAGCGGGGCGGCGTGAAAATATCATCATCGACGATCCGGGAGGCGCTCCGTGACGGCAGGCCGGAGGCGGCGGCGGCGATCCTCGGCCGGCCCTTCGCCATCGAGGGAGTGGTGCGCAAGGGCCGACAGCTGGGCCGTGAACTCGGCTTCCCCACGGCCAATGTCCTCTTGGGCGAATACGTCGCCCCGAAGTTCGGCGTCTACGCCACCCGCACCCGCCTGACCGATGGCCGCACGTTCGACGGGGTCGCCAACATCGGGGTCAATCCGACCACCGGCGTCGTGGCGCCGAGGCTGGAGGTCTGGCTGTTCGGATTCGACGAGGATATTTACGGCGAAACCATCGAGACCGAGCTGGTGGCGTTCCTCCGTCGCGAGGAGCGGTTCTCCAGCATCGAGGCGATGGTCGAGGAGGTCCGGCGGGATGAGATGGCGGCCAGGGCCGTTCTGGGTCGCCCGGAGGCGCCCTAGCCGGACCGGACCGGCTCTGTTAAACGCCCCGCATGACGAAGCCACGGGCAGGCCGGCGAATTACCCGCCCGGCGTGACGCGCCGACCGGAAGCGCGCGCCGGGATGACCTCGCCCCGAATACCCTCTGTTCACTGGAACCGTCATGCCCGACGACACCGAAGCCTCCCGTCGCGACTACCGCGAGACCGTATTTCTTCCCAACACCAACTTTCCCATGCGCGCGGGCCTGCCCGCGCTCGAGCCGCGCATTCTGGCGGAATGGGGCGATCTCTATGGCGCGGCGCGCGAGGCCCGGCAGGGCGCGGGGGCGCCGCTGTTCGTGCTGCATGACGGGCCGCCCTACGCCAACGGCGCGATCCACATCGGGCACGCGCTCAACAAGCTTCTGAAGGACTTCGTGGTCCGCTCGCGGTTCGCGATGGGCTTCGACGTCGACTATGTTCCCGGCTGGGACTGCCACGGCCTTCCCATCGAGTGGAAGATCGAGGAGGAATTCCGCGCCAAGGGCAGGGCCAAGGGCGACATCTCCAAGGCTGAATTCCGCGCCCGCTGCCGGGACTACGCCGCCGGCTGGATCGACGCCCAGCGCAAGGAGTTCGAGCGGCTGGGCGTGCTCGGCGACTGGGACCACCGTTACTCGACCATGGACTTCGCCAGCGAGGCGGCGATCGTCGCCGAGCTGCACAAGTTCGTCGCCTCCGGCCAGCTCTATCGCGGCTCCAAGCCGGTGATGTGGAGCCCGGTGGAGCGCACCGCCCTGGCGGAAGCCGAGGTCGAGTATCACGCCCATGTTTCGCCCACGGTGTGGGTCAGGTTCCCCCTCTCCCAGACGGGGGTGGCCGAGGGCGCCGACGTGGTCATCTGGACCACCACGCCGTGGACCCTGCCGGCCAACCGCGCCATCGCCTACAATCCCGACATCGCCTATGCCGTCTATGAGGTGACGGCGCTTGAGACGGATCTGTCGTTCGAACCGTGGGCCAAGCCGGGTGATCGACTGGTGCTCGCCGAAGCGCTTGCCGAACAGGTGTTCGCCTCCGCCAAGGTGGCGAAATGGGAGCGGGTCGGGCCGTTCGATCCGACGGGCCACGTCGCGGTTCATCCCCTCGCGCGCCTCGATGGCGGTTACCGGTTCGAGGTCCCCCTGCTCGCCGGCGGGCACGTCACCGAGGACGCGGGGACCGGCTTCGTCCACACCGCGCCGGGGCACGGCGCCGACGACTACGCCCTGTGGGTCGGCGCCGGCAACCGGGATATTCCCGAAACCATCGATGAGGAGGGCGCCTTTTATCCCGAGGTGCCGCTGTTCGGCGGATTGAAGGTCATGGAGACCGAGGGCAAGAAGGCGGGCAGGTTCGGGCCGGCCAACAACGCGGTGATCGAAAAGCTCATCGAGGCCGGGACCCTCCTGGCGCGCGGGCGGCTCGAGCATAGCTATCCGCACTCCTGGCGCTCCAAGGCGCCGGTCCTGTTCCGCAACACCCCGCAGTGGTTCATCCGCATGGATACGCCGCTCGACGATGGGATCCATCAAGGGCGGACCCTGCGAGAAACGGCCCTGGCCGCCATCGACGCCACCGCCTTTCATCCCGAGACGGCACGGAGCCGCATCCGGTCGATGGTCGAGGGACGCCCAGACTGGCTGATCAGCCGCCAGCGCGCCTGGGGCTCGCCCCTGGCCATGTTCATCGACCGGTCCACCGGCCAACCCCTGCGCGACCCGGCGGTCAATGCGCGCATCGTCGAATTCATCTCGCGGGAGGGCGCCGACGCCTGGTTCGCGCGCCCCGCCGCGGATTTCCTGGGCAATGGCCACGATCCCGAACTCTACGAAAAGGTCGAGGACATCCTCGATGTGTGGTTCGATTCCGGTTCGACGCACGCCTTTGTGCTGGAAGGACGGGCGCACACCCGTTGGCCGGCGGACCTCTATCTCGAAGGTTCCGACCAGCACCGCGGCTGGTTCCAATCCTCGCTGCTCGAAGCCTGCGCGACCCGTGGCGCGGCGCCGTTCGCCGCCGTCCTGACCCATGGCTTCACCCTCGACGAAAAGGGGGAGAAGATGTCCAAGTCGGTGGGCAACAGCGTCGAGCCTCAGGACGTCACGCGCCAGAACGGGGCGGAGATCCTGCGCCTGTGGGCGGCCCTGGTCGATTATTCCGAGGACCAGAGGATCGGACCGACGGTGCTGCGGACCACGATCGACGCCTACCGCAAGCTGCGCAACACGGTCCGCTATCTGCTGGGCGCCCTGGACGGTTTCGATGAGGCCGAGAGGACCGCCCTGAAGGTTGCGCCGCCGCTGGAACGCTACATTCTTCACCGCCTTTGGACCCTGGACGCAGCGGTGCGCGCGGCTTACGGACGCTACGCCTTCGACGAGGCGGTTCGACTCCTGGCCGACTTCTGCTCCAATGATCTTTCGGCGCTGTTCTTCGATATCCGCCGCGACGCGCTCTACTGTGACCGGCCGGATTCGGCCCGGCGTCGCGCATGCCGGACGGTGATGGACCTGGCGTTCGAGCGGCTGACGATCTGGCTGGCTCCGTTGATTCCGTTCACCATGGAGGAGGCGTGGAACGCGCGTTTTTCGGGGGCCGGGGCCAACGCCCTGCGGGTCTTTCCGGAAACCCCCGCCGTCTGGCGCGACGATGCGGAGGCCGACCGCTGGGCCGTCGTCGAGCGGGTGACCCGGGTGGTCACCGGCGCCCTGGAGATCGAGCGGCGCGACAAGCGCCTTGGCGGAGCCCTGGAAGCCGCGCCCCGGGTTCACATCTTGGACCCTGCCCTTCTGGCCGCCTTCGACGGGCTGGATCCGGCGGAAGTCTTCCGGACCAGCCAGGCTAGTCTCGTCGCCGGCGACGGGCCGCCCGGCGCGTTCCGCCTCGAGGGCTATCCGGGCGTCGCTGTCGAGCCCCTCGTGGCGCGAGGCCGGAAGTGCGCCAGATCCTGGCGCATCCTGCCCGAGGTCGGCGACGATCCGCTCTATCCCGATCTCTCCCTCCGGGACGCCGACGCGGTGGCCTGGTGGGACGCGGGCCACGCCGGATGAGCGGCGCGGCCCGAAACGCCTGGATCGGCTACGGCGTGGCGATCCTGGTGGTGGCGCTGGATCAGGCCGCCAAGGCATGGATCCTCGGCCCCGCCCACCTTTCCGAAGGCGCTTCGGCCGGCCTCTGGGGACCGTTCCAGCTGACCCTGGTGTGGAATCCGGGCATCGCCTACGGCCTCTTCCGGAGCGACGCGGCGTGGCCGCGCTGGGCGCTGTCCGGCTTCGAATTCGCGGTCGCCGCCGCCCTGGCGGTGTGGGTCAGGAGGGCGGATAAGCCGATCACCGGACTTTCCATCGGCCTGGTGATGGGCGGGGCGATCGGCAATCTCATCGACCGGGTCCGGTTCGGCGCGGTGGTCGATTTCATCGACGTTCGTCGTCTGCAGCTTCCCCTGGGATGGCACTTCCCCTGGATCTTCAACGTCGCCGACAGTGCGATCACCGTCGGGATCATCGGCCTGATCGCCGAGAGCGTGCTTTCGCCGCGGAAGCCGGCCGCCTGAAACCATGGCCGATCAGCGGCAAATAAGCTATCGAGAGCGCGGCGAGGGCCGGGGCGAGCCTCTTTTGGGAAGGTCATCGATGCGTTTCAATAGGGTTCTTTCGGCGGCGCTGCTGATCGGGGCCGCGGGCCTCACCGGTTGTCAGGCGGCTTCGCACGCCCTGGGCATGAACAAGGTGACTCCGGACGAATTCCGCGTGGTCACCAAGGCGCCGCTGGTGCTGCCGCCGGACTATTCCCTGCGGCCACCGACGCCCGGCCAGCCCCGCCCGCAGGAACTTCAGCCGGAGAGCGCGGCGCGGACGGCCCTGCTCGGTGAGCGCGACGCCGAGGTCCGTTCCGACGGCGAGAAGCTGCTGGTCAATCGCGCCGGCGCAGAAAAGGCCGATCCGCTGATCCGCTACGTCGTCGATGACGAGTTCGGCAATGTGGCGCACAAGGACAAGAGCTTCGCCGATTGGGTGATGTTCTGGCGCAAGGGTCAACCGTCCACCGATGCCGCGCCCGCCGTCGATTCGGCTTCGCAGACGCCGATGCCCGTGGACGCCGCCGCCGAAGCCGCCCGCATCAAGAGCCTGACCGGTGATCAGCCGGTGATCATCGCGCGGCGCGGCAATTCGAAGATCAAGCTGCCGGGCCTCTAAGGGCCGGCGCCAAGGCGTTTGATCGCGGCTTTCAACGGCCGCGCGCTGTCACCGTAGTCCGACCAGGCGTCGGTCTTGGCGAGCAGCGCCGGTACGCTCCGCAGGGTGAACCGTTTGGGCTCCAGACCGGCGCGGACCTGGCGCCAGGTCAGTGGCATGGAGACGGTGGCCGACGGCCGGGCGCGGGTTGAGAGAGGCGCGACGGCGGTCGACATGCGGTCGTTGCGCAGATAGTCGAGGAAGATTCGACCGGTGCGCAACTTCTTGGCCATGTTGAGCACATAGGCGCCCGGGCTGTCGGCGGCCATCCGGGCGCACACCTCGCGCGCGAAGGCCTTTGCGGCTGGCCAGTCGATCCGGTCGCTGAGCGGAGTGACGACATGCAGGCCCTTGCCGCCGGTGGTCTTGCAGAACGGCACGAGGCCGAGGGCGTCGAGGCGCTGGCGCAACTCCCGCGCGGCGGCGATGACCGCCTCGAAGCCCAACTCGGGGGCAGGGTCGAGATCGAACACCAGTCGGCCGGCGAAATCGGGATGATCGGGCGCGCAGTTCCAGGGATGGATTTCGACCCCGGCGGTCTGGGCGACGGCGGCCAGACCCTCCTTGCGGTCAATGCGCAGATAGGGCTGCCGGTCGCCGGCGACCACCACCAGATCGAGCAGGCTGGAAGTCCCCTTCATGGCGTGGCGCTGGAAGAAGCACTCACCACCGATTCCGTCGGGCGCGCGGATGATCGATGAGGGCCGGCCCGCGATGTGCGGCAGCAGCCAGTCGCCGACGGTCTCGAAATAG
>DASRLN010000153.1:0-22071 GCA_035648435.1 Caulobacteraceae bacterium
GGGGGTCGCGTCACACAAAGGTTGACTCACATCCGCACGCCCCGCGCCAGCCCCCCGCGCCCAACCGAGTCAATTTACCGCAGCCACACCCCGCCAGACAGGGCCTGAGCAATTACAGGAGGCTTTCGCCCAGGCCCTCGGCCGGGGCATGGCGCCCGTCGAGGCGGCCAGGGCCGCGGGCTACAAGACCGCCCAGCGGCGTGGGCAAGAGCGCAGTCGGCAGCCGGAAATCGCCGCCCGCGTGGCCGTGCTCAAGGCCAATGACACCCCCGCCCTGATCGACGAACTGATCGCCATCGGCCGCCGGGCCAGCAAGTTCGACGATCCGCGCGGCCTGGGCGTCGCCCGGGCCTGCCTGGTCGATGCCGCCCGGCTCAAGCTGGGGCGGCGCCCGGATGGTCCGCCGGGCGCCGCCCCGACGCCGGCCGCCCAGCTCGACCCCGTCCTCGCCGAACTCGACCGCGATCTCAGCGACGAGGAATGGACCCGCCGCTTCGGCCCCGACGCCCCCGGGGGCCGGATCGGCGACGGCGGGGCGGCATGAGAAGTGGACGCCACAGCCCGGTCCGCGGTCGGCCTTCGTCACCAGCGGCGTCTCCTTCGTCAGCCCCTTCGACACTGCCGCGATTTTCTCCGCACCGTGCCGGTGCTGCAGCACGACCGCGATAAGCCCGAGGACCTCGATACCGCCACCGAGGACCACATCGCCGACGAAACCCGCTACGCCTGTCTCGCCCGGCGCCTCGAACCCCCGCCGCCGCCCCGACTGGGACTGGGACCGTATGCGCGGCGAATCCGAAGCCCTGGATTGGAGGGTGATGTGAAAGGCTCCTCCTCTTTTCGTAGCGCGGGCTTCCAGCCCGCTCTCTTGACGTCACCGTAATGCTGAATCGTCAGCAAGAGCGGGCTGGAAGCCCGCGCTCCGGCCGATCGCCTTCGCGACCCTCCCCATGAAGGGGAGGGAGGGGTTATGGTGCGCATCACGACTCGCCAGGTGAGCCACCGATGACCGAAACCCGTCCGCCCTACCACCGCATCCTGCTCAAGGTATCCGGCGAGGTGCTGATGGGAGACGCCGGATTCGGCATCGACATGGCCACCCTCGACGCGGTCGCCGAGGATATCGCCCTGGTGGTCGCCGAGGGTTTCGAACTTTGCCTGGTGATCGGCGGCGGCAACATCTTCCGCGGCGTCTCGATGGCCGGGCGCGGCATGGAGCGGGCCAGCGCCGACTACATGGGCATGCTGGCCACGGTGATGAACGCCCTGGCGGTGCAGAGCGCGCTGGAGCGGCGCGGCGTCCACACCCGCGTGCAATCGGCCATTCCCATGGACGCCATCTGCGAGCCCTACATCCGCCGCCGCGCCTTGCGCCATCTCGAGAAGGGCCGGGTGGTGATCTTCGCCGCCGGCCTGGGCGCGCCGTTCTTCACCACCGACACGCCGGCGGCCCTGCGGGCGGCGGAAATGGGCTGCGACGCCCTGCTCAAGGGCACCAGCGTCGATGGCGTCTATACCGCCGATCCCAAGAAGGACGCCGGGGCCAGGCGCTACGACCACCTCAGCTATCAGGAGGTGCTGGCCAAGGACCTCAAGGTCATGGACGCTTCGGCCATCGCCCTGATGCGCGACAACGCCATCCCCATCGTGGTGTTCTCCATCCGCGAGGCGGGGAATCTGCTGCGGGTGGTCAATGGCGGCGGGGTCTACACCACCATCGAGGATGCCGCCTCTCGGGGCTGAAGACCCAACCGTCAGCTTTAAGGAAAGGACAGGGCTCATGGCCGTCGTCGAAAAGCCGGTATTGTCGAAATACCAGGGCCGCATGGACAAATCCGTCGCGGTCCTGAAGGAGGAGTACGCCTCTCTTCGCACCGGCCGCGCCTCGGCCGGCCTGCTCGATCAGGTTCACGTCGAGGCCTACGGCTCGCAGATGCCGATCAACCAGGTCGCGGCGGTGTCCGTGCCCGAACCCCGGTCGATCACCGTCAGCGTATGGGACAAGGCCCTGGTGGTCCCGGTCGAGAAGGCCATCCGCAATGCCGGTCTCGGCCTCAACCCGGTCGTCGAGGGCCAGAATCTGCGGGTGCCGATCCCGCCGTTGACGGAGGAACGCCGGCGCGACCTGGCCAAGCTGGCCGGCAAATACGCCGAGCAGCAGCGCGTGGCCGTGCGCAATGTCCGGCGCGAAGGGATGGAGCACATCAAGCAGGCGCAAAAGGACGCGGTGATCAGCGAGGACGAGCAGCGGCGCATGGAGGCGGAAGCCCAGAAGCTGACCGACGAGGCCGTCCGCCGGATCGACGAGGCCTTGAAAATCAAGGAACAAGAGATCATGCAAGTGTGATCATCCACCCAAGGGAGCTGGAGGGATCCGCCATGTCGCCTGTGATCGGCGCGCACGATCGGCCGCCGCTCGAGCGGCTGGCATCGGCGAACGCGCTGCATGTGGCGATCATCATGGACGGCAATGGACGGTGGGCCAAGCAGCGCGGCCTGCCACGCGCCTTCGGCCATCGCGCCGGGGTCGCGGCCCTGCGAAGAACCGTGGAAGGGGCGCCCCGGCTTGGGATCGACCGGCTGACGGTGTTCGGGTTTTCCACCGAAAACTGGCGACGGCCCCAGACCGAGGTTTCCGAAATCCTTGGTCTGATGAAGAGCTATTTCGCCAGCGACCTGAGCCGGCTCGAGCGCGAGGGCGTCCATGTGCGCATCGTCGGCCGGCGCGCCGGGCTGACGGCGGACATCCTGGCCATCGTCGAGGAAGCCGAGGCGCGCACGGCCAAGAACGACCGGTTTCTGCTGCAGGTCGCCTTCAACTACGGCGGTCGCGCCGACATCGCCGATGCCGCGCGCGGCTTCGCCACCCTGGTCGAGCAGGGCAAGGCCAGAGCGGCCGACCTCGACGAGGTGTCGTTCGAGCGCCATCTTTCGACGGCCCCCCTGCCGGCCCCCGACCTGATCATCCGGACCGGCTATGAGCGGCGGCTGTCCAATTTTCTGCTCTGGGAATGCGCCTACGCCGAACTCGTTTTCCAGGACGTCTATTGGCCGGACTACGGACCGGAGCAACTGGAGGCGGCGGTGGCCGACTTCCGCTCGCGGGAACGGCGCTACGGCGGGGTCGCCGTCGATGACGTCCTTGCCGCGGGATAAGGGCTTCGACTGGAGCAACTTCGCCCTGCGGGCGGCCTCGGCGGTGGTCCTGGCCTCGGTGGCCGGCTGGGCGGTGTGGGTGTTCGACGACCGTGCGGCGTTTCTCTGGCGCGCGCCTTTCCTGATCCTGATCTCGGTCGCCGCCGCCCTGTTGTCGATGGAATGGGCGGCGATGGCGACACCGACGTCGCCCGGGCGCGCCGCCGTGGTCACGGCGGTGTCGGTCCTGGCGGTGATCTTCCTCACCTACGGCGGCCACTACGCGGAGGCCTGGCTCGGCGTCGGCCTGGGCGCGCTGGCGGCGGCGGCTGTGGCCAGGGGTGCGGCGGCGCGGGCCATCGACGCGGCCTATGGCGTGCTCTACATCGCGCCGGCCTGTCTGGTCATCGTCTGGCTGCGCGAGATGCCGCAGGGCAGGGGTTGGATTCTGATGCTGTTCGCGACCACCTGGGCGGCGGACATCGCCGCCTTCGTGGTGGGAAGCGCCTTGAAAGGGCCGAAACTCTGGCCTCGCTTCTCGCCGAACAAGACCTGGTCCGGTTTCTTCGGCGGGCTGGCGGGGGCGATGGCGGCCTCGGTGGGGGTGGCCGCGGCGGTGATGCACCTTTCGCTCGCCGGGGCGGCGGTCATCGGCCTGGCCGGCGGCCTGGCGACGATGGCCGGTGATCTTTGGGAGTCGATGTTGAAGCGGCGATTTGGCGTAAAGGATTCCGGTGATCTCATTCCCGGCCACGGCGGGCTTCTCGATCGGGTCGATGGCCTGATGTTCGCGGTGATGGCCTTCGCCGTCGCGCGCCTCGTGGTGCATTACGGATGGGCGCACTGATGGCCGCGCGTGGCGTGGTGATCCTGGGGTCCACCGGATCGGTCGGCTGTTCGACTCTCGACCTGCTGGAGCGCGCCGGGGCCGAGATCGATCTGGCGGCGCTCACCGCCGGCCGCAATGTGGCGCGCCTCGCCGAACAGGCGCTGCGCTGGCGCCCGAAGTTGGCGGTGATCGAGGACGAGACGCGGCTGCCGGAACTGCGCGACCGCCTGGCCGGTTCGGGCGTCCAGGCCGCCGCCGGCGGCGCGGCGATCATCGAGGCCGCCGGCCAGGGTGTGGACTGGGTGATGTCGGCCATCGTCGGGGCGGCGGGCCTCGCCCCTACCCTGGCGGCGGCGCGGGCCGGCTCGATCATCGCCCTGGCCAACAAGGAGAGCCTGGTCTGCGCCGGGCCGGCCCTGCTGGCCATCGCCCGGGCGGCCGGCGGCGAGGTCATCCCGGTGGATTCCGAACACTCGGCGATCTTCCAGGTCTTCCGGCCGGCCAGCGCCGCACAGGTCCGGCGGCTGATCCTCACCGCCTCGGGCGGCCCCTTCCGAGGCTGGACGCGGGCGGCGATGGCCCAGGTCACCCCGGAGCAAGCCGTGGCCCACCCCAACTGGAACATGGGGGCCAAGATTTCGGTGGATTCGGCGACGATGATGAACAAGGGCCTGGAAATGATCGAGGCCTCATACCTGTTCGGCATGGGGTCCGACCGCATCGAAGTCCTGATCCATCCCCAGTCGGTGGTCCACAGCCTGGTGGAATACGCCGACGGCTCGACGCTGGCGCAGTTGGGTCCGCCAGACATGCGCGCCCCGATCGCCTGCGCCTGGGCGTGGCCGGAGCGATTGGCCTGGGAGGCCCCGAGACTGGATCTGGCGGCCGGGGCCGATCTCGGCTTCGAGGCTCCCGACGAGATCCTATTTCCGGCCCTGGCGGTGGCGCGCCAGGCTCTGACCGAGGGCGGCGGGGCGCCGGCGGCGATGAACGCGGCCAACGAGGTCGCCGTGGCCGCCTTTCTGGACCGCGCCATCGGCTTTCTCGACATCGCCGCCACGGTTTCGGAGACGCTTGAGCAACTCAGCGGGGCCGGGCATCTGGGCCAAGCCGATGGCGATCCGGTGGAATCGGCGCTGATCATCGACGCCAACGCCCGGCGCGTCGCCGCCCAAGTCCTGTCGCGATTCGAGCGCATGGGCGGAATGCGCCAAGGAGACCACCGCGGATGATGGCCTTTCTTCAGAACGCGATTCTCTACGTCCTGCCGTTCCTGCTGGTCATGACCGTCATCGTGACCATCCACGAGCTGGGGCATTTTCTCACCGCCCGGGCGTTCGGGGTGGCGATCGACCGGTTCTCGATCGGCTTCGGCCGCGCCCTGGTCGCGTGGCGCGACCGCGCCGGCGTCGAGTGGCGAATCGGCTGGCTGCCGCTGGGCGGCTATGTCCGCTTC
The DNA here is from genome assembly GCA_035648435.1 of Caulobacteraceae bacterium. Taxonomy (GTDB): domain Bacteria; phylum Pseudomonadota; class Alphaproteobacteria; order Caulobacterales; family Caulobacteraceae; genus Acaudatibacter. Next base: position 5,421 of record DASRLN010000153.1, read on the forward strand.
GCCGGGGACGAGAACGCCGCCAGCGTGCCCGATCAGAATGACCTGGAATCGATGCGCGCCGACATCGTGGCCAGGGAAGGCGCCGGCGCGGAGAGGAAATATCTCCATTTCAAACCGCTGTGGCAGCGCGCCCTGATCGTGGCGGCCGGTCCGATGGCGAATTTCCTGCTCTCGATCGCGCTCTTCTCGGTGTTCTTCGGCGTGTTCGGCGAACCGATGACATCGACCCGCGTCGATAGCGTGGTTCCAGGCAGCGCGGCCGAGCGGGCCGGGTTCCTGCCCGGCGACATTGTGACGCGCGCCGGCGGCAAGGCGCTGCGCAATTTCGAGGACCTGCAGTTCTACGTCCAGTTCCGCGCCGGCGTGCCGATCGACTTCATGGTCGAGCGGGCCGGTCGGACCGTGCGCCTCACGGCCAGGCCGATCGCCGCCGAGCAGAGCGCTCCGGGCGGCAGCCAGACGGTCGGGCGAATCGGCCTGACGGCGCGGGGCGGCAAGCTCCAGAGGTACAATCCGGCCGAGGCGGTCGGCATGGGCGTGACCAGAACCTGGGACATGGCCGTCACCACGCTCTATTACATGGGCCGGATCGTCACCGGACAGGTGGACGCCAACCAGCTTCACGGTTTCATCGGCATCGCCCACGCCTCGGGCGACGTCGCCAAGCTGGCCTTGTCCGAGGCGCACACCGAGAAGATAAGCTGGCTGGTGGCGGCCGCCTTTTTCGCCCTTCAGGTCGCCGCCGGCATATCGGTGAGTATCGGCGTGCTCAACCTGCTGCCGATCCCGGTTCTCGACGGCGGCCATCTGCTGTTCTATGCCTATGAGAGCGTGGTGCGCCGGCCACTGGCGGCGGGCATACAGGCCATGGGCTACCGCGTGGGCCTTGCTTTGCTGGTCTGTTTGATGTTGTTCGCCACCTGGAACGACCTGCAGCTCCCGCGCGTCCTTCACCTCCTCGGCAGCTTTTCGTAAGGCGATCCATCCCGTCCATGGCTGACTCGATGAGACATACTCGCGCCCGGAGCGCGGCCCTGGTTTCGGCCCTGGCGGTGCTGACCGGCGCGGCCGTGGCTGGGGTGGCGATCCCGGCCGCCGCCTGGGCCCAGCAGAGCGGCGTGGTGGGCAGGATCGACCTGCAGGGCAACGAGCGGATCGATCCGGAAACCATCCTATCCTACCTTCCCATCCAGGTCGGAGACAGCGTCGATCCGGCCAAGATCGACCTGGCGCTGAAGACGCTGTTCCGCACCGACCTGTTCTCCGACGTCAAGATCGACCTGCAGGGGACCGACCTGGTGGTCAGGGTGGTCGAGAACCCGGTGATCAACCAGGTGCTGTTCGAGGGCAATTCCTCGATCAAGGAGGACAAGCTCAAGGACGAGGTGCAGATCCGGCCGCGCGGCATCTTCACCCGCGCCAAGGTCCAGGACGACGTCGGTCGGATCATCGAACTCTATCGCCGGGCCGGGCGCATCTCGGCTACCGTGATCCCCAAGATCGTCCAACTTCCGCAGCGGCGCGTGGATTTGATCTTCGAGATCAACGAAGGTCCCAAGAGCGGGATCATGCGGGTCAATTTCCTCGGCAACCAGCAGTTCTCGGGAAACGATCTGCGCGGCGTGATCGTGACCAAGGAAACCCAATGGTGGAAGTTCTTCGCCACCAACGACAACTACGACCCCGACCGGATCGAATACGACCGCGAGCAGCTGCGAAAATTCTACCGCAACCGCGGCTTCTATGATTTCCGGATCATCTCGTCGGTCGCCGAACTGGAACCCGACCGCAACGGCTTCGCGGTCACCTACGCCCTCGACGAGGGTCCGAAGTACCGCTTCGGCAAGCTCAAAGTGCAGACCGACCTGAAGAAGCTGAACGGGGATATCCTGCGCCAGCTGCTGCCGATCCGCGAGGGTCAGCTCTATCAGGACCAGAAGATCGAACAATCGACCGACGCCCTGACTTTCGCCGCCGGCGCGGCGGGCTTCGCCTTCGTCGATGTGCGTCCGCGCTACACGCCAAACCGCGCCAAGCATACCGTCGATGTGGTTTTCGAGGTCAAGGAGGGACCCCGGGTCTATGTCGACAGGATCGACATCGTCGGCAACACCACCACGCTCGACTATGTCATTCGCCGCCAGTTGAACGTTGCCGAGGGCGACGCCTACAACCGCGTCCTGGTCGATCGCTCGAAGAACAACATCCGGGCGCTGGGCTTCTTCAAGGACGTCGATATCACCAATACCCCGGGGTCATCGCCGGACCGGACTAATCTTCAGGTCAAGGTCACCGAACAACCCACCGGCCAGCTGTCGTTCAGCGCCGGCTACAGCTCGGTGGATAAGCTGATCGCCGACGTCGGCATCAGCGAATCGAATTTCCGCGGGCGTGGCCAGGATCTGCGGGCGCGCATCGCGGTGGGCTCACTGCAGCAGCAGGTCGATCTGTCGTTCACCGAGCCGCACTTTCTGGATCGAGATCTCCATGCGGGATGGGACATCTACGCCCAGAAGTTCGACTTCTCGCAGCAGACCTCCTACAACACCGCTTCGGTCGGGGCCACGGCGCGGGTAGCCTTCCCGCTGACCCAGAACGCGCTTCTGACCACGCGCTACACCATCCGCACCGACGATGTCATCGTCGATAACAGCCTGTGCATTGCGGGAGAGGAGCAGGTTTCGATCGTGCTATGCGAACAGCGCGGCTCGTACCTGACCTCGCAGATCGGCTACACGATCCTCTACGACAAGCGCAACGATCCGATTCTTCCCACGCGTGGCTACTACCTCAACCTGTCCCAGGACCTCGCCGGCTTCGGCGGGACGGTTCACTATGTGCGCAACGAATTCAAGGGCGGATGGTATCACGGATTCAACAAGGATTTCATCCTCAGCTTCACCGGCTCGACGGGCTACATCGACGGCTGGAACGGCGACACGATCCGCATCTCGGACCGGTTCTACGAGGGCGGGGACACCTTCCGCGGCTTCGAGATCGCCGGCATCGGCCCGCGCGACACGGGGCATGGCGACGCCCTTGGCGGCAAGTTCTACGCCATCGGCCGGATCGAGGAGACCCTGCCGACCAAGCTGCCCGAGCAGTATGGCATCAAGGCCGCCCTGTTCACCGACTTCGGAACGCTGGGGATCCTCGACAGGAACAACAAATTCGACCCAAACACGAATCTGCCGCTGACCACCGTGCAAGACGATCTCGGCCTCAGAGCTTCGGTGGGCATAAGCATATTCTGGAAGTCGCCGATGGGTCCGCTACGCTTCGACTTCAGTCAGATCATCAAGAAAGACTACTACGACAGGACTCAGTTATTCAATTTTTCCACCTCAACAAGGTTTTAGACTTCATGAATCATAAACTTCTCCTCATCGCAGCCGCGGGCGCCTTCGCCGCTCTCGCCGCCGCGCCCGGCGCCTTCGCCCAGACCCGCGCCGCCGCCGCCCCCGCGCCGGCCCTCGTCCAGGGTCCGCCGATCCCGGGTCTGTGCATTATCTCCGTCAACCAGGCGATCAGCACGTCGGCGGTCGGGCGCTACGTGAACCAGCGGATGCAACAGATCGTCGCTCAGGTGAAGGCTGAACTGGGTCCCGAGGACACCGCGATCAACACCGAAGGCCGGGCGCTCGAGGCGGCCCGTTCGACCCTCGACCAGGCGACCTTCCAGACCCGGGCCACCGCGCTGCAGACGCGCATCCAGGCCCTGCGCCAGAAGGCCGACCTGCGCCAGCGCGAGGTCGAGGCCACCGAGAAGAAGTCCCTCAACCGCATCGCCCAGGAACTCGACCCGATCGCCAGGCAGCTCTATCAACAGGGCCATTGCAGCGCGCTGCTCGACAAGGGTTCGGTGATGATGGCCAACCCTTCGATGGACATCACCGCCCAATCGGTGACGGCGCTCAACGCCCGCATCCAGCAGTTCGCCTTCGATCGCGAGCACCTTGACACCGGCGCGGCCGCTCGCTGAGGCGAAGCCCGACGGCCGGTTCTATGAGATCATGGCCCCGGCTACCGTCGGCGAACTGGCGGCCTTGACCGGCGCGGCGCTGGGCGAGGCGTCCCGCGCCGCCCGGCTGGTCCGCCGGGTGGCCGATCTTCGCGGGGCGATGCCGGACGATGTCGTCTTCTGCGCGGATCGGCGCCACGCGGTTGAACTGGCGGCCACCCGCGCCGGCGCCGTTTTTGTCGCGCGAGAGCAGGCGGCGGGGAGTCCGACCTCGTGCGCCGTGCTGGTCTGTGTTTCGCCCCAGGCGGCCTGGGCGGCGGCGGCCGATCGACTCCACCGGCCCCGACGCCATGATCCCACCGCGCCAGCCATCCATCCCAGCGCGCGGTTGGAGGACGGTGTGGTTGTCGGCCCCGGGGTGGTGATCGGCGCGGGCGCCGCCATCGGCGCGGGGACGGTGCTGTCGGCCGGCGCGGTGATCGGGCCGGGGGTGATGATCGGCCGCGACTGCGCCATCGGCCCCAACGCAGTGATCGGTTTCGCCCTGATCGGCGATCGCGTGCGGATCTACGCCGGCGCGGCGATCGGCGAGGCGGGCTTCGGAGCCGCGGCCGGTCCCCGCGGACTCGTCGATGTGGCCCAGCTCGGCCGGGTGATCATCCAGGATGGCGTGACCATCGGGGCCGGGTCCTGCGTCGATCGCGGCGCCTTGAGCGACACCACAGTGGGCGAGAACACCAAGATCGACAACCTGGTTCACATCGCCCACAACGTCACGGTCGGACGAAACTGCGTGATGGCGGCCTATACCGGCATCTCCGGCAGCGTCACGATCGGCGACAATTGCCAGTTCGGGGGCCGGGCCGGAGTCTCCGATCACGTCACCATCGGCGCCGGCGCCCGGATCGCCGCGGCGTCGGGAGTGATGAAGAATGTGCCCGCCGGCGAGACGTGGGGCGGTTCCCCGGCCAGGCCTCTGCGGCGGTGGATGCGGGAAGCCGCTCTGATCGGCCGCCTGGCGGAGCGGCACTGGAAGGGACGGGAAGAGGCATGACGCGAGGGGCGCCCGAGGCGGTCGTCGAAACCACGATCGATGTCATGGAGATCATGCGGCGGATTCCTCACCGGCCGCCGTTTCTGATGGTCGATCGCGCCGAGGGTTACGTTCCGGGCAAGACCCTGGTCGGGATCAAGTGCGTGAGCGTCGGCGAGCCTTTCTTCGCGGGCCACTTTCCGGGCAATCCGGTGATGCCGGGAGTGCTGATCGTGGAAGCCCTGGCCCAGACCGGCGGCCTTCTGATGTCGAAGTCCTGGGAGGTGGATCCCGAGGGAAAGATCATTCTCTTCATGTCGGTGGACAACTGCCGCTTCCGTCATCCGGTCAGGCCCGGCGACGTTCTGCGGCTGGAAGTCGATGTGCTGCGCGCGCGCGGCGACGTGGTCAAGTTCCGCGGTCGCGCCCTGGTCGCCGAAAAGCTCGCGGCCGAGGCCGAGTTCGCGGCCATGCTGGTCGATACGAGGAGGTGACCGCCATCCATCCCACGGCCGTCGTCGATGGTCGGGCAAGGCTCGCCGAGGGCGTCGAGATCGGCCCCTACAGTCTGATCGGGCCGGACGCCTCGCTGTCGCCCGGGGTGCGGGTCGGCGGACATGTGGTCATCGACGGCCATACCGAGATCGGCGAAGGGTGCGTGATCCACCCCTTCGCGATCCTCGGCGCGCCGCCGCAGCATGCGGGTCACAAGGGCGAGGCGACCCGCCTGGTGGTCGGCGCCCGCAACGTCATCCGCGAGCATGTCACCATGCATTGCGGAACCGCGGCCGGAAGAGGCGTGACCAGGGTCGGTTCGGACGGCTTCTTCATGGTCGGCGTGCACGTCGGCCACGACTGCATCGTCGGCGACGGGGTGACCATGGCCAACAGCGCGACCCTGGGCGGTCATGTGGAAGTCGGCGATCAGGTGATCATGGGCGGCCTCTCGGCGGTGCATCAATTCACCCGCATCGGCCGCCACGCCTTCGTCGGCGGCATGGCCGGGGTCAACCACGACGTCATCCCGTTCGGAAACGTATGGGGCAACCACGCCCACCTGGAGGGCCTCAACCTCGTCGGACTGAAACGCCGCGGCTTTTCCCGCGAGGCGATCAACACCCTGCGCGCCGCCTACCGGCTGCTGTTCGCCGAGGAGGGCACATTCCAGGAACGCCTGGAGGATACCGCCGCCGCCTATGCCGGCTCGCCCGACGTCATGGAGATCATCGACTTCATCCGCGCCGACTCGTCCCGGCCACTGACCACGCCGCAGCGTGAAGTCTAGCCCGAGCGCAATGAGCAAGCTCGGGCTGATCGCCGGGGGAGGGGGCCTTCCCGTCAGTCTCGCGCGTCACTGCCGGGCGGTCGGCAGAGAGGTGTTCGTGCTGCGACTGGCGGCCTTCGCCGATCCCGCGCTCGAGGCGTTCGACGGTTGCGAGGTCGGCCTGGCGCAATTGGGCAAGGCGATCGCCGCCCTGCGCCGCTCCGGCTGCGCCGCGGTGTGCCTGGCCGGAAGCGTGGCCCGGCCCGACTTCGGCGCCCTCAGAGCCGATCGGCGCGGCCTCGCGGCGCTGCCCGGGGCGATCCTGGCCGCCCGCCGGGGCGACGACGCGCTGCTGGGGTTTCTGCTCGGCGAGTTCGAAAAGGAAGGCTTCGCCGTCGAGGGGGCCGACCGGGTGATGGAGAGCCTGACGTTGCCGGCGGGGGTTCTGGGCCGTCACCGACCGAGCCCGGAAGACCTGGTGGATATCGAGCGCGCTCTGGCGGTGGCCAGGGAGATCGGCCGGATGGATGTCGGTCAGGGCGCGGTCTGCTGCCGCAGCGTGACCCTGGCCACCGAGGCGCAGGAAGGCACCGACGCGATGCTGGGCAGGATTCCGCTGTTGCCGAAAGCCATCCGCGGTTGCCCGTCGGCGCCGCGCGGCGTGCTGGCCAAGGCCTGCAAGCCGCTTCAGGACAGGCGCGTCGATCTACCGACCATCGGACCGGCCACCGTGCGCGCGGCGGCGCAAGCGGGCCTGGCCGGGATCGCCGGCGAGGTCGGGCGCCTGCTCATCGTCGAGCGGGAAACCGTCATCGAACTGGCCGACGAACTGGGTCTGTTCGTGTTCGGCGCGCCGCCCGGCCCATGAGGTGAGCGCTCCGTGCATCATGGTGGTGGCGGCCGAGGCCTCCGGCGACCACCTGGGCGCCGGACTGATCCGGGCGCTGCGAGCCCGCCTGGGCGCGGACGCGCGGTTCGTCGGCATCGGCGGCGCGCGAATGGCCGAGGAGGGGATCGAAAGCCCGTTCGACATCCGCTCGCTGTCGGTCCTCGGCCTGTTCGAGGGCGTGATCGCCTGGCCGCGGGTCGTCGAGCGGGCGGCGCGGACCGTGGAGGTGGCGCGGCGGGAGAAGCCCGAGATCGCCGTGCTGATCGATTCCTGGGGGTTCACCCTGCGCGTCGCCCATCGGCTCCGCGGGCTCCGGCCGGCGCCACTGATCATCAAATATGTCGCCCCGCAGGTATGGGCCAGCCGGCCGGGGCGGGTCCGGACGCTCGCCCGGGCCGTCGATCGGCTGCTGTCCATCCACGCCTTCGACGCGCCTCTCTTCGAGCGCGAGGGATTGGCGGTGACCTTCGTCGGCAATCCAGCCCTGGCCCGGGATTTCTCCGGCGCCGATCCGGCCGCCTTGCGCGCGCGGATCGGGGCGCGGATCGGCGACCCGATCGTCCTCGTGCTGCCGGGTAGTCGCCCGGCCGAGATCGATCGGTTGCTGCCGAGGTTCGAGGCGGCCGTCGCCCGCCTGAAGGCCGGCCGGCCTGGTCTTCACGTCCTCGTCGCCGGCGCCGAGACGGTGGCCGCAGAGGTCGCCGCGCGGGTGGCCGGCTGGCCGATGAGAGCCCATGCGATCCTGGGCGAGCCGGCTCGGCTGGAGGCGATGCGAACCGCAACCGTCGCCCTGGCGTGCAGCGGCACGGTGACCACCGAGCTGGCCCTGGCCGGCTGCCCGATGGTCGTCGCCTACCGCCTGGGGACGATCACCCACGCCGTGGCCCGGCATTTGATCCGTACACCGTTCATCACCCTGATCAACGTCGCCGCCGGCCGCCTCGTGGTTCCCGAGTTCATCCAGGACGCCGCCACCGGCGAGGCCCTGGCCGGCGAACTGGCGCTGCGCCTGGACGACCGGGCGTTGAGGGAGGGCCAGATCGCGGCCCAGAACGCGGCGCTCGAGATCATGCGCGGTGGCATCGACGATCCCGTCGGCGCGGCCGCCGACGCCGTGATCGCGGCGCTGCGCCGATCGCGTGAGGCAGCCTAGCCCCGATCTTCCAGCGACACGTAGTCGCGCTTCAGGGGTCCGGTGTACAATTGGCGGGGGCGGCCGATCTTGCGCTGGGGATCCTCGAACATCTCCTTCCACTGGCTGATCCAGCCGACGGTGCGGGCGATGGCGAAGAGCACGGTGAACATGGTCATCGGGAAACCCATCGCCTTGAGGGTTATTCCCGAATAGAAATCGATGTTCGGATAGAGCTTGCGGTCGATGAAATAGGCATCGTTCAGGGCGATCTTCTCGAGTTCCATGGCCACCTTGAGCAGCGGATCGTCGCCGTCGCCGACCTCGTCGAGGACTTCATGGCAGGTCTTCTGCATCACCGTCGCCCGGGGGTCGTAGTTCTTGTAGACTCGATGGCCGAAGCCCATCAGTCGGTACTTGCGGTCCTTCACCCCCTGCACGAATTCGGGGATCCGATCGACGGTGCCGATCTCCTGGAGCATCATCAGGGCTTCCTCGTTGGCCCCGCCGTGGCTGGGACCCCAGAGGCACGCGATGCCCGCCGCGATGCAGGCGAACGGATTGGCCCCCGAGGAGCCGGCCAGGCGGACAGTGGAGGTCGAGGCGTTCTGCTCATGGTCGGCGTGGAGAATGAATATCCGGTCCATGGCCCTGGTGAGGACCGGATTGCTGCTCCAGGTCTCGGCTGGCACGCTGAAGGCCATGCGCAGGAAATTCTCGGCGTAGCTGAGGTCGTTGCGCGGGCTCACGAAGGGCTGGCCGACGGAATATTTGAACGCCCGCGCCGCGATCGTCGGCATCTTGGCGATCAGGCGGTGAGCGGAGATCTTGCGCTGCTCGGGATCATCGACGTTGATGCTGTCGTGATAGAAGGCCGACAGCGCCCCGACCGCGCCGGTCATGATCGCCATCGGGTGAGCGTCCGACCGGAACCCTCCGAAAAAGCGGTCGAACTGCGCGTGCAGCATGGTGTGGTAGGTGATCGTGTGCTCGAAATCGGCGTAGTCCGCCGCGCTCGGCAGATCGCCGTTGAGCAGCAGGTAGCAGACCTCCAGGAACGTCGATTGGTCGGCCAGCTGCTCGATGGGATAGCCGCGGTGCAGCAAGACGCCGGCGTCGCCATCGACGTAGGTGATCCTGCTCTCGCAACTCGCCGTCGAGGTGAATCCGGGATCGAAGGTGAAGACGTCGGCGTCGGCGTAGAGTTTGCGCACGTCGAGCACGTCGGGTCCCGTGGAGCCCTTGATCAGCCGCAGCGGATAGTCCTTGCCGCCGAGCGACAGCGTGGCTTCGTCGGCCATCCCCGTTCCCCTGATTTTACCACCAGACCCGGCGACTTATAGCGCCTTACCGCGACCGCGAAAGAGCGTCGTGAATCCGCCCCAGGCTCTCCTCGCGGCCGAGCGCCGTGAGGGCGCCGGCGAGGTCGGGAGCCTCGCCGTCGCCGGAGAGGGCGCCGCGCAAGGCGGGGCCGATCTTGCCCAGCCCCACGCCCTCGCTGTCGGCGAAAGCCCGCAGACCGGCGGTGAGTTCGAGGGGCGCCCAGACCGCCTGCGCCTCCAGGGCGCCCGCGAGCCGGGTGAGCCGATCGCGGGTCTCGTCGATCAGCAGAGCCTTGATTTTCGCCGACAGCTCCAGGGGGCGCGACTTGAGGGCGAAGCCACAAAGCTCGGCGAGCTCGACGATGGTCTTGGCCCCGTCCTTGACCAGGGGAATGCACGCCGCCAGTCGCGAGCGCGCATCCGGCGGTCCTGCGAATCCCGCGCGGGCCAGCGTCGCCTCGACCAGCGTCGTCAGCCGCGCGTCGTCGGCGGCGCGGATGTAGTGGTTGTTGACGTGGGCGAGTTTGACCGCATCGAGCCTGGCGGCGGCCCTGGTCACGTCCTTCAGGTCGAACCAGGCGATGGCCTGCTGGTCGGAGAAGATCTCGTCGTTGCCGTGCCCCCAGCCCAGCCGCGCCAGATAGTTACGCAGGGCCTCGGGCAAATAGCCCATGTCGGCGAACTCGCCGACCGACTGCGCGCCGTGGCGTTTCGAGAGCTTGCCGCCATCGGACCCCAGGATCAGGGGCAAATGGGCGAAGGCGGGCAGGGGCCAATCCATGGCCCGGTAGATCAGCGCCTGGCGCGCGGCGTTGCCGAGGTGTTCCTCGCCGCGGACGACGTGAGTGACGCCCATGTCATGGTCGTCCACGGTGACCGCGAGGTTGTAGGTCGGCGCGCCGTCTCCGCGCAGCAGGACGAGATCCTCCAGATCCTTGTTGGGAAAGCGGACCGTGCCGCGAATGATGTCCTCGATCACGGTTTCGCCGTCTTCGGGAACCCTGAAGCGCAGGACGTAGGCAGCGCTCGCCTGGGCCGCGCCGGGCTGGCGGTCGCGCCACGGCGAGCGCAGGGCATGGCCGGCCGCACGGGCGGCGAGCTTCGCCGCCTCGGCCTCGTCGGCTGAGAGGTAGCAGCGGTAGGCGTGGCCGCCCTCGACGAGGCGCCGAACGACCTCGCGGTGATCGTCGGCCCGGGCGAACTGGAACACCGGCTCGCCGTCCCAGTCGAGACCCAGCCACTTCAGGCTGTCGAAGATCACCTGGACGGAGGCCTCGCTGTGCCGCGCCCGGTCGGTGTCCTCGATGCGCAGGAGGAACCGCCCGCCACGGTGACGCGCATAAAGCCAGTTGAACAAAGCCGCCCGGGCGTTGCCTATGTGCATCGAGCCGGTGGGAGAGGGGGCGATCCGGGTGACGACGGAAGTCGCGGCGAGCGTATCGGAGGCGGGCATCGCGGTTCCGGCTGACGGGCGGGGTCGCCCGCGGCGGGGCGTGCGCGGTCTTATCACGCGTGGGCGGCGGCTTCCTAGCCTGGCGCAAATCGCCGCCGGGCTGGGACGGGAGGTGGCGGGTCAAGCCGACCGCGCCCTGCTATGGACGCCGGTGGCGTTCGGGATCGGCTCGGCGTCCTATCTCGCCCTGAAGAGCGAACCACCGCTGTGGATGGTGACCCTGGCGGCGGCCATCTGTTGCCCCGTCGCCCTGGCGGCTCGCGGCCTTTCGCGCCGCCGCGGGGTCATCGTCCTGGCCGGTTTGGCGGCGGTGGCCAGCCTCGGCCTGTTCACGGCCAAGCTGCACAGCGACCAGATCGCCGCCCCGATCGCGCCGGCGAACCTGGGCGCGCCGGCCGTCGAGGGATGGGTGGTCGATATCGAAACTCCGAGCGAGCGCGGCGAGCGCTTGCTGATCGCGCCGACCTGGGTCTCGGGGCTGCGGCTTGAATCGACGCCGCGCCGGATCCGCATCGTGGTCGCCGCGCCGGGCGGCCCCGATGGCGTCGCCGCGCCCGGGTCGGCGATCCGGGTCACCACTCTGCTCGACCCGCCGCCCGGACCCGCCTCGCCCGGGGCCTACGATTTCGCCCGCGACGCCTGGTTCGAGGGGATCGGCGGTGTCGGCCTGGCCATGCGCCAGCCGGTGGCGATCTATCTCGCGCCGCCGCCCTGGCGGCTGCGCCTGGAGATGGCGGTGAATGCCCTGCGCTGGCGGGTGGCGCGGACCCTGGCGCGGGACATCGGCGCGGTGATGGGACCCAACGACGGCGGCGCGGCGGGTCTGGCCGTCGCCGTCACCACCAGCCACCAGGACTGGCTGCCCAAGGCGGATCGCGACGATCTGCGCGCGTCCGGATTGGCTCACATGCTGGCGATCGCCGGGCTGCACACCGCGGCGCTCAGCGGTTTCGCCTTCTTCGCCGTCCGCCTGGCCGTCGCCGCCTGGCCCTGGTTGGCGGTTCGCGTTTCCGGCAAGAAGGTCGCGGCCGCCGCGGCGCTCGTGGCCGTGGCGGGATACCTGGTGCTTTCCGGCGCCCATCCCCCGGCGCGCCGGGCGGCGATCACCGCCAGCGTCGCGTTCTTCGCCATCCTCGTCGATCGCCGCGCCGTGAGTCTGCACTCCCTCGCGTTGGCCGCCCTGATCATCCTGGTCAGCGAACCCGAGGTGGTCGTCGCTCCGGGTTTCGAGATGTCATTCTGCGCCACCGCCTCGCTCGTCGCCCTGGCGGAACTCTGGCGCCGTCCCCCGCGAGCGGTCGGACTTCCGTGGCCGCTGGCCGTGCTGCAGCACCTGAAAGACTGGATCGTGGCCCTGGTGATGGTCAGTTTCGTGGCTGGCGCGGCGACCGGACCCTTCGCCATCCAGCACTTCAACCGGGTCGCCAACTATGGCGTGCTGGCCAACCTCACCGCCGATCTGCTGGCCAGCGTCGTGCTCATGCCAGCGCTCGCCCTCAGCTTGCTGGCGCAGGCCGCCGGCCTGGGACCCGGCGCGGCGGCCCCGGTCCTGTGGGTCGCCGGCTGGGCGGCAAGGGCGATCATCACCATCGGCCATACCTTCGCCGTCGCGCCGGGCGCCAGTATGAGTCTGTCCAGTGCGCCCCTGATCGCTCTGGCGCTTTCGTATCTCGGCATCGTCTTCGCCTGCCTCTGGCGTGGCCGCCTGCGCTGGATCGGCGTGCCGTTGTCGGCGGCCGTGGCGCTGTGGCCGAGGCCGGCGCCGCCGGTGGCCTGGATCGCCGCCGACGGCGACGACGCCGCCGTCGTTCGCGCCGGTCAGGAGATCGCGCTCAGGCCCGGAATGCGCGCCTACGCCACTCAGCTGTGGGCCCAGCGCCGCGGCTTCACCCTGCCCGCCGAACCCGAGGCGGCCCAGCGTGCTCTGTTCGACTGCGACAGGCGAGCCTGTCTGCCCGAGGGGGCCTACCGCCCCGCGCTCGCCGCCTGGTGGACCAAGCGCAAGCCGAGCGCCGAGCGGTTGGATGCGCTCTGTTCCGGCGCCGACATCGTCATCCTGCGGGCGGCCGTGCCGGTCCCTCGGTCCTGCGGGGGGGCCATCGTACTCGACCGCGCCGCCTTCGATCTCGGCGGCTCGGCGGAGATCTTCGCGCGCCCGGGGGGCGGCTGGCGGATCGCCTGGGCCCAGCCACGGCGGGGTGATCGGCCATGGACGCGTCCGGCGCCCGGCGATCCCGCCGACCGCGACGCCAACGCCAGGCTTCAGTGATACCGGCGAATGAGTCCCGCGAGCTTGCCCTGCACCTGCACCTGGTCGGGTCCGAAGATGCGCGTCTCGTAGGCCGGATTGGCCGCTTCCAGGGCGATCGAGGCGCCCTTCTTCCGCAGGCGCTTGAGCGTCGCCTCCTCGCCGACCAGGGCGACGACGATGTCGCCGGAATTGGCGGTGTCGGCCTTGCGGATGACGACGAAGTCGCCGTCGAGGATTCCGGCCTGGATCATCGAGTCGCCCTGCACCTCGAGGACGTAGTGTTCACCCGAGCCGAGAATCGACTCCGGCACCCGCATGCGCTCGCGCTCGTGCTGGATCGCATCGATGGGCGTGCCCGCCGCGATCCGGCCCAGCACCGGCAGTTCCCGGGAATCGTTGGCCGCCGCCGCCGGCGAGGGACGATGCGCGCCCTCGACCAGCTTGGGTTGAAACGCTCCGCGGCCCTGGCCCGGGGCGGAGGTGGTCGCCTGCTGGGGAAGCTTGGTGACCTCCAGCGCCCGCGCGCGATGCGGCAACCGGCGGAGGAAGCCGCGCTCCTCAAGTGCGGTAATCAGCCGGTGAATGCCGGACTTCGAGGCCAGATTCAGGGCTTCTTTCATCTCGTCGAACGAAGGCGAGACGCCGGTCTCCTTGATCCGTTCATGGATGAACATCAGCAGTTCGTGTTGCTTGCGCGTGAGCATCGCCGCCTCACCATCAAGATCCGCCACGGCGGAACAAATCAAAAACGTCGGCGATGTTCTCTGAGTGTTCTTTCCGGATGTCAAGCAGGACCCGGCGAGGTTCCGATCAACGCTCTCGTGGCGGCCTCGACATCGGCCTGGCGCATGAGGCTTTCGCCAACCAGCATCGCCCGTGCTCCGGCCCTTTCGAGGCGGCCGATAGCGCTGGCGTCGGCGATGCCGCTTTCCGTTACCAGCAAAGCGTTTGCGGGAATTTTCGGGGCCAGCCGTTCGGTCACCGCGAGGTCGGTGACGAAGGTGCGCAGATCGCGATTGTTGATCCCGATGAGGTCGCCGCCGAGGCCCGCGGCGCGGCCAAGTTCCATCTCGTCGTGGACCTCGACAAGGGCGTCCATGCCGAATCGGCGCGCCTCCACGATCAGGTCGGCGGCCAGCGAATCATCGACCAGGGCGAGAATCACCAGGATCGCGTCGGCGCCCAGAACCCGGGATTGGGCGACCTGCCAGGGATCGATCAGGAATTCCTTGCGCAGGCACGGGAGGGCGCAGGCGCCGCGCGCGGCGGCGAGGTCGCCATTCGCGCCCTCGAAGCTCGGCCCGTCGGTGAGCACCGAAAGGCAGGACGCCCCGCCGCGCTGGTAGGCCGTGGCCAGGAGCGCCGGAGCGAAATCTTGGCGAATCAAGCCCCTGGAAGGCGACGCCTTCTTGATCTCCGCGATCAGCGCCAACCGGCCCGGGGCGGCGCGGCGGGCGAGCGCGGCGCGGAAGCCGCGAGGGGGAGACGCCGCTCCCGCGCGCGCCTCCAGGTCAGCGAGGCTGTGGCGGCGCCGACCATCGGCGACCTCCGCTCGCTTGTAGGCGGCGATCCGCGAGAGGATATCGCTCATCCGGCGGCGGTCGCGGCGATCAGCCGTCGCAGGGCCGTCGCGGCCGCGCCGCTGTCGATGGCGGCGGCCGCCATGGCGACTCCGTCGCGCAGGGTTTCCACCCGCTCGCCGATCAGGAAGGCGGCGGCGGCGTTGAGCAGCACTACGTCGCGATAGGCCCCGCCCGCGCCGGCCAGCAGGGCGCCGATCGCCTCGGCGTTTTCGCCTGGATCGCCGCCCTGGATGTCGGCCACCGCGGCGCGGGGGAGGCCGACCGCTTCCGGGGTGATGGTGAACAGGCGCATCGCCCCGTCGCGCCATTCGGCGACATGGGTCGAACCGGTGGTGGTGACCTCGTCGAGGCCCTCGCCGTGAACCACCCACGCCCGCGTCGCTCCCAGCGCTCCGAGCGCCCGCGCCACCGGCTCGAGCCAGCGGGTGTCGAACACGCCGAGCAGCTGCCGCTGCGCTCCCGCGGGATTAGATAGTGGTCCCAGGATGTTGAAAATGGTTCGAAATCCAAGATCCTGGCGCACCGGCATCACGTGGCGCATGGCCCCGTGGTGGGCAGGGGCGTAGAGGAAGCAGACGCCGGCCTCGTCCAGGGCGCGTCGCTGCTGGGCGAGCGTCGCGGTGAGGTTGACGCCCAGGGCGGCGAGCACGTCGGAGGAGCCGCAACGCGACGAAACCGCGCGCGTGCCATGCTTGGCGACCTTCATGCCGCCGCCGGCCACCACCAGGGCCACGGCGGTCGAGATGTTGAGCGTGTGCGCTCCGTCGCCGCCCGTGCCGCAGACGTCGATGACCTCATAGGGATGGTCTAGGGTGAGGGCGGAGCGCCGCAGCGCGCGGGCGCAGGCGGTGATCTCCCCCAGGGTCTCCCCGCGCAGACGCATGGCGGTGACCGCGGCGGCGATCTGCGCCGGCGAGGGCTCGCCGCGCAGGCAGGCGGCGAAGAACGCCTCGGCGTCCTCCTCGATCAGGGTCGCGCCGTCAGCCAGCCGGCCGAGCAGGGGCTTGAAGGATTCGCTCATCGTCCTAGGCCGTGGCCAGCCGGCGAACCCCGGCCAGATCGAGGAAATTGTCCAGAAGCCGATGGCCGTCGGGCGTGGCGATGGACTCGGGATGGAACTGAACCCCGTGGATGGGGCGGCTGGCGTGGGCCAAGCCCATGATCTCGCCATCGTCGGTCCAGGCGGTGATGTCCAGGCAGGCGGGCAGCCCCTCTCGCTCCACCGCCAGGCTGTGATAGCGCGTGGCGACGAAGGGATCGTCCAGGCCGGCGAACAGGCCCTGGCCGCGATGGCGGATCGCACTCGTCTTGCCGTGCATGATCGACCTGGCGGGAACGACCGCGCCGCCAAACGCCTGGCCGATGGCCTGATGGCCCAGGCATACACCCAGGATCGGCAGCTCGGCGGGCGCGGCGGCGATCAGGCCCAGGCAGATTCCGGCCTCGTTCGGCGTGCGGGGACCGGGCGATAGCACGACGGCCTCCGGCCGCATCGTCAGGGCTCCGGCCACGGAAAGGGCGTCGTTTCGGCAAACCAAGGTCCGCGCCCCCAGCTCGGCCAGATAGTGCACGAGGTTATAGGTGAAGCTGTCGTAGTTATCGATGACCAGGATCATGCGGGTATCTCTACGGCTTGAGGCGGGTTGGGAACATCCGCGGGCGATGGATTTCACGCGAAGCGCCAGGCTTCCTCCGCCGCGCGGCGCACCGCGCCGGCCTTGTGGACGGTTTCCTCATATTCCGCCTCCGGATCGCTGTCCGCC
>DASRLN010000154.1:0-2553 GCA_035648435.1 Caulobacteraceae bacterium
GGCGTCACCGACGGCCACGGCCAGGTCACCTTCGAAAAGCTGGAGGCGGGCGGATACACCGTCGAAATGTGGGACATGTGCACCACGAGACGGACCCTCGACGGCCAAATACTTTCGGGGGCGCAATCGGAACTCCAGGTATTTTCGGGGGGGCAAGCGTCGGTGAACCTGGTCTCCGCCCCGATCCGGTGCGGCAAGCCCGGCGCGCCGGCCTTCGCCCGCGACGGCGCCGGGCGCAAGCTCATCGCCGTCATCGCCCCGCCCGGTGGCCGCATCACCGTGTCGATTTTCGACCGCTGGGGTAACGACCGGACGGCCGGACCCGGGGCCGGGTCCCCGGGCATTTCCGATTGGGCCCGGGCGGGCGGCAAGACGTCGGGTGTCGTCGCCCGCGGCGTCACCGACGGCCACGGCCAGGTCACCTTCGAGAACCTGAAGGCGGGCAGATACGCCGGCGAAATCATGTGGGACATGTGCACCACGAGACGGGCGACCATCGACATCCAGTCGTTTCAGGCTGGGCAGAGCGGGTCGGTCGATGTCGTCTCCGCCCCGATCCAGTGCGGCGCTCCCGGCGCGCCGGCCTTCGCCCTCGACGCGGCCGGGCGCAAGCTCGCCGCCGTCATCGCCAAACCCGGTGGCCGTATCACCCTCACCCTGTCGGGTATCTCTCCGGCTGGGCCAGGCGAGCCCGGGACCCACGTTGTTCAGGTCATGCATTGGTACTATGGCACACCGATCGCGACGGCCGACGGCGGCGCGTCGATGCAAGGCGGAGGGCGCCACACGCCCGGCAAGTATAGCGCGGCCACCGTACGAGGCCTTCAATACCCTCAGGCCATCTCCCCCGCCGAGTCGGGTGAGGGTGACTTCCATGTGCCTGGCGCCAAGCATAGTCAGCTCGAGCTGGCCGCGGGCTCGCAAGGGGCGACCGGCCAGCCCGCGCCGCCTGACGGTTGTCCTGACGACACGCCATGAGCAGACGCCCATGAGCAGGCCGATACCCATCTGGCGGCGAGGACGGGTGGGATGAAGCGCAAGATCGGGTTTCCAGCAGCCCGAAGCGCCAGCGTCCCGCCGGCAGTCGGCGCCAGCCGACCGTCTTCCTGGCCGCGTCTCCGGCGTATCCGACATGGAGCCGTCGCCCAAGACGGCTGGCGTTCCGCCAGCTGCCGGCGAGGAGGTCCTGTGAGCAAACGGCGCCTTGGTTCGTAGCGCGGGCTTCCAGCCCGCTCTTTGCTGAAGCCGCCACGGGGAGAAGGGCGGGCTGGAAGCCCGCGCTACGGAAAGCAGCGCCCCTTTGCGAAGCCGGAGGAGGTCATTTGGTTCACCGCCTCAGGACGCCTGCGGTCCACGATGAATGCCGACCTGCGGACGACCAGCAGGTGTCCGCCCCGTGTCCACCGCCCACCGCAAGTTCGTCATGGGTCCCCGGTCATGATAGTATCAACCATGGCCAAATCGCCGCGCCTCCAGGAGATCGAACGCCTCTATCGGCAAGCCTTCGCCGATTACGGCGCCGTCGCCCTGTGGAACCTCCAGCCGGCTGAGGTCGCGACCCCCGGAGCGGCCCTGGCCATCACGCCGGCCCTTCGCACCCATGGCTCGATGGAAGGACGGCGGCTGGCCGAAGCGCTCGAGCGCCTGTGCCGTGCCCCTCACTAGGCTTCAGTCGCACCTGCTCCGCACTCTCGCCGGCCAGAGGAGTCCCGACAGCTACGTCGCCGGCGCGATCGCCCTCAATCGCGACGGCCCGCGCTTCTCCAGCGACATCGACATCTTCCACGATGACGACGAGCGGCTTGTTGCGGTCGCGGAGGGCGACGCCGTGGTCATCGTCGATGCTGGCTTCCACCTCCAATGGCTCCCCAGCCGGGGGACCGGCAAGCGCGCCGCGCTGGTGGAGGGCCTTGGCGAAACAACACAGCTGGAATGGGTCGCCGATGCCGATTTCCGGTTCTTCCCGGCTCAGCCGGACGAACTCTTCGGCTATGTGCTTCACCCGGCCGATCTGGCCACCAATAAGGCGTCCGCCGCCGCCGATCGGCGCGTGCCGCGGGACATCGTCGATCTGGTGGCGGCGAAGGTGGGTGGGGTGCGGCGAAAGATCGGGTTTTGAGCGGGTGCGTGGTAGGATGGGTCCATGGGCCGCCGCTTTAGGTTGTGCTTCGCATGGACTATAGCGTCGCTCTCCCCCGCGCGCCAATATCGGCTGAATGGGCAGGCATTTTCCGATGAAGAGCAGAGCTTTGCTTTTGATCGCGGCGACACTAGGCGTCGTCGCCGTCTCAATCGCCTATGCCGCTTCTCCGCTTTTCGCGGTTGGCGCGCTCAAGGCGGCAGCGAGATCGGGTGATCGAGACCGGCTAGATCAGGTGGTTGACGTTCCGGCGATCCGAGAAAATCTGAGGGCGGAGATCGTCGCGACGCTCGTCAAGTAATTACTCACGTCCCGGTTGGGGCGTGGATCAGGGCGGGATGGGAATGGGCATTCCGTCGAGTGTGAGTCGGATGGCGTCGATGGCGCGGACGGCGCGTCGTCGGCCGGTTTCG
>DASRLN010000155.1:0-12702 GCA_035648435.1 Caulobacteraceae bacterium
CCTGCCCGACGACACCCGCGTCTATTGCGCCCACGAGTACACGGCGTCCAACGCCCGTTTCGCCCTCTCGGTGGATGATGATCCCCAACTCCGCGGAAGGGCGGAGAGCATCTTCGCCGCCCGGGAACGGGGAGAAGCGACGGTGCCCACCACCATCGGTCTGGAAAAGGCCACCAATCCCTTTCTCCGCGCGCCTTTGCTTGCGGGTCGCGTCGGCAAGACAGGCGCGCCCGACTTCGAGGCCTTCGGGGCGGTGCGGGCCGCCAAGGACGGATTTCGCGGGTGAAGGCGTTTCAATGGCCGCCGCCGCCGATCAGCCACAAGATCCTGCGTGACGAGGGCCTGCCGACGATGCCGACGGGTGGGACCAGGGCGACGGTTATGACGCCGTCCTTGAAGATCACGTCCGGCCGCTTGCCGACTCGAAAGACGATCTTGTTGACGCGCGCGAGGAACACTTTTCCGTCCGGTCGATCCGACAGACGCACCACCGCCTCCATGGCCACCGTCGCGGAGTCGGCGATCAGGCCGTCGGAGGTGGCATCGACATCGGGCGCCTCGAAGGCAATGAGATGCTGCGCCGCCCGGCTGGAGCGGAGGCTGGCCTGAAACATGCGCTGATAGAGCGCCACCGGCCCGATCGAGGCCAACCGCAGCGGGCTGGAAGCGCCACTGACCGAAGCCGCCGATCCGGCCGGCCGGCGCGGTGTGAACACCGTCATTCCGCCAAGCCTGGTGGCGCGCAGAACCGGCTCGCCCAGGTCGTTCTTGTAGATGATGTCGCCGCGAGGACCGCGCGAGGGCGACAAGGCCCAGATCTCGGGACTCCAGTCGAACTTCAGCAGGGGTTGCCTGCCGCTGCGATCGACTACGAAGCCGCCGCCGTCATCGATCGCATAGTGGGCGATCCGGGGGGCTTCGGCGTGACGTCCGTCCTGACCGTGATGTCCGAAGGCGTCATGCAGCCAGGGCAGCGCCAGAGCGGGGTCGGCATATCCGTACAATCCCGCCGCGAAGACAATCGCGGCGAGGGCCGTATTCCGATCAGGTGGCCTCGACGCCAGCGCCATGCGCAGGGGCATGACGCCCGATCAGGGCGGTTTTTGGACGGGTGGTGTCGGGTCTGATTCCCGCATCGGCGGGGACAGGGCCGGCGAGGCGCATGACATGTTGGGGGAGAGCCGGCCTGGGGAGTCTGGACAAGGGGGATACTTGGAGGTTCTGCCTGACCGCGGCGATGGCCCCGCTGAAGGGGACAGACCATGACGAGACGACCGTCAGCGGCAAAAAAGGACCGACGCTCGAGAAATCCAGGCTAAGCCTCAAGCGCCTTGCGACGTCTCGGGCGATCGGCCAAGGCCTCCGATCAGCCGAAACAGCGCCGGCATTACCAGCAGGACCAGGGGACCCTGGGCAATCAGGCCCGCGATGATCGCGATCGCCAGGGGCTTTTGCATCGAGGATCCCAAGGCCAGCGGCGAGAGCGCCAGAATGGCGGCGACGGTGGTCATGGCGATGGGCCGGAACCGGTTGACGCCGGCATCGACCAATGCCTTGACCGGCGCCATGCCCCTGGCCAACAGGCTAACGTATTCGGTGAAATAGAAGATCGCCACTTCGGTGACGATGCCGATGACCATGGTCAGGCCCATGATCGACATGATGTTGAGTTCGACGCCGGCCAGACGCAGGGCGCCGGCCACCGCGCACGCGGCCAGCAGTGGCATGACGATGATCGCGCCGACGATGCGGAAGTTCTCGTAGATCACCAGCAGCAGAATGGAAACGATGGCCAAGGCCGCGGTGAACACCATCGCGAGACCCTGAAACGCCGCTTGCTGCTGCGAATACAACCCGCCCATTTCGAAGGTGACGCCGGCCGGTATCACGCCGGGCTGGCCCAGGACGTTTTGCACCGCCCGGGCCGTGGAGCCGAGGTCGCGGCCGACGACGCGCGCGGTGATCGCGTCCAACGGCCGGCCGCCCTCGCGTTCGACCTCCGGCTGACCGGTCAGGACATCGACCGTGGCGATCTGGGAGAGTTTGAAGACGTGCCCATCGGCGGCGCGCAGAGGCAGATCGGCGATATCGGAAACGCGATCGCGCTCGCCGGGCGGAATCCATGCGCGGACATTGAGGAGCATCACTCCCGACTGGATCTGGGTGGCGATATCGCCGCTGATCATGGCGGTGATCTGTTTGGAGGCTTCCGCCGGCGCGATGCCTTCGAGCGCCGCCTGGGCCAGGTTGACATGCACATTCAGCGCATCGCCGGCGATCACCACGCCGTCCTTGACCTCGGCGATCCCGCGAACGCTTGAGATTCGCTTTGCCACGTCGGCGGCGGTGGCGCGCAACAGAGCCATATCGTCGCCAAAGAGCTTGACCTCGATCGGCTGTGGAACGGCGGTCAAGTCGCCGACCTCGTCCTCGATCAGTTGGGCGGTTTCGACCTCGACCCCCGGGACCCGCGCCTCCACGCGGGTGCGCACTTCATCCATCACCGTTTCGATTCCCCGCCTGCGTCCCGTCTTCAGGCGGGCGAAGAAGTCGCCGACATTGCCTTCGGTGAGGGCGCCGCCGAGTTGCGCGCCGGTTCGCCGCGAATAGGTGATCACTTCGGGCGTGCTGGAGAGAATGGTCCCGATCTGCCCGACCAATCGGTCGCTTTCGTCCAGAGAGGTTCCGGCGGGGGTTATGTAGTCGAGGATGAAACCGCCCTCATCGGTCTTGGGCATGAAGCCGCTGGGCAAGGTCATGAAGCACCAGATACCCAGCGCGAAGAGGGGAACCATGACCATCGCCGCCATCCACGGCGCGCTGGTCGTCCGTTCCAGCGACCTTCGGTAACCCCGCATCGCGCCGGCTTCGGGTTTCGTCTTTTTGGGTTTGGCGTTTCGGTAGAGCTGCTCCATCAGGATCGGCGCCACCAGCCAGGCCAGAAGGAACGAAACGAGCAGAGCGGTGGCCATGGTCAGGGACAAGGCCTTGAAGAAGGCGCCTGTGACGCCGGTGAGGAAGGCCAGGGGCAGGAAGATCAGCACCGTGGCGGCTGACGAGCCGGCTAGGGGGTGGAAGAACTCGGCGGCGGCGGCGCGCATGGCGCCGACACGATCTTCCGGCGCTTCGACCAGGCGCCGCTCCATGTGTTCGATCATGACGATGGCGTCATCGATGATCAGGCCGATGGCGGCCGCCATGCCGCCCAGGGTCATGATGTTGAAGCTCTGGCCGAGCAGCTTGAGCGCCAGGGTCGTGATGGCTAGAACCGCCGGCACGACGACCACCGCCACCAAGGTGATGCGAAGATTGCGCAGAAAGACGAGCAGCACGAGCCCCGCGAGCACCGCGCCGATGGCGATCGATTCGGCGAGACTCGTCGCCGAACTCTTGATCAGGTCGCTTTGATCGTACCAGGGCGAGACGCGAAGCCCCGGCGGCGCCGTCGCCTTGGCCTTGGCGAACACCGCGGCGATGCCTCTGACGATGCGGGGCGTGTCGCCGCTGGGCTGTTGATAGATCTGCACGCTGACGGCCGGTTTGCCGTCGGCGGTGACCCGAAGCCACTTCGGCGCTCCGGTCAAGCGTACGCCTGCAACATCTCCCAACCGCACGATTCCGCCGCCGGCGCTCTTGAGGACGACATTCTCGATCTCGGCCGCGCTGGTCAGGCGGCTGTCGGTCAGGGTCAGATAGAGCTTGCCGCGATCCTGCAGCTTGCCGCTGGCGGCCAGCACATTGGCGCCGCTGAGCGCGGCGGTCACATCGGCCAGCGACAGGCCGAAGGCGCGCAGCCGCACCGGGTCGGCATCGACGCGATATTCGCCAACCTCGCCGCCCAGGGAATCCACCCGGGCGACGCCTGGAACATTGGTCAGCAACGGCTTTAGGGTGAATTCCGCATAGTCGCGCAGGGCGACCGGACCGATGCGGTTCGAGGTCAGGCTATAGGCGGCGACCGGATACACCGTGGGATCCATCCGGTGGACGACAAAGGTCACGCCGGGAGGGAGCGTGGCCGAAGCGCTGGCCAGCGCCGCCTCGGTGCGCTGGAGCGCCAGATTCATGTCTGTGTTCCAGACCAGATTGATCTTCAGGTCGGCCGCGCCGCGACTGGTGGTTGATCGCACGGAGATGACCTGGGGCACCGCCCTCACGGCCTGCTCGAGCGGCCGGGTGATCACCGTGGCCATCTGGTCGATGGGCCGGTCGCCGGCCTCGACGCTGACGGTGATCCTGGGAAAGGAGATGTTGGGAAAAAGTCCCACCGGCAGGGTGAAGCCCGCCAGCACCCCCGCCACGATGGTCATGACCACCAGAACGAGCAAGGATCGCCGGTGGCCGGCGATGACGTCGGAGAACCTCATTTTCCCACCGTCCGCACCGCCAGGCCCTCCTGCACCTGATAGGCGCCCTGAACGACCACCAACTCGCCGGCGAAGAGCGCCCCGGTGACCTCGATGTCATCACCCTGTTGCGCGCCCGTCTTCACGGACACCTCATGCGCCTTGCCGCCGTGCAGGGTGAAGACGTGCGCGCCGGTCTCGTCGTAGACCACCGCCTGGTGAGGCGCGAGCAGGCCAGGATGGCTGGCGACGGCGATCTGGCCCTCGACGGCCGCGCCGAGCGCGAGGTCGGCGGACGGCGCAGGGGCGGTGACCCTGACCAGCCGGGTCGTCGGATCGACCTGACGGCCGACGACGGCCACACGGCTGTCGAAATGCCGATCCCGATCGAACACCGAGATGACGACGACGGGTTGGCCGACCGCCAGGAGGGCGGCCCTGGTCGGCTCGACGCCCAGGTCGGCGACCATGCCGCCCGCGGCGATGACGGTCAGCAGCGGCGCGCCGGCGGCGAGGTGTCCTCCCAGGGCCGCGGGAATCGCGCCGATGACGCCGGCCACCGGGGCGGTGAGAGTCTGGGCGTCCCTTCCCGCGCCGGCCGCGGACTGGGAGGCGACCACCGCCTTGGCGTCGGCCAGGGCCTTGCGCGCCGCGGCCAACTGGTCGTTGGCGGCCAGATGGGTGTCGTAGAGACGCTGAACCCGCGCCAGCTCCCGCTCCGCGAACGCCGCGGCGTCGGCCGCCTGGCGATAGATCAATTGCGTCGCCGGCGTGTCGGCCAGCGTGACGAGGGGCGCGCCGCCCGCCACCGACTGGCCGGGCGTCACCAGAACCCTCTGCACGATGACCTCGCGAGGGGCGGCGACGGTCAGGCTCGCCGCCGGCGATCCGCTGATCACCCCGTATGCCCTGACGGTGTCGATGACAGTCGCCTGACGCAGTGGCGCGAGCGTAACCAGCGCTGATGGGGCGGGCGCGTCGGGTGCGGGGCTCTTGGGTTCCAGAATCTTCCACGCCACGAAGACGACGATGACAGCGATGACCGCCACGGCGACGTACCGCCACGGACTTGATCGCTTCATGGTTGGCCTCCTTCATCCGACGGCAGAAAGAGCACGGTCTCCAGGCTGATATCGGCCAGCTCAACGGCCAGGCGCAGGTCGAGCACCGCCACCTGCTGCTTGAGCGCCGACTGTTCCAGCGCCAGTGAGGCGGCGCTGTCGAGATCGCCGCGCAAATATGCCGCGTTGGCGGCATCGGTCATCGAAACCAGGCGGGGAACCTCGGATTCCAGACGACCCAGATTGACGCGATCCGCCGCCAGATCGCGCCGGGCGGTGGCGACATCGGCGATCGTTTGATCGAGACGCGCCTGGTACTCTTGCGCCAGCCGCTCGCGAGTCGCCGCCTGGATGGCGATCGCGCCACGCCCGCGGTTGAAGATCGGGATCACCAGCGTCGCCGCAACGCCGTTGGTGAGAACCGCGCCAGTGTCGCGCTGGCGGCTGAAGCCCAGATTGATCAGCGGGAACTGACTGAGGATAGCCTTGCGAAGATTGGCGTTCTGAGCCTCATGGCCGGCCTTCAGAGCCAGCAGATCCGGCCGGCGTTCTGGCAGTGAGGCGATGGCCCGATCAAGCGCCGCGTCGAGCGGATCAACCGGTGGCGCGCCGGCTGTCAGGTTCAATTTCACCGCCGGCGCCAGGCCGATGATAGCATTGAGATCGCCGCGCGCCTTGAGGCTGTCATGCAGGGCGATGGCGAGTTGGGCGTCGGCGTCCAACTTGGCCGCCAGATCGACGCTGTTGACCTGGGCGGTGATGTCATGTCGCTGGTAGGCGAGGCTCGATTGCCGGTAGCGCGCGGTCAGTCCGTCATCGATGGTCCGGAGCACCGCGCCTTTGGCTTCATCGCCGAGCGCCGTCACCGCCAGTTGGCGCGCCTGCTGGGCGGTGCTCCATTCACTCCACAAAAGATCAAGATCCGCCTGCTTCTCCGAGGATCGCGCCGCCCTCAGGGCGGCCGAACGGGTTATCAGGCTCAACAGATCGATGGTCGGCGTGATGCCGTAAGCGGTGACCAGACCGGCGGGGTGATCGGGGAAATCGGCGCTCAGGGCGACCTGCGGATCCGGAAGAAGGCCGGCGGAGAAGACCTGGGCGCCGGCCACCTTGGCCGCCGCGCGCTTGGCGATGAGGTCGGGGTTGTTGAGCACCGCCAGGATCGCGACTTCGGTGGGGTCGAGGCCATCCGACGGGTCGAACTTGTGCGCCTTGAGCGGAACCGGCGGGAGTTTCGAGAGATCAACCGTGAGCCGCTCGGGCGACACCGCTAGATTCGGCCCCCTCGCGAGTTCGCCCGGCGCATAGCTCTCGCAGGCGCCGAGGCTGACACACGCCGCGAGTGCGGCCCCGATCGCTGTTGCTCGCCCGTTGCCCACGCTTCGGAGCCGTAGCCTCGCTGGGGTTGGCGTTGGGTGGCTCAGAGATTACAAAACCCCAATGTGACCCCGATCAGGCCGCCGCCGGGGCGAAGGTGACGCGCGCCTCCAGTCCGGGCCGCGCATCGTACAACGCGACCTCCGCGTCATGCAGTTTCGCCACCGCCGCCACGAGGGCCAGGCCCAGCCCGCTGCCGGGCGTCGAGCGGCTGCGCTCCAGCCGGTAGAAACGGTCAAAGAGATGCTCGCGCTCGTTGTCGGGCACGCCCCGCCCGTCGTCGATGACGCAAAGCATCGGCGTGGCGCCGACCCGAGCCACCGTCACACGAACCGTTGGCCGCCGCCCGGCGTGGCGCAGACCGTTCTCCACCAGATTGACGACCATCTGGGTGAGCAGTTCGGAGTCTCCGTCCACCACGAGCGGACCCGCCGTCTCGAGCAACAGCGACGCGCCGGCATCCTCGGCCGAAGGGGCGAAGGCCTCGACGACGGTGCGACCCACCTCGGACAGATCCGTCGGCCGGAAACCGGCGCGTCGTGCTCCGCCTTCGATCTGGGCGATCCGAAGGAGCGCCGCGAAGGTCTCCAGGATCGCGTCAAGATCGTCCAGGGCCACCTCGATAGCGGGGGCCGGCCCCTCCCCGCCCCGCGCCAACTGCGATTCAAGCCGCGTTCTCAGGCGCGTCAGTGGGGTGCGAAGATCGTGCGCGATGTCACTGGACACCTGCTTCAGGCTTTCCATCAAAGCCTGGATGCGGTCCAGCATACGGTTGAACGTCGACGCCAGGTGATCGAGGTCGTCGCCGGAGCCGCGCACGGGCACCCGGTGGGAGAGATCGCCGTCGATGATCGCCTCTGCGGCGCCGGTGATGGCCGCGATCCGCCGGCCCATGCCGCGGCCAAGGCTGTAACTGCCGACGACGCCAATTATCACCACGCCAAGGATCGCCAGCAGGAATCGCTCGACCAGCAGCTTATCGACTGCCTCGATGCTTTCGTCATCGCCGCCCACGACCAGACGGTACCCGCCCGCCAAGGTGTCGGCGTAGACCCTGATCGTCTCCTGTTCGTCGGCGGACCCCCGGATGCTCAGGTTGGACCAGCCGGAGGCGACCCGGGCGCCCGCCAGGCGGCCAGCGATCCGCCGTCCGCCGGCCGCTTCGAGGCCATAGTCCAAGGCCCCCGGCGTGCGATCTCGCTCTTGTACCGCCTGCGCCACGCCGGTAAGTCCCTCGGTTCGGAATTCCTGGGCCAGGGCGGCGGATTCCGAGCGGATGCGGGCGTCGAACTGCCGGGTCAGGGCTGCGCGTGTGGTGAACAGGGTGATGGCGCCCAACACCACGACCGCCGCAATGAAGGCGGCCGTGTAGAGCGCCGCCAGGCGCAGGCTGGCGGAACGGAACATGTCAGTCCGGTTCGCGCAGGCAATAACCGGCGCCGCGCAGAGTATGGATCAGCTCGCGGGCGTGGCCGCGGTCCACCTTGGATCGCAGCCGGCTGATGTGTGTCTCCACGATGTTGGTCTTGGGATCGAAGTGAAAATCCCAGACCGCTTCAAGCAGCATCGTCCGGGTGACGACCTTGCCGGCATGGCGCATCAGGTATTCCAAGAGCTGGAACTCCCGCGGCTGCAATTCGATCCGCTGGCCGCCCCGGCTGACGGCGCGGCGCAGCAGGTTCATCTCAAGGTCCGCGGCTCGCAAAGTGGTCTGAACGTCCCGAGGCGGTGGCCGGCGAGCCAGGGCGTTCACCCGCGCCAGGAGTTCGGCGAACGCGAACGGTTTAACCAGATAGTCGTCGCCGCCCGCCTCCAGTCCCTCGACCCGGTCATCGATGCCGCCCAGCGCGGTCAATAGTAGCACAGGCGTGTTCACGCCCGAGGCACGGATGGTGCGCAGGATCGCCAAACCGTCGATCCGCGGCAGCATTCGGTCCAAGACCATCACGTCATAGGTCTCGCCGGCAGCGAGCATCAGGCCGTCGCGCCCGCCGCTCGCGTGATCGACGGAGTGGCCCGCCTCCGTGAGCGCTCGCTTCAGATAGGCGGCCGTCTCTCGGTCATCCTCCACGAGCAGCAATTTCATGGGCGAACCCCGCGCTCCAGCGCCTCGGCCGGATAGTCTTGAACGGCGGACGGCGCGCCCATGAAGGTGATTAAGCTGACGTCAGTGAGCGCCATTGTGCTCGGTGGTGGCTTCGGCAGCTTCAGCAGCGGCGCCTTCGTGGCCGTTCTCCAGGACCTTGCCGGTCATGGCGTCCACACCCACTTCGTAGGTCCTTCCAGACCTGCTGATATCGAATGAATAGCGAAGGCCGCTGCCGCCGCCCTCTTTTTCGAGTTCCTGGTCGGTGATTGCGCCCGGCCGCGCCTTCTGGGCGATGGCGCGCGCCTGGCTCAGGTTGATGTGCGCTCGCCCGGCCAACTCATGGCCGGTGAAGCCGCCGCCGGTTTGAGGCGCGGCCAGCGCGTCGCCGGCCAAAGCCACGGCGAAAGCCAAGACGGAGACCGAAATCATTGTACGTTTCATTCCACAAATCCTCGCTGTGAGCCCGCCTTGGCTTCGTTGTGACGCCAATCAGATGTCGAGCGGGTGGCCGGAAGATTACGGATCGCCAATCCGCGAGAGATTCCAAACCGGACACGCAACCCGAAGCCAGGCGGACCCGATATCAAGGATCGCGGCCATGGCCGCCGCCGCCACGTCCAGGCTGTGATAGGACAGGGGATGTCATACGGGTCCCGGGCCTTCGAGCGGCCCCGCCTATCCGCCCACGTATTGGCCGCCGTTGACGCTCAAGGTGGCGCCGGTGATGAAGCCGGCGTCCTCGGCGGCGAGAAAGGCCACGCAGCGGGCGATCTCGTCGGCCATGCCGAGCCGGCCGACCGGGATGCCGGCGATGATCTGGTCGAGTACCGCCTTGGGCACGGCCGAAACCATCTCGGTATCGACGTATCCCGGCGCGATGGTGTTCACCGTGATCCCCTTCTTGGCGTTTTCCTGGGCCAGCGCCTTGGAAAACCCGATCATCCCGGCCTTGGCGGCGGAATAGTTGGTCTGGCCCATCTGGCCCTTCTGGCCGTTGATCGAGCTGATGTTGATCACCCGGCCGAAACCGCGTTCGCGCATGCCTTCGATGACGTTCCGCGTCATGTTGAAGATCGAGGCGAGATTGACGTGGATGACCTCGTTCCATTGCTCCTCGGTCATCTTGTGCAGCATGGCGTCACGGGTGATGCCGGCGTTGTTGACCAGCACGTCGATGGGGCCGAACTCGGCCTCGACGGCCTTCACCGCGGCGGCGCAGTCGGCGAACGACGAAACGTTACCCTTCACCACCAGCACCCCCAGGTCGCTGGCGCAGGCCTGGGCGGCGACTTCGTTGCCCGCATAGCCGGCCGCGACCTTGTAGCCAGCGGTCTTGAGGCGGGCGCTGATCGCCCTGCCAATCCCCCGGGTTCCTCCGGTGACGAACGCCACCCTGCTCATCGCCATCGTCTTCTCCCTTTCTCTACCGGCGCCCCATTTCGCTCTGAGCGCGCGGTTGGATGCTCAGACCGCTTCGACACACATGGCCACGCCCATGCCGCCGCCGACGCACAGGGTCGCCAAGCCCTTCTTGGCGCCGGACCGCTTCATCTCGTGAAGTAGGGTGGTGAGAATGCGGGCGCCCGAGGCGCCGATCGGATGACCGATGGCGATCGCGCCGCCGTTGACGTTGACCTTGGCTGGATCGAGGCCGAGTTCGCGCACCACCGACAGCGACTGCGCCGCGAAGGCCTCGTTGGACTCGATGAGATCGAGATCGGAGACCTTCCAGCCGGCCTTTTCGAGCGCCTTGCGGGTGGCCGGGATCGGCCCGGTTCCCATGATTTCGGGATCGACCCCGGCGTGCGCCCACGACGCGATGCGCGCCAGGGGTTTCAGGCCACGCTTCTTTGCTTCGTCAGCGGACATCAGAACCATGGCCGCGGCCCCGTCGTTGAGCCCCGAGGCGTTGGCCGCCGTCACCGATCCGTCCTTGGCGAAGGCGGGACGAAGGCCCGAGACGCTCTCATAGGTGGCGCCGTGGCGGATGTACTCGTCCTGATCGACGACGGTGTCGCCCTTGCGGCCCTTGATGGTCACCGCCGCGATCTCGCCGGCGAACCGGCCCGCCTTCTGCGCCGCCTCGGCCTTGTTCTGAGACCCCACCGCGAAGCGATCCTGGTCTTCCCGCGTGATCTGCCAGCGGGCGGCGATGTTCTCCGCCGTCTGGCCCATGTGATAGCCGTGAAAGGCATCCCACAAGCCATCCTTGATCATGGTGTCGACAAAGCCGAGGTCGCCCATCTTCTGGCCGTTCCGCACATTCGCCGCGTGGGGCGACTGGCTCATGCTCTCCTGGCCGCCGGCGACGACGATGGCGGCGTCCCCCGCCGCGATCTGCTGGGCGCCCAGGGCCACGGCGCGAAGTCCCGAGCCGCAGAGCTGATTGACGCTCCAGGCCGGGCTTTCCACCGGCACGCCGGCGTTCACCGAGGCCTGGCGGGCGGGTCCCTGGCCGGCCCCGGCCTGAAGAACCTGACCCATGATCACCTCTTCGACGTCCGAGGCCGAAATCCCAGCCCGCTCGATGGCCGCCTGGATGGCGATCTTGCCGAGGTCATGGGCCGGCACGCTCGCCAGCGCGCCGTTGAAGGATCCCACCGGCGTTCTGGCGGCGGAAACGATGACGATATCGCTCATGGCGATCGACTCCCATTGGTGACGGTGGCCTTGCTGACCGCCACCATGCCCCATTTTCACCGGCCCCGCACGCCCGGGTTTGGCGGCGCCAGGGGGTGAACTGGCGTGACGGTCGGCGATGGGCGATACTGCGCCGCACGCCAAGTGCGCGCCGGCACGCCGACAGGGGATGAGAAATGACGAATGAGGCCCGGCCGGCCGCCCCCGGCGAGCGGATCGTCATCCAGAAGTACGCCAACCGCCGCCTCTACAACAAGGCCGCCAGCAGCTACATCACCCTCGACGATCTTTCGACGATGGTGAAGGAAGGGGTCGATTTCGTCGTCCACGACGCCAAGAGCGGCGAGGACATCACCCGCAAGGTGCTCACCCAGATCATCTTCGAGGAAGAGAGCCGGGGCCAAAACCTCCTGCCGATCCAGTTCCTGCGCCAGCTGATCGGATTCTACGGCGACCGGATGCAGGCATTCCTGCCGAGTTTCCTCGAACTTTCCCTCGACAGCTTCATTCGCCAGCAGGAGCGCCTGCGCGGCCAGTTTCAGTCCGTGACGCCTCCCGGCATCGGCGCCTTCGACGAGCAGATCCGCCAGAACATGGCCCTCTTCGACCGGGCGATGAAGATGTTCACGCCCTTCGCCTATCGCGGCGAGGAGACGGTCGCGCCGGCGCCACTTTCGAAAGCCTCCCCGCCGGCCGGCGGGGAGGATTCCCTGGCCGAGATCAAGCGCCAGATGGCGGCCATGCAGGAACAGCTCGCGGCGCTTTCGCGCAAGGAATGAGTCCGCTGGGGCCTCAAGGCTCGGCCCTGACCCTCAACCGCGCGCCGCCGACCACCGCGGTCACTTCGACCCGGGCGCCGGCCGGCAGGGGTCCGTCGCCTTCGAGTTCGGCGGCCCACTCCTTGCCATCCACGAACACCCGGCCGAGCCGGGCGACGAAGGGCGCGGCTGCCTCGCCACGATGACCGATGAGTCTCGTGGCGGGATCATTGATATCCGCGCCGGCCACACCTGGCCTGGGCATCAGCCGGCGTCCGACATAGGTGGCGACAATGGTCGTCCCGGCGAACAAGGCCACCTGACCGGCGACGGGCAGCGCGATGATCCGGCCGGCGATGGCGACCAGCGCCGCGGCCGCCGCCGGCCACAACAGCCAACCCGAACCGGTGAAGATCTCGATGACCAGGAAC
>DASRLN010000156.1:0-11965 GCA_035648435.1 Caulobacteraceae bacterium
CATTATTACCCGTAAAAAACATAAATTACACATGGCGTCAATGAGTCGGGCGACGGGTTTTTCCCGCGCCACGACGGTTCGTTAAGCCTACCGCCTTCCGCCCTTCCTGAACCGCGCCGCCGCCTCGGCGCGGGCTTCGGAGCGGGCGCGGGCCGGCGCGCGCCGGTCGGGGGTTTCGCCGACCGGGGTCATCGCTTCGTTGGCGAACTCCAGATCGAGCATCTTCAGGCGCTTGATCTCGTCGCGCAGGCGGGCGGCGTCCTCGAATTCGAGGTTGGCGGCGTGGCCGCGCATCTTTCCTTCCAGGTCGCGCAGGGTGGCCTGGAAATTGGAGCCGAGGAAGGGTCGGGCGTCTTCGGCGACGCCGACGTCGATGGTCACCCGGTCGCCGCGCTCGTAGGGACTGGCGAGGAGATCCTTGATCTGGCTCTTGATGCTCTCTGGGGTGATGCCGTGGGCGTGGTTCCACTCGGCCTGCTTGTCACGCCGGCGGCTGGTCTCGGCCATGGCCCGCTCCATCGAGCCGGTGACGGTGTCGGCGTAGAGGATGACCTTGCCGTCGATGTTGCGCGCCGCCCGGCCGATGGTCTGGATGAGGGCCGTCTCCGAGCGCAGGAACCCCTCCTTGTCGGCGTCGAGGATGGCGACCAGGCCGCACTCGGGGATGTCCAGGCCCTCGCGCAGCAAATTGATGCCGACCAGGATGTCGAAGGCCCCCAGGCGCAGGTCGCGGATGATCTCGATGCGCTCGAGGGTATCGACGTCGGAGTGCATGTAGCGCACGCGCAGGCCCTGCTCGTGCATGTATTCGGTGAGATCCTCGGCCATCTTCTTGGTCAGCACCGTGACCAGGGTGCGGTAGCCCTTGAGGGCGAAGTCGCGGCTCTCGGCGATGACGTCATCGACCTGAGAGAAGCCGCCCCTGGAGACCGGACGCACCTCGACCGGCGGGTCGATCAAGCCGGTGGGGCGGATCACCTGTTCGACGAACACGCCGCCGGCCTTCTCCAGCTCCCATTTGGCAGGGGTGGCGGAGACGAACAGGGAATCCGGTCGCATGGCCTCCCACTCCTCGAACTTCAGCGGGCGATTATCCAGGCATGACGGCAGGCGGAAGCCGTATTCGGCCAGGGTGAACTTGCGGCTGTAGTCGCCGCGATACATGGCCCCCAGCTGCGGGATGGTCTGGTGGCTCTCGTCGATGAACAGCAACGCGTTGTCGGGAATGTATTCGAAGAAGGTCGGCGGCGGCTCGCCGGGGCGGCGGCCGGTCAGGTAGCGGGAATAGTTCTCGATGCCGGCGCACGAGCCGGTGGCCTCGATCATCTCCAGGTCGAAGGTGGTGCGCTGTTCCAGTCGCTGGGCTTCCAGCAGCTTGCCATTGGCGACCAGCCAGTCGAGGCGGGGCTTGAGTTCGGTCTTGATGCCGTTCACCGCCTGGCGAAGGGTCGGGCGCGGCGTGACGTAGTGGCTGTTGGCGTAGACCTTGACGCTTTCGAGGTCGCCGGTCTTCTTGCCGGTCAGGGGGTCGAACTCGGCGATGGCCTCGATGACGTCGCCGAACATGACGATCCGCCAGGCGCGGTCCTCGTAGTGGGCGGGGAAGATCTCGACCGTGTCGCCGCGCCGCCGGAAGGTTCCGCGCTCGAAGGCCTGGTCGTTGCGCCGGTACTGCTGGGCGACGAGGTCGGCCATCAAGTTCTTCTCGTTCACTGTCTGACCGACGGCCAGGGAGAAGGTCATGGCGGTGTAGGTCTCGACCGAGCCGATGCCGTAGATGCAGGAGACCGAGGCGACGACGATGACGTCGTCCCGCTCCAGGATCGCCCGGGTGGCGGAATGGCGCATGCGGTCGATCTGTTCGTTGCGCGATGAATCCTTCTCGATATAGGTGTCGGTGCGGGCGACGTAGGCTTCCGGCTGATAGTAGTCGTAGTAGGAGACAAAATATTCGACCGCGTTGTTCGGAAAATAGCTCTTGAATTCGCTGTAGAGCTGGGCGGCCAGGGTCTTGTTGTGGGCCAGGATCAGGGCCGGCCGCTGGACGGCCTCGATGACTTTGGCCATGGTGAAGGTCTTGCCCGAGCCGGTGACGCCGAGCAGCACCTGGTCCCGTTCGCGGGCCTCGACGCCGGCCACCAGTTCGGCGATCGCCGCCGGCTGGTCGCCGGCCGGTTCGTAATCGCTGACCAGTTCGAACCGCCGGCCACCCTCGCTCTTGACCGGTCGCGCCGGCCGGTGCGGCGTCCACACCGCCGGCGTCGGGGCCGGCGCAAGATCGCGGACGAAGGCGGCGGAGACCTCGGCGACGCCGGTGGAAGCGGGGGAACGGGGCATGAACGCGAAGGTAGGTCAGGGCGCGGCGAAAGGCCAGGGCGACCGGCGACGTTCAGACGGCGGAAAGCCTCGGCGCGGCGAGGAGAGTGTGGCCCTTGTCGATGATCCCATGGCTCGTCACCGGCGTCGCGCTCCCCTCCGCTTCCATTCCCGCCATGGACTGGATGAAGGTGTGCGCGGGCAGGATGGGGTTGCGCGGCCTTGTCGGGCCGGAGCCGGCCGCGGGGCTGGCTGCGGGATCGACGATCCTGGTTCCGACCCCGCCCGCGCCGAGGCTGGTGACGAAGCTCGAGCCGAGGTAGTCGCCGGTGAGCTTGATGCTGGCGACGGCGCCGCCGTTCTTGACCGTCAGCACGCCGCCGCTGGCGGTTCCGGCGAAGGTCGCCGTGGTCGTCCCCGAGACGAAGGGAATGTCGTCGAGATCCAGGGCGTTGGCCGCGGTGGTGGAAAAGCCGGTGATGGTCCCGGTGTAGGTCTGGCCGTGGGCCAGCTCCAGGGTTCCGGTTGAACCGCTGGTGAAGGTGACGTTCTCATTAAAGGTCGAGGCGGCGGCGAACTTCAGGGTCCCGGTCCCCACCTCGCCGATCCCCGAGCCGGTCACCGCGCCATCGACCGTCAGCACCCCGCCCGACACCGCGGCCAGCACGCCGGTATTGTCGACCGCGCTGACGATGGTCGCCAGGCCGCCGGCGCGGGTGGCTTCGATGGTCCCGGCGTTGACGATGGTGTGGGCGCCGGTGTTCACGGTCAGGGCGACCGGGTCGTCGCCGGCGATGACGCCGTCGTTGACCAGGATCATCCTGCCATCGCCCAGCTGGCCGGCCCCCAGGAGGGTGTCCTTGACGGTCAGGGTCGCGGTCGCCGTGGCCCCGATGATGGCGTTGGCGGCGCTGCCCGTGAGATTGAACGTGCCCCCCGAAAGCGTGGCCCCGCCGGCCGCGACGATCAGGCTGGGGTCGCCGGCGGTGACCTGGTGGCTGATGGCGATGGTCCCGGCGAGGGTCACGGTGGCCGAGGTCATGGTCACGCCAGCCGCCGCCAGGGCGGTTCCGGCCAGGGTGTCGGTCCCCGAGGCCAAGGCCACCGTCCCGGCCCCGGCCAGGGTGCCGGCGAAACTGTCGGCCGTCCCGGTGAAGGTCATGGTGTCGCCGCCGGCCACCGTCAGGGTCCCGGCGCTCTGGGTCCATTTGCCGGCGTAGGCGAGGGGCGCGTTCACGCCGACCTTGGTCGCCGAACCGGAGACGGTGACGCTGGCGATGGTCAGCGCCGTCCCGGCGTTCAGCGTCGCCGCCCCGCCGGTGAGCGCCAGGGTCCCCGCTCCGGCCAGCGTGCCGCTCACCGTCACCGCGCCGGCGCTGGCGAGCGTTCCGGCCACGCTCAGCGAACCGGCGTCGATCAACACCTGGCCGGCGGCAAGCGAGGCGTTCCCCGACAGGGTGAACACCGCGCCAGGACCCACCTCCACCGTGCCGAAGTTCTGGAACGTGGTCGCCGCCATGTCGCCGGAGACCGTCACATTGCCGCCCAGGCCGCTGACGGCGCCCGTCCCCGGCCCCAGCTCCAGCATCCCGCCGCCGCCCAGGACTTGGCCGGTGAAGGTCGAGCCGGCCTCGACGATCAGGGTGGCGAGATCGGAAGCCAGCTCGACGGCGACGCCGCCGGCTCCGGAGATGGTGGCGAAATTGGTGACGGTGCTGGCGCCGTCGATCTTCACGCCGCCGTAGCCCTCGATCATCGCGCCGGTGGCGTTGGCGGCGCCGTTGGTGAGGCTGGCGCCGCCGCTGACATAAGCCCCGTAGCCCCTGGTGGCCCCGCCGAGACCTTCGATCACGCCGAAATTCGCGCTGGCGCCCGCGCCTTCGAGCTGGACGCCGCCATAGCCCGAGATCAAGGCCGTCGGGTCGTTGACCGCCCCGTTGGTGAGCGCGCCGCCGCCGGTGAGATAGACGCCATAGTCGCCGCCGACCGCGGCGGCCTCGCGGATGACGCCGAAGTTGGCGACCGTACCGGACCCCCCGAAGCCGACCCCAGACTGGTATCCCTCGACCACCGCGGCGCGGTCCGTGGGCGAACCGTTGGTGAACGCGCCGCCGACGTCGAGAGCGACGCCGTAGTCGGATGTGCCGACGATGGTCGCGAAATTGATGACCGTGCCCGTCTCGTCGAGAAACACCCCCTGGCCGCCGCTGATCAGGGCCGTGGTGTCGATGGCGGCGCCATTGGTGACCCGGCCGCCTTCGCGGAGGAGGGCTCCAAAGGACTGATCCCGTAGCCGGTGGCGATGATCGAGCCGAAATTGGTCACCGTGCCGGCGCCGCTATCGATGCCGATATCCACGGCCCGCGAGCCCTCGATCAGGGCATGGGTGTCGCCGCTCGATCCGTTGGTGACGGAGCCGCCGGAGACAAGCGAGATCACGGCGTTGGTGAAATGCCCGTCCAGGCCCTCGGTGATCACCCCGAAGTTGGCCACGGCGCCGTTGGCGCCGTAGAGCGCTACGCCGTGGGTGTAGCCGTAGATCGAGGCGGTAGTGTGCGCCACCGAGCCGTTGGTCACCGAGCAGTCGGCGCCGTCGAGGGACACGCCGTTGCCGGTTCCGGCGATCCGGCCGTCGCTGACCACCGTATAGCTGCCGGTACTTTCCCCCCTGACTCCCGGGCCATTGACATAGCCGGTGGTGGTGATGCTCAGCGTCGTGGCCGGGGACATGATCGTGTAGCCCGAGACGGTTCCGGTGATGGTCGTCATTGGCCCCCCCTCGGGCGCCGGCGATGGTCCAGAAGCAGTGGCGCGGGCGCGACGTTGACCCCGGTAACGTCGAAAGGCAAGCGGCGTCAGGCGGGCGGCGTCAGTGGACGCCGTTCCTGGCCTGCCAAGGTGAGTGGCGACGGGCGAGCCGTCTCGGCGCTCGACTCGGTGACGCCGGACATGCCGCCGGATCGTGGATCACGGCGCCGCCGTGGCCGTCGTTGGCGGTGACGAAGGTCGAGGCCGTGTAGGCGCCGGAAAGCTTGTTCTCGGCCGTGCGGGTTCCGCCGGCGAAGGTGAGGCCCCCCGCTGGTGGTTCCGCTGAAAGTCGCCTTGGTGGTCCAGGTGGTGAAGGCGATGTCGTCGAGATCCAGGAAGGTGTTCACGGAGGGGGAAGAGCCGGTGATGGTCGCGGTGCAGGTCTGGCCGTGGACCAGTTCCAGAGTCCCGCATTTCGCTGGCAGGGCGGACGATCGAGGACGCCTTCGGCCTGGAGAACCACCCGGGCCAAGCCGCCGACGCCGATGGAGGCGTGGTTTCCATGGCGCCCTTGTTCGCCGTGCGGTAGATGGCGCCCGACTGAAGCGCCTCGTTCCGAGGCGATGGAGATGAACGAATGACGAGATCGGCTTTCCTGGGATTTGCATGCGCAGCGGGCCTGCTGGCCGCTTTCGTCGGCGCTGACGCGACGGCCGCGCCGGGCGCCTCGGGGCTCGCCGTGGTCAGCCGCATCGACGGGCCGGACGGCGGCTGGGACTACGCCAGCTTCGATCCGGTGCGCCGGCGGGTGTACATCGCCCACGGAACCCAGGTGCTGGCCATCGACGCCGACACCGGCAAGCTCAATCCGGATTTCGCCCCGGGCGATCACCTTCACGCGGTCGTCGTGGTTCCAGGCGCCGATGTTCTGGTCACCACCAACAGCGGCGACAACAGCGCGCGCATTCTGGGCGCCAAGGACGGCCGGCTTGTGACCTCGATCCCCACCGCCAAGGGCGCCGACGGGGCGGTCTATGATCCAGCGAGCCGCCTCGTCCTGGTCATCGACGGCGACAGCGGGATGATCACCCTGATCGATCCCAGGACCCGCATCAGCCCCGGTTCGATCACCGTCGGCGATTCCCTCGAGTTCGGAGCGGTGGACGGCAAGGGCCGGTTCTTCGACAACGTCGAGAGCAAGAACGAGGTCGCCGTCGTCGATATCGCCGCGCGCAAGGTGGTGGCGCGCTACCCGATGCCGGGGTGCGAACGGCCGACCGGCCTTGCCTTCGTCGCTGGAAACCGTCTGGTCTCGGCCTGCGCCAACGGCGTCGCCAAGATCCTCGACGCCGCCTCCGGCCGCGAGATCGCCAGCCTGAAGATCGGCGCCCGTCCAGACGCCGTATTCTATGATCCCAAGCGCCAGTTGGCCCTGATACCGTCCGGCCTCACCGGAACCCTGGCGGTGATCGCGCTTTCGGGAGCGGCGGACAACACGATCATCGACACCGTGCCGACCCAGGTCGGGGCGCGGACCGGGGCGGTGGATCCCAGGACCGGTCGGATATGGCTGCCGACCGCCCAATACGGCCCGCCCGCGACCGCCGGCGGACGACCGTCGCCGAAGCCCGGGACCTTTCAGGTGCTGGTCCTCGACCGGCGCTGACGTTCCCCGGCCGGGCGATCGGGCAGAACCGTGAAATCCGGCGATGCTATCGACGCCGGCGCCCTCGCTGAAGTCCGTGCAGCCCCGAGCCCGCGTCGGCCGGCAGGGGGAGAAAGAACAGGCCCGAGATCAGCGCCACGGCCCCGACCGCGATGAAGGCCGGAGCGATGGTGGCGGCGGTCAGATGGCTGGCGTGGGCGTGGATCATGGAAAGGTGGAGGAACATCGCGGCCATGCCGATGCCCATGCTCTGGGCGAGCTGCTGGCCCATGGTCGACATGGTCGATGCCCGGCTCATGGCGGCGTGATCGATGTCGGCGAAGGCCAGGCCGTTGAGACTGGTGAACTGTAGCGAGCGGAAGAAGCCGCCGAACAGCAGCACGGCGTAGATCAGCCAGTGCGGCGTGCCGGGCTTGAACAGGGCATAGGCCATGAAACTGGCCGAGACGATCACGGCGTTGACCTGGAGAGTGGTCCTGAAACCGAAGCGGGCGAGGATCGGCGGCGCGCAGGTCTTCATCACCAGGGCGGCGGCGGCGCTGGCGAAGGTCATCAGGCCGGCCTGCAGGGCCGACAGCCCGAACGCCACCTGGAGCAGCAGGGCGAGCATGAACGGCGTCGCGCCCATGCCCATGCGCATGAAGGCGCCCCCGACCACCGAGGCGGTGAAGGTCTGGATCTTCAACAGTCTCAGATCGAGGATCGCGTGGGCGGCGCGCGAGGCGTGCCAGGCGTAGAGGGCCAGGCAGCCGGCCCCGCCGATCATCATCGCCGCCACCGCCCAGGACGGCAGCGGGCCGCGCCCCAGGTTGTCGAAGCCATAGACCACGCCGGCCATGCCGACACCGGTGAGAACCAGGCCCGTCCAGTCTAGCGGCGCGGTGTTCTCCTCGCGCACGTCCCTGATGAATTTCCACACCAGGATGACGCCGAGCAGAGCGATGGGCAGATTGAGGAAGAAAATCCAGCGCCACGAGCCGTAGGTGACGATGAAGCCGCCGATCGGCGGTCCGATCACCGGCCCCAGCAGCGCCGGCATGGTCAGCACCGACATCGCCCGCACGAGGTTGTGCTTGGGGGTCGAGCGCAACAGCACCAGGCGGCCCACGGGACCCATCATCGCGCCCGCCGCCCCCGCGCACATGC
The DNA here is from genome assembly GCA_035648435.1 of Caulobacteraceae bacterium. GTDB lineage: Bacteria > Pseudomonadota > Alphaproteobacteria > Caulobacterales > Caulobacteraceae > Acaudatibacter. The sequence continues at coordinate 7,877 of DASRLN010000156.1, forward strand.
GGGCCACCAGCAGCTGCGGCAGGCTGTGGGCCAGGCCGCAGCCGGCGCAGGCGGCGGCGTAGGCGACGATGGCGAAGAGGAATATCCGCTTGGCCCCGAAGCGGTCGGCGGCCCAGCCGCTGATCGGCAGGAACACCGCCGAGGCCAGCAGATAGGCGGTGATGGCGGTATTGAGGTTGACCGGATCCTCGTGGAACGAACGGGCCATGGTCGGCAGGGCGTTGGCGATCACCGTGGCGTTGAGGGTCTGCATCATCAGGGCGCCGCCGATGATCGCCGGAACCAGGGACGAGAACGCCTCGGCCGCCTGGGCGGCGGTGTCGGCCGGGGCCTCGGCCAGAAGCGCGGCTTCCGGCTCTTCGATGATCAGGGTGACGCCGAGCGCCTCGCCGGGCGCGCCGATGGCCAGGTCGTCGCGATCGATGCGCGCCATGTCGTCCATCAAGGGTCCCCCGCCCGCGAGCGCGGCAAGCCGATCGGCGGTCGCTTCGCCCTCACTCTCCCGTCCTCGCCGGGCGTCCGTCCCGGCGATCCAGGCACACGGGCGTCCGACGTGGCCGCGCCCGGGCGCGGCCACGTTTGGGATGGCGTCCGTGGGTGGCCAGGACTGACGCCCGGCCATGACGGTCGGGTGGGGAGGATCATCGCAGCATCCTATGTCGGATGGGTTGTTCCTGAATATCGCCTAACTGGCGCATCGAAAAACCCGGGCGGACGTGAGACAAGGTCGCCAAGGGCCGATCGGTTGCGAGGAGGCGGACGGTGAACATCCGGGACATCGAGTACAGCGTCGCCGCGAAGCGCTTCATCGGCTACTTCGCGGCGCAAGAGGGCGGCGTCCGGCGCCCGGGGGTGCTGATGGCCCCGGAGGGCGGGGGGCTGGTGGACCATACCCGCTCGCTCGCCCGGCGGCTGGCGGAGGCTGGCTACGCGGTCTTCGCCATGGATTATTACGGCGACGGCAAGCCGCTCGCCGACATGAGCCAGGTGATGGCGCGCCTGGGACCGTGGATGGTCGATCCGACCGGCATCCGGGAAATCGCCACGACGGCGCTTAAGGTGCTCGGCGATCAACCCGAGACCGATGGGTCCCGTCTGGCGGCGATCGGCTACTGCTTCGGCGGCACCACGGCGCTGGAACTCGGACGATCCGGCGCGGATCTCGAGGCCATCGTCGGCTTCCACTCCGGTCTGGCGACGGCGCGGCCGGCGGACGCCTCGGCGATCAAGGCCAAGGTGCTGGTGTGCATCGGTGCCGACGATCCGATCATTCCGCCCACTCAGCGGCAGGATTTCGAAACGGAGATGACGGCGGCGGGCGTCGATTGGCGGATGAACCTCTACGGCGGGGCCGGCCACAGCTTCACCAATCCCGACGTCGGCGCCCTCGGCCGCCCCGGTTTCGCCTACGACGCGGCGACCGACCGGCGGTCGTGGACGGCCATGCTGGATCTGTTCGCCGAAACCTTTTGACCCCCTTCCGAGGAACGCGACCATGCCTCTCAATGTCCTGATCACCGGCGCCAACAGCGGCTTCGGCCTGCTGATCGCCGAGAAATTCGCCCGGGCCGGCCACACCGTCCACGCCTCTCTGCGAACTTCCGCCAAGGGCGCCGCGCTCGAGGCGCTGAAAGCGGAGGGCCTGGCCATCCATCTGGTCACGCTCGATGTGACCGAAACCCGGACCATCGAGGCGGCGGTGAGGATGGCGACGCAAGGCGCGCCCATCGACGTGCTGGTGAACAACGCCGGTTTCGAGGTCTCCGGACCCGTCGAACATCTCTCCGACGCCATGCTGCTCAAGCAGTTCGACACCAACGTCGCCGGCGTGACGCGCATGGTCCGCGCCGTCGCGCCCTCGATGCGCGAGCGCGGGCGAGGGACGATCGTCAACATCTCCTCGGTGGCCGGCCTCATCGCCGCCCCGTTCACCGGGGCCTATTCGGCCAGCAAGCACGCCGTCGAAGCCCTCTCCGAAGCCTTGTGGTTCGAACTGCGGCCGTTCGGCGTGCGGGTGGTGCTGGTCGAACCGGGCGGCTTCGAGACCAACTTTGGCCGCAACGTCATCGTCGAGCCGGCCTACGACGAAGCTTCCCCCTATCGCCCAATCGCGGCGCGGTTCGCCAAGGCCATGGAAGGCTTCCGCGCCGGGCCGCCGCAGGATCCCCAGGAAATCGCCGACATCGTCTTCGAGGCGGCGACGGCCGACGATCCCAGACTACGCTGGCTGGGCGGGAACGACGCGCGGATGCTGGCGCCGCTCTACCGGTCCATGGACTTCGAGGCCTTCGCGAGCGTGATGCTCCAGCGGCTGGGTCTCACCGACGTGATCAAGTCGCCGCCGACGGGTGGCTGAACTCCGGCGCCTCGTCGCCCGGATCCGGGCGGCGTTTCCGCATTTCGCCTTCGACCGGGCGGTTCTGAACGACGAGGGCGACGACCACGCGGTGGTCGTGCTGGACGAGGCCTGGCTGTTCCGCTTCCCGCGGCATGCCCGCTGCCAGAGGCGACGGTTTCCGGTCGAACTGATCGTCCTCGTCGCCGTGGGCGGCGCTTAGGCGCGAACGCGAACGCGGTGGCGGCGATCCTCCGCGCGCTTCCAGGATGGAGCGAGAGCTACCTCTCCGCGGTTCGATCCCGTGAAGGTCTCCAGAAGGCTGTCACCGCGCCAGTCACGCCGCTAAGAAGCCCGCGAGCAGGAGGCGCCGATGGACTTTACCCGCGAACGAACCCTGGACGGTGTCACCGAGCGCCTGTTCGATCTCACCGTGGCCGGCGAGCGCGTGCCCGGCGTCGTCTGGGCGCCTGAGGCGGCCGAGGGACCCCGGCCCCTGGTGCTGATGGGCCACGGCGGATCGCAACACAAGAAGATCGGCTCCCTGGCGGCACGGGCGCGGGGCTATGCGCGGCGTCTCGGCTATGCGGTGGCGGCGATCGATGCTCCGGGCCACGGCGACCGGGTGTCGCGAGACGAGGCGATGGCGCTTTCCCGCGAAATCGCCGCCCGCGTCCGCGACGGGGCGCCGATGCGCGACGACTTCGCCGCCTCGATGGCCATGCGCGTCCGCCAGGCGGTTCCGGAATGGAAGGCGGCGCTGGACGCCGTACAGAGCCTGGATTTCGTCGGCCGGGGTAAGGTCGGCTATTGGGGAGTCTCGATGGGAACGGCTCTGGGTGTGCCATTCGTCGCCCAAGAGCCCAGGATCGGCGCGGCCGTGTTCGGTCTGGCCGGGCTCAGGCCCGGGGCCAGCGCGATGGCGGAGGCGGCGGCGCGGATCACCATCCCGGTCGAGTTCATCTTCCAGTGGGATGACGCGATCGCCTCGCGGGAGAGCGGCCTAGCCCTCTTCGACGCCTTCGGCTCGAAGGAGAAGACCATGCACGCCAACCCCGGCGGCCACCTGGCCATCCCGACGTTCGAAGGCGAGGCCTGGGAGCGCTTCTTCCAGCGTCACCTCGCGGAGGCGACGTCGACAGGGCAAACGCCCCGTTAACCAAAGCGCCAGCCTAATCCATCGCCACGAAACCGCTGCGATGGGAGCCAAGACCCATGTCCGTTCTCGAGACCGACCTCATCGACTACATCTATCTCGACGACGATTCGGCGACACCGGTGCTGGTGGTCTCCGATCCGCTCCCCTGGCGTCCGCCGGGTGATCAGGGGCACCTGGACGCCCTGCGCCACAAGCTCAACGCCCAGATCGCCTTCGTCGAGACTGGCCAGCTCAAGGGGGTGTGGCCGGCCTGGCGCGGCGAGACGGTGCGTGTCGAGGTCGTCGCCCGCTGCCCGCTCACCGACGAAGCCAGCGACTTCTACGGCCTCGCCCGACAGGTGATGACCGGTGCCAACATGGACTTGCGCTTCCAGCTCTGGGACGCCTGAACGCTTCCTGCTAAGGCGGGGGATGTTCCGACAGAGCGAAGGCGACGGGACGCGCCCCGAAGAGCGGGGTGGCGGCTTTGCGCCCCCTCCGTCACGGCGCGATAGGGCGCCGCGCCACCTCCCCCGCATGGAGGCGGGGGAGGAGATGATCTATCCTCCCCCGCGCCTTTTCGCGGGGGAGGGGGACCGCGAAGCGGTGGAGGGGG
>DASRLN010000157.1:0-14437 GCA_035648435.1 Caulobacteraceae bacterium
ATATTGCACCTCGCAACTTATATTGCAATATGAATTGTTGCATTTCGTGCGATGACAAGTGGGAATTTTTGTTTGCACAATGCGCCATGCCTGAGAACCCCGCGCGCAACTACCTCAGGGCCTGGCGAGAGCACCGGCGGATGACGCAGGTCCAGCTCGCCGAGGCCATCGGCACCAGCGGGGCGGTGATCAGCCTGCTGGAGGCGGGCGAGCGCCGGCTGTCTCCCAAATGGCTGTTCGCCATCGCCCCTGTTCTGGGCACGCGGCCGGGCCATCTGCTCGAGACCGACCCGGAGAACCTCTCCGACGACATCATGGAAATCTGGGCCGACATCCCCGAGGATCGCCGTGAACAGGCCCGTGACGTGCTCAAGTCCTTTCGCCCCAAGGCCGCGCGCGGCGAATCCTAGCCCAGCACGCCACTCGCCCCCAGAGCCGCGGCGGCGGCGAGGCACCAGAGTGGATTGAGACGGGTGAAGATCGCCACGGCCGCGGTCGCGGCGGTGACCATCGCCATCGGCCAGGCGCGATCGGCGCCGCGCGCCAGGAGCCAGGCGCTGGCGCAGATCAAGCCGACGGTGACCGGCGCGAGGCCGGCGCCGAGCGCCATCCGCCAGCGCGCCTGGTGGTGGCGATCCCAGATCTTCACCACCCAGTAGGTGAGCAGGCAGGACGGCGCGCACATGGCGGCCGTGGCGATCAGCGCGCCGGGCAGACCCGCCGCCTTCCAGCCGACCAGGGTCGCGATCATGAAGTTGGGACCGGGCGCGGCCTGGGCCAGGGCGAAGAGGGCGGCGAAGTCGGCGTCGCTCATCCAGCGATGCACCTCGACCGCCTGTCGGTGCATCTCGGGAACCACGGCGTTGGCCCCGCCGAAGGCGAGCAGGGAGAGGATGGCGAACTGGACCGCCAGAGCCGCCAGGGGGTCGCCGGCGCCCTTCATGCCGGACGCCGCCACGCCGCCGCGATGCTGAGCGGGGCCAGGGCCAGAAGCACCCAGGGCAACGGCAGATGCATCAGGCCGACAGCGGCGAAGGCCAGCATCATGAATGCCGAGGCCGACACCGGGCGACGCCTGATCAGGGGCCAGGCCATCTTGGCGGCGGTGGCCGCGACCAGCCCGGCGGCGGCGGCGCCGAGCCCGCCGATGGCCGCCCGGATGGCCCCTATGGCCCCCACTTGTCCATAGAGGGCCGCGATTCCAAGGACGATGGCCACCGGCGCGCCCACCAGCCCGGCCAGCGCCGCAATGGCGCCGCGCACGCCGGCGAAGCGCGAGCCGACGGCGATCGACATGTTGATGATGTTGGGTCCCGGCAGAGACTGGCAGAGCGCCAGCGTCTCGTTGAACGCTTCGGCCGTCAGCCAGGCCCGCTTTTCGACGAGAGTCCGGCGCGCCCACGGCAGGACGCCACCGAAGCCGGAAAGCCCGACCGCGAGAAAGGCGAGAAAAAGATCGCGGGGGCCGGGCCGGGACGGCTCGCGGGCTGTGCCTTCCATGGCGGCGCTTGTGGGACCGGGTGGACCGATTCTCAAGCGCGGGATTTGATGAAATTTCATATTGCAACTCCACCCTGAAAGTGATATTGCGTTATGATTATGTCGATCTCACACGACCCGCGCGGCGGCGCGCTCCACGCCTTCGACGCTCACGCCCGCGCGCTGTCGGCGGATCTCGCCTTGCGGTTCGAGCTCGGCGAGCGGATCGCCGGCGCCGAGATCGAAACCCTGAGCGCCCTTGCCCGGGGCATCGCCGCGAGCGTCGCGGCCTGGGGAGAGTTGGCGAGAGGCCTGAACGCGCCGCCGTTCGATGGCCGCCGGGCCGGCGTCCTGGTGCTGGAGGTGGTGTTCGACGAGCTGCTCGATCCCGCCGCCTGGCGCGTCCTCGCCGCCGCGCTTGAGCTCGCGCAATCGTGATCGCCCACCGCGCCGTCGGCGGCGCCGTCACCACCGGCTACGGCGTGATCACCCTGGCCCGGGCGCGGGACCTCGCCGACTTCTACGCCGCCGAGGCGATGCACTGCCGACGGGAGGGCGCGCCGGCCGCCGCGCGCCTTTGTGATGATCGCGAGACTTCACTGCGCGCCGCCGTCTCCGCCGCGGCCCTGTGGCGCCGCGCCGCCGGGTGGCGCGATCCGGAGGCGGCGGACGGACCCTGGTGACTCCGATGCGAGGTTGGGCGCAGAATGACGGCGAGAGGAGAGACCCGATGAAGAGCCGATTCACCTACGCCATCAAGTTCGTCGCCGACATGGACAAGGCTGTCGCCTTTCATCGCGACACCCTGGGTCTGACCCCGAAATTCGCCTCGCCGTTCTGGAGCGAGTTCGAGACCGGCGATGTCACCCTGGCCCTGCACCCGGCCTCGGAGAAGAACCCGGCCGGCGGCGTGCAGCTCGGCTTCACGGTTCCCGACCTCCCGGGCGTCCACGCCGCGCGCGAGGCCGCCGGCCTTGTCTTCACCGCGCCGCCCGCCGACGAACACGGAACCCTGCTCGCCCGCATCCTCGACAGCGAGGGCGCCGAGGTGTCGCTTTCGGGCGCTGGGTAGGGCTACGGCGCGACGAAAGGATTGCGGATCCGCATCCGGCCCTCGATCAGCACGCCATCGCCCAGATCCTCAGACCAGAAGGTCGCGCATCCGGCGGACCGCGCCGCGGCGATCAACAGGGAGTCGTACACGCCATAGCTATATCGCTCCGCGATCCGGAGTCCTTCCAGATGGATCGGCAGATCCAACGCGATCACGGGGCTACACAGAGCCGTCACATCCGCCAACGCGGCGCGTACGCCGGCCCAAGGCACGCCCAGCTTCCGGCGCATCACATTGGCCAACTCATTCAGCGATTGGACGCCTATGCGGCAGCGGCGACCGAGGAGGTTTCGCGCCCTGGTCGCGCGGATATCTTGGGAAAAGGCGTAGACAAGGATGTTGGTGTCGAGGAATTCCGGCGCGTCGGCGGTCACCGCGCGTTGGCTTCCTCTCGATCAAACTTCCAGCCGGGCGGGAGCTTGAGCTTGAACGCGCGAACACGCGCGAGCGCCGCTTCTCGCGATCGATCTTGCTTGAGATCGAACGCGCGGCGACCAGCCACCTGAATGTCGATCTGGTCTCCCTGCTTCAGCGCCAGGGCATCCACCACGGCGGCGGGAAGACGGATGGCGAGGCTGTTGCCCCACTTGGCGACCAGCATGCAAACCTCCAGGATATACCTAAGACATGTATATCTAATGACTGCCGCATGCAAGTGCTTTTTGGTCCGCGATCGCCATTCGCGCGCCCGCCGTGAAGCCGGTCTTCCTCGCCAGGGCGGCCTTGGCGGCTTCGTATTCGGCGGCCAGCCGGGTGACGAGTTCGCCGGCCGAAGGGATCGACGTGACCGCGCCGATGCCCTGGCCGCAGCCCCAGATGTCGCGCCAGGCCTTGGCCTCCTGGTTGCCGCCGGAGCCGAAGTTCATCTTGGAAGGATCGGCCTGGGGAAGGTTTTCCGGATCCAGGCCGGCGCGCTCGACGCTCGGGCGCAGATAGTTGCCGTGAACCCCGGTGAAGAGGTTGGTGTAGAGAATGTCCTCGCCGCCGCGTTCGACGATCATCTCCTTGTATCCGGGAACGGCGTTGGCCTCCTTCGTGGCGATGAAAGCCGAGCCGATGTAGGCGAGGTCGGCGCCCATGGCCTGGGCGGCGAGGATCGCGCCGCCATTGGCGATGGCCCCGGAAAGGGCGATCGGGCCATCGAACCAGGCCCGCAGTTCCTGGATCATGGCGAAGGGCGAGAGCCGGCTGGCGTGGCCGCCGGCCCCCGCGGCCACGGGGATCAGCCCATCGGCGCCCTTCTCGATCGCCTTGCGGGCGAAGAAGTCGGAGATCACGTCGTGCAGGATGACGCCGCCCCAGCCGTGGACGGCGGCGTTGACGTCCTCGCGCGCGCCCAGGGAGGTGATCACGATCGGGGCCTTGTACCGGGCGCAGAGTTCGACATCGGCCTCCAGGCGATTGTTGGTCTTGTGGACGATCTGGTTGACCGCGAAGGGCGCCGACGGCGCCTCCGGATGAGCCTTGTCCCACGCGGCCAGCTCCTCGGTGATCCGCGCCAGCCATTCGTCGAGTTGCGCCAGCGGCCGGGCGTTGAGCGAGGGAAACGCGCCGACGATCCCGGCCTTGCACTGGGCGATGACCAGGTCCGGTCCCGAGACGATGAACAGTGGCGAGCCGATCACCGGCAGGCGCAGGCGGTCGCGAAGAACGGGCGGCAGGGCCACGGGCGAACTCTCCCCTCTCGATCGAACTGAACGCTGTTCAGGTCATTAGCGGCGGATCACCCCCTGTCCAAGTCCCCAACTCCCGGACGCCATCTGGTCTGGGCGAACGCCACGCCGGCAAGCGCCAAGGCGCCGCCAGTTGCTTGCCAGGGCGTCAGGGTCTCGCCGAACACGCACCAAGCCAGGGCCGCCGCGGCGACCGGCTGGATGAGGACAACCAGGGCCGCGGTCGAGGCCGGCAGGCGGCCGAGCGCCCAGGCGATGGCGCCCTGGCCGGCGACGTGAGCGATCGCCAGTCCGGCCAGCGCCCACCACCCGGCGGCGGCGGCGGGCAGGAGATCTTCGCCGAGCGCCAGCGCCATGGCCAGCAACGCCGGCGCGCCGACGAGGCTGGTCCAGGTCATCACCTGAACGGTGGAACGCGTGGCGCGCGCCTGGCGGACACAGAGGAAGTAGAGTCCGTACCAGACCGCCGTCGCCAGGCAGAGAGCATCGCCGAGACGGGGGTTCGCGCCGGGCGTTGCTCTGGGTCCGGCGCCGGCCAGGCTCATCGCCGCCGCTCCGGCGAGGGCGGCGGACAGCCCGACAAGGAAGGCCGGCGTCGGGCGTTCACGCAGGAAGAGCCAGGCGGCCACTGCGACCAGCACCGGCGTCAGGTTCGGCAGCACGGTGGCGTTGGCGATCGAAGTGTAGCGGATGCCGAAGTGCCAGAAGACGAGGTCCAGGGCATAGAAGACACCCGCCGCCAGCATCACCGGCGAGGGCCGCCCGACCGGGCCGCCTTTCGTCCGCGCCCCGAGCAGGGCCAGCAGCGGCAGGGCCAGGGCCAGTCGCCAGAAGCCGACCATCGCCGGTCCGGCGTTCGCCAGGCGCACCAGGATCGGCGTGGCGCCGATCGCCAGGGCGCCGGCGACCAGGGCGGCCAGGGCCGCTCCCCGACCGGCGTCAGTAGGCGACCTGGACCCGCAGGGCGACGGAATCGGCGGTGGCGCCGACGGCGGCGCCGAGCGGGTCGCCGGACGTGGCGGTTCCATTGGCCTTGTCATAGTCGATGTGGCTGTAATCCAGCATCAGGCGAACCAGGTCGTTGGGATACCAGTTCAAACCAAGGGAATAGATTCTCTGGCGGCCGCCGTCGATGGCCGCGGGGTCCTTGGAGAGCGCCGCGCCGCTGGGAAAGTCGGCGCCGAGATCGACATAGCTGAAGCGACCGGCCACTTCGAAGGCGCCCCAGCCACCGTCCGCCAGGGAGAAGGGACGCCGGGGCCGAATGCGGAAATAGGCCCCCGCCTGGGGATTGTAGAGGTGGTGTTCGCCGGTGAGGGTCCAGCTGATCTCGCCGTAGCCGCCCGCGAAGTCGGCGTTGGCGAGCCCGGCGCGGTCCACGCGATAACGATAGTATTCCCCCTGCCAGAAGAGATTGCGCCAGGCCGCGGCCGTCTCGACATCCAGGACGTAGCCGCGGGTCACCGGATTGGCGGCTGTGCCGATCGGACCGGTGGTGGCGAGCGCGGTCGGATCGATCCGCAGTTCCGGCTGATCGCCGAGGGTCAGGGTGTCGGGCGTTCCGACCCCGCTGTTAGGGGCGCGGAGAAGTTCATCGACGCCGACGCCCAGGTGCAGCGAATAGTCGGGACCGTTCACGGCCTGGACCGCGATCCGCTGGAAGGCGCCGAAGCGCTCCCCGGTCTGGGTATGGGAATCTCCGCTGGCCGGCCCGGTGACATAGCCTCCCAGCCAATAGCGGTCGCCGAAGAAGCGCGCGCCGGCGTTGGCGCGGAAGTCGCCAGCGTTGAGGTTGGTGGCGATATTGGAGGGCGTCGCCCGCTCGAGGAACAGAAGATCGCTGGAACTGGTCGCCTGATCGAGGGTGAAGTAGGTGTTCGAATAGCCGATCTCGAAAGCCGCGCCGCGCAGGCCGGTGTAGATGATCTGCGCCGTCTCGATGCCCCTGGGCGTCTGGTCCGAGGAATTACCGCCGTCATAGATGAAGGCGTAGCCGAAATCGCCCATGGCGGTCCCGGCGATCCCGATGCGCGCGCGGCGGGCGTTGACGCCGTTCGACAACGCCTGGGGTCCGGCGAAGGGCGAGGCCGGGTGAAAGCCGACATAGGCGCCGGCGTCGAACTGGACGACGCCGGTCAGACCGATGGAATAACGCCCGTCGGCGCTTTCGAAGGCGAAGCGGTGGGTCTCGTTCTGGACGACGCGCGGCTCGGCCGTCTCGGGGCTCGCCGAGGCCGGCGTCTCCCGCGCCCCTTCGCCGGTGAAATGGCCGGGGGGATTCGGGGCGGCCAGCAGGGCCGCCGTCTGGCCGGCGGTTCGCGCCGCCTCGGCTTGATCCAGGCGCGCCTGGAGCGCCCTGACTTCCGTCGTCAGGGTTTCAATCTCTCGTCTGTCGCGCTCGGCCAGGGACTGCACCAGACGGATCAGCTGCGCGACCTGGGCGCGAAGGGCCGCGGCGGCGTCCTGGGGCGGCGGCGGATCGGCGGCGAACGCCGAACTCGCCATCGCCAGCCACGAGGCGCCCGCGATCACCGCGCCCCCGATGGCGTTCGTGGCGTGCTTGCCCATCGCGTCCTCCCAACCACCAACCCATGGCGGTTGGCCGACCGCCGGGAAAGACAGAAGGTCTCCGCCGAAGGCGAGGTTTTCTGGTCTCTGGCGGTCGGGCCGGCGGCGATCACTCACTCCACCGCCAGGATGACATGGGAGGCCTTGATCAGGGCGGTTGCGCGGTCGCCGAGCCGCAGACCGAGGGTCTCGGCGCTGTGGTGGGTGATGGTGGCGACGATGGTCTTGGACTCGGCGAGTTCGATGATCACCTCGCTGTTGATCGCGCCATCGTCGATGGCCACCACCGTCCCGATCAGGCAGTTGCGCGCCGACGTGCGCCAGGGTTCGCCGCCGGCGGCGAGAATGACGAGGCTGGCCTTGATCAGGGCCACCGCCGGGCATCCGACGGTGAGGCCGAGGGATTCGACGCTTCGCGGGCTGATCACCGCCGTGATCTCGAGATCGGGTGAAACCTGGAGGCTGACCTCGGCGTTTACGACACCCTCGGTGATCGCTCTCACCGTGCCGCGCAGGGCGTTGCGGGCGCTTGTTCTCATCACGAAGCTCCATGGCTCGATGTCCGACAGAGTTGCGGAATCGGTCACCAGTTTCTGTTCGAGACGGCCTATGGTGGCGGCGATCTCCGCCTCGACGTGGCGCAGGATGCGAAGCGAGGCCCGTCCCTCGGGCGTAAGCACGGCGGTTCCCCCCGAGCGACCGCCGGCCCTCGCCTTCACGAGCGGCTTGGGGAACAGGTTGTTGAGAGCTCGCACCGCATCCCAGGCGGCCCGATAGCTCAAGCCGACCGCCTGCCCGGCGGCGGTGATCGAGCCGTGGCGATCGATGGCCTCCAGCAGGCCGACCCCGTCTCCGCCGATCCGCCGCCCACCGCCGAGCTTCAGATGGACCGCCGATGCGCCCGCGCCACTGTTCATGACATTCCACCAACTTGACGCGCTTCCCGCCACATGTCACTTCCTCGAACAGCCGTTATGCGGTCTAACCGCATGACGGATTCCCACTCGGGCCGGGCGTCCGCGGATGACGACCCCGGGGGACGTTCTTATGAAACTTCTTCTCCGGCGCCAGCCTGCTGGCGCTCCTCGCCGCGTCCGGGCTTGCCGCGGCGGAGACCGCGCCGGATGTCGGCGCCTCGGTTTCCGAGGTGATCGTCACCGGCACCCGGCAGAGCGGCGTCAAGGCGGCCGACAGCGCCGCGCCCATCCAGGTGGTGGGTCGCGAGGCGCTCAAGACGGTCGGCCAGCCGGACCTGATCTCGGCCCTTCGGCAAATTCTGCCGTCGTTCAACGCCCAGGCCTTCGGCAACGACACATCCCAGCTTACGCTGGCCGCGGCCCTGCGCGGGCTCAGCCCCAACGACACCCTGGTTCTGGTCAATGGCAAGCGCCGGCACACCACCAGCAATCTGGCCGTCGATAGCGGCAGTCCATACACCGGCTCCGCCGCCGCCGACCTCAGCTTCATTCCGGCCGCCGCCATCGACCACGTCGAGGTGCTCCAGGACGGCGCCGCGGCCCAGTATGGCTCCGACGCCATCGCCGGGGTGGTGAACATCATCCTCAAGACGTCCGACCACGATGGGGCCATCGTCCTTACCGGGGGGGAATACTACGAAGGCGATGGCGCAACCGGATCGTGGTCGGTCAACAAGGGCCTCTCTCTCGGCGGCAGGGGCTTCCTGAACCTCACGGCCGAGGAAACCTATCACGATTTCAGCCGGCAGGGCACATGCGATGCGCGCATCTTCACCCAGAGCTGCCAGGTCTTGCCGAACCTCAGTTCCGATCCGATCGCCAATGCCATCGACGAAGCGGGCATTCCGCATGCCACCGGATTCCCCCGGTTGAACGGCGAATTCGGCGATCCCCAATACAATACATACAAACTGTTCTACAATAGTGGGTACGATCTGGGAGACCGCCTTCAATTCTACAGCTTCGGCAGCTACGGCCACCGCAACGCCTCCGCTTATCAGAACTATCGTGTTCCCGGAAAGGTGATCGTCGAGGGCGACAGCGTGGCGTCGTCGGTGGTCCCCTTTCCCGATGGTTTCGATCCGCGCGACGCGATCAAGGAAGACGACTATTCCATCATCGGCGGCTTGAGGGGCCAGGTGGCGACCTGGAACGTCGATCTTGCGACGACCTATGGCGACGACCGGGATCGGGTGTTCACCCTCGATTCCGGCAACCTGGACTATCTGAAAAGCTTCGGCTTCACGCCGATCAATTTCTATGACGGCGCGTTTGAAACTTCGGAATGGACGAACAACCTCGATATCAGCCGCGATTTCACGGTCGGCTTGGCGATGCCGCTCAATTTCGCCTTCGGCGGCGAAGCGCGCCGCGACACCTTCGGCATCGTGGCCGGCGATGTCGCCTCCAGCTACGGCGCCGGCGCTCAGGCGCTGCCGGGGTTCACCGCCAGCGACCAGGGGTCGCACTCGCGCACCAACTATTCGGCCTATGTCGATCTGGCGGCTGACCCGATCACCGGGCTGCACGTGGACGCGGCCGGGCGCTATGAACATTACAGCGACTTCGGCGACACGGAAGTCGGCAAGCTGACCGCGCGTTACGATTTCAATTCGAAAATCGCCGTCCGGGGCACCATAAGCACGGGGTTCCGGGCCCCGACACTGGCGGAGGAATACTATTCCGCCACGGCCGTCTCGCCCAGTTTCGCCGCGGTCCAGCTGCCGGCCAACTCGCCAGCCGCCGCTCTTGCCGGTTTCGCGTCCCTCAAGCCCGAGAAGTCCACGAACTACAGCGTCGGATTCATCGCCCATCCGGTCGAACGAATGCAGATCGCGTTCGACGCCTATCGGATCGACATACGCGACCGCATCGTCAACAGCGGCTTCCTCCAGGGCTCGGTGTGCTCGGCGCCGACCAACGGTCCCTGCGCGGCGAACGCGCTCACCGTGATCTCGCCGGGGGTCAACGCGGCGATCGCCGCGCACGGCAATGTCCTCGACAGCGGTCTCAGCTATACCGGGATCAGCATTTTCTCCAACGCCGCCAACACCCGCACCCGCGGCGTCGAAGCCACTGCCGACTACGCCTCCGACTTCGGTGATCTGGGCCACGTCGATTGGTCGGTGGGGTTCAACTACAATGAGACGGCGGTCACCAAACGGACGCCGCTGCCGCCGGCGGTGACCAATTTGGCGGCGGCGCAGACGGAAATCCTCACACCCAACGCGCTCAGCGCCCTGACCACGGCGACACCGAGGGAAAAGACCATACTGGGCGCCCTCTACGTTCGACGGAAGTGGACGGTGAACCTACGGGAAACCATCTACGGCCCGAGTTCCGAGATCGTCAGCACCGATGGAACGGGAAACAGCTATCCTGGCAACCCGGCCACGGAACTGCGAATTCCGGTCACCGCGGTCACCGACCTGGACATCGGCTACAAGCTCACACGTTCAGTCAAGCTCGATATCGGCGCCGACAACCTGTTCGATCACCGACCTCCGACCGTGCCGACACTGGCCAACGGCAAGCTCGCCGACGGGCTTCACGTCTTCGACGAGCCCGATCAGTTTTCACCGTTCGGAATCGATGGTGGCTACTACTATGGCAAGGTGACGCTCGACTTCTGAACGTCTCGCGGAAATGGACGTCGCTCGGCGTCAAAGCAAAATGAATAGTTTTTCATCCGAGGTGGAAACGCGGCGTCGCGGGTTGCTCCGCTGGGCTGGCGAGCGGTAAAGCGTATTGGAATGGCCTCGCCATCCGCACCCGGAAGGCGGTGACCTGAAGCGTTAGCCGGGAGTGGCCGACGGTCGCAGCATGGAACCAACCCTCGATCAGAGAATCGCCCGCGTCCTGGAGCTTCGCGATCGCGAGAAGGCGGCCGCCGAGCCAGGGCGGGAGCACCCCGATCACCGGCGCCGCGTCGCCCACGACAGGGTGGTCGCGGAGTTGCCGCGCCTGGCGTCGAAAATCTCGGGCGCGGTCAGCGCCGAAGTCACTCTCGAGATCTCGCCCGGCGTCGAGATCGTCGCCGCGATCAGCAGAGCCAGCGTCGAAGCCCTGGGCCTGGCCGTCGGATCGGACGCCCTGGCGCTGATCAAGGCCAGCTTCGTCATCCTCGCCGCCGGGGACGCGCCCTTGCGGACCTCGGCCAGGAACTGCCTCCGCGGAAAGGTGGTGGCGATCGAACATGGGGCGGTGAACACCGAGGTCATCCTGAAACTGGCGGATGGAAAGACCCTGGCGGCGACCATCACCCGACAGAGCGCGGAAACCCTCGATCTTACCATGGACGCGGCGATGGCCGCTCTGGTCAAGGCCTCGCACGTGATCCTGGCCGTCGAGTAGGTCCGCGCGGCGAGCCTGTGGAACCGTGATTGCTCACCCCTCTGTTCGTGATCGGTCGGTAGGGTCAAGCTCGGCGTTGACGCCCAGCCCCGGGCGGTCAGGCGGGGAGAGGAATGGGGGAGCCTTCGAGGGTGAGGTGGATGGCGTCGATGGCGCGGACGGCGCGTCGTCGCCCGGTTTCGACGGCGCCGCGGGTGTCGGCGTAGAGGCTGGCGGCCCATTCGGCGCGGAAGCCGTTGGTGACTTTTCGATAGATGGTGCAGGGGCGGACAGCGCGTTCGGCGCCATTGTCGCGCCGTTGCTTGCCGCCATCGTCGGACTTGCCGAGAGTGCTGAGAGGGGCTGTAAGTTGCTATCCAAGTCGATGCAGCTGAAGCGCGCCACGACGACAAGCCTACCACTTGGTAAAGGCGTTCCACGTTATCCTGACAGTCGAGTAACTCAGCCCGCGCGGCTCTACCGCGCGGCCTGTTTGATCGGCGCGCCAATCCCCGGCAGATCGCCAACATCCCAACCGCCGCCGAGCGCTCGGATGAGCCCGATGCTGGCCTGGAGTCGCCGAGTCTTCAGATTCAGCGCCGCCCTCTCTGCGTCCAGCGCCGCATTCTGAGCCACGACGACTTCCAAATAGTTCACCGCACCCTGTCGGTACCGGATCAAGGCCAGATCGTCCGTCCTTCTGGCCGAGACGACGGCGGCATCCTGATCGACGGCTTCGGTGTCGTATTGGTTGAGGAGTGCGAGATTGTCTTCGACGTCCTGAAAGGCGCGCAGCACCTGAGCGCGATACGCGGCGCTGGCCTGGGTGAACGCCGCCCTGGTCGCGGCGAGTTGAGCACGCCGTAGCCCTCCGTCGAACAGCGTCAACGCGAGGGCCGGCCCCAGCGTCCAGTAACTGTTTGGCGCCGCAAGCAACCCCGGGCCGCCGGTGTTCTGGAATCCCCCGAGAGCCTGGAGGGAGATGTCGGGGAAGAAGGCGGCCCGCGCCACGCCTATTTCGGCGTTGGCGGCCGCCGCGCGTCGTTCCGCCGCCGCGACGTCCGGCCGCCGCTGCACCAGCGTCGAAGGAAGCCCGGTTGGCGTGTGCGGCAGATTTATATCGACCACCGCCGGCGAGATGGAGAAGCTTGAAGCGGGCTCTCCTCCCAAGCTCGCAATTGCATGCTCGTAGAGGGCGCGTCGAGCGGCGACATCCGAGACCAGCGCGCGCGCGCTCTCCAGCTGAGTCTGCGCGCGGCCGACGTCGAGGCCCGTTGCGATGCCCCCGGAATGACGAATATCGGTCAAGGCCAAGGCGCGTCCATAGTCGTCGACAACCTCCTTCAACAGGCTCTTCTCCGCGTCGAGCCCGCGCAGGCGCACATAGTCGTCGGCGAGTTGCGCCTCGAGACTCAGACGCACCGTCTCGACGTCCCCCGCGCTGGCTTGGGCCTGTGCGTTGGCGGCGGCGGCGAGATTCCGGATGCGGCCCCACAGATCAAGCTCATAGTCGATCGCGCCGCCGACGGTGTCGGCGGAGTAGACGTCTGGCTGATTGGCGCCGCGTAAGGGGCGATTGTCCGACTGGCGATTGCGGGTGAAGCTCGTATTCACCCCCACCGTCGGGTAGGCGCCGGCCGCCGCTTCGCCGGCGAAGGCCCTGGCCTGATCATAGCGGGCGACCGATTCGGCCAGCGTGGGATTGGAAGTTTCGATGCGGCCTTCAAGATTGTCGAGCTCCGTATCGCCATAGACTTCCCACCATCGTCCGCGGGTGATTTGGTCGGCTGGAGCCGCCCGCGTCCACGGTCCGGTTTCCCTGAATGTCGAAGGAGTGGGAACAACCAGGGGCGCGTAGGCGGGCGCCAGGGAACATCCCCCCAAGCTTGTCAGGACGGCCAAGAATCCGCCGGCTGCGGCTGGAATCCGCATTGGCCTAGACTCCCCCGCCCGTGGCCGCGATCGCCCGAGCGCTCGCGCCGGCAATCCGGACGAGCTCACCGTTGGCCAGGGAATCCGGCGGATTGTCGACGATGCGATCGTCCGGGCTCAGGCCGGACGCGACCTCCACATAGATCCCCAGATCACGACCGATGGAGATGTGTTTCATGATGATGTGGTTGTCCGGACCGACCGTGGCGACGGCCATGCCGCCCTGCTGGAATATCGTCGCGCTGGCCGGGAGGGTGACCAGGCCGGCGGCCGATGGCAGAGCGAAGCGAACCTGGGCGTAGTCGCCTGGTTTCAACACGAGGTTTGGATTTTCCGTCTGCAACTCGACCAGAAGTGTTCCGGACTTCGCGCCCACCGCGTCGGCGGTGCTTGAAAGCGTGGCGGGAAAGGTCTTCCCGGGATATTCCGGCACGGCGAGCGTCGCCGTGAGGCCCGGCTTGATCTGCGACGAATAGCTCTGTGGAACCTGAACATAGACCCGCAGGCGATGCACGTCCGAGACGGTGAAGAGGCCAGGGTCGTTGGGCGTGCCCGCCGCGATCAGGGCGCCGATGTCGGTCGATCTGGCGGTGACGACGCCGTCGAACGGGGCGAGGATTCTTTTGAACGACTCCTCGGCGCGCAACTGATCCACCTCGGCCCTGGCGGCGTTCACGAGCGAGGTCTTGGCCGCCAGATCACCGGCCTTTTCCTCCGCGTCCTGCTGAGAAACCGCATCCTGGACGACTAGGCCGGCCCAGCGGTCCGAGGTGGTCTTGGCGAGCCGTTGGTTGGCTTCGGCGGTGGCCAGATCGGCCTTGGCGCGCGCCAACTGCTGATCGAGTTCGGGGGTGTCGATCTCGGCCAAGATCTGGCTCGCTCTTACCTGCGCGCCGATGTCCTGATACCATCGCTTGAGATATCCACTGACGCGCGCATGGATCGTCGCGGTGTAGAAAGCCTGGACGTTGCCCGGCAGCACCAGGACCTGTGGTCCGCTCTGGCGACCCGGATGGATCACGACCACGGTCGGAATCGCCTGGGCCCTAGTCCATGTCGATAAGGACCGATGGGCCAGCGAGCGGCTCAGGAGTCCGCCCCCCACGATGAGGGCCGCCGCTCCCAAGCCCATGGCGATGGCGAGCTTCAATCGTCGAACAGGCTTGTGATGCAAGACTTCAGACGGGTTCGACATGGGCTTCTCCAAGATCTGGGGTCTCGTTGCGAACGGTCGCTTTTCTGGGATGTGCGAGGGAGAACACGACGGGGACGAACATCAGGGTGGCGACGGTGGCGAAGATCAGGCCGCCGATGACGGCGCGGCCGAGGGGGGCGTTCTGCTCGCCGCCTTCGCCCAGTCC
>DASRLN010000158.1:0-4833 GCA_035648435.1 Caulobacteraceae bacterium
CCCCATGAAGGGGAGGGAGGATTCCATTGGGGATGGGGTCGCCATGGGTGAGTCCCTATGTAGGCGAGACCCCGACCTCCTCAAATCATCGAGGCCTCCCCTGTTCGACGCAAGCCTGCCCGACGCGCCGCTGACTCTTGAGGCGATCCACCTGACCCTGCCATCGACGGCCGGTCCGGTGGAGATCCTGCGCGGGGTCGATTTCCGGGTCGGAGCCGGAGAGCGGGTGGCCGTGGTCGGGCCGTCGGGGTGTGGCAAGTCCTCGCTGATCGCGGTCGCCGCCGGGCTGGAGCGGCCGACCAGCGGCGTGGTGCGACTGCTCGGCGAAGACCTGGCGAGGTTTGACGAGGACCGCAGGGCGCGGCTTCGGCGTGGGCGGGTGTCGTTGATCTTCCAGGCCTTTCACCTGCTGCCCAACATGACCGCCGAGGAGAACGTCGCCGCGCCGCTGGAGATCGCCGCCATGCCCGGGGCGACCGCCCGCGCCCGCGACTGGCTGGAGCGGGTCGGCCTGACCGCGCGGCTTCGCCACTATCCGCATCAGCTTTCCGGCGGCGAGCAGCAGCGGGTCGCCCTCGCCCGGGCCCTGGCCGTCAGCCCGCGCCTGCTGTTCGCCGACGAACCCACCGGCAATCTCGACGCCGCCAACGCCGGCGCCGTCGCCGACCTGATGTTCGAGCTGGCAGCCGAGACCGGCGCGGCCCTTGTGCTGGTGACCCACGAGGTGGCGCTCGCGGCCCGGGCGGACAGGCGATGTGCGATGGCCGACGGGCGAATGGTCGAGGACATCTGACGCGTGCCGTTGTCGTTTCGTTTCGCGGGCCGGGAGTTGCGCGCCGGCGTGCGGGGCTTCCGCATCTTTCTGGCCTGCCTGGCGCTCGGGGTCGCCGCCATCGCCGCCGCCGGGAGCACGGCCGAGGCATTCCGCCAGGGCCTCGCCTCCCAGGCGCGGGAGATCCTCGGCGGCGACGTCTCGGTGACCATCGAGCAGCGCCGGTTCACGCCGGCCGAGCGAACGGTCATGGCCAGCATCGGCCGCGTCGATTTCGCGGTCGCCGCCCGGGCCATGGCCCAGGCCCCGTCGGGCCAGCGCCGGCTGGTGGAATTGCGCGGGGTGAGCGCCGGCTACCCGCTGGCCGGCCGGGTCGAACTGGCCGGCGGCGTCACCCTCGGTCAGGCCCTGGCCCCAGTGGATGGCGTCCAGGGCGCGGCGGTGGAGAAGCCGCTTCTGGATCGCCTCGGCTTGAGGATCGGCGAGAAGTTCCTGGTCGGCAATGTGCCGGTGATCGCACGGGCCGTGCTGGTCAGCGAACCCGATCGGCTGTCGCGGGGCTTCGCCCTGGGTCCGCGCGTGCTGACCCGCCTGTCGGCCGTGGAAGCGGGTGGGTTCCTGGATCCCGGTCTGCCGTTCGGAGAAACCGCCCGCATCGCCGTCCCGCCGGGAGAGTCGCCGGCGGCCGCCAAGGTGGCGCTGAAACGGGCTCTGGCGCCGGGACCGCTGCGCGGAGGCTTCCGCCTGCGCGACCGCAACGACGCGGCCCCGGGCATCCGGCGGATGATCGACGAGCTGGAATATTTTCTCGGCTTCATCGGCCTGGCGTCGCTGGTGGCGGGCGGCCTCGGCGTCGGGGGCGCCGTCTCGGCCTTTCTTGAGGACCGCAAGCCGTCGATCGCCATTCTCAAGGCCCTGGGCGCGGAAGGCGCGCTGGTGCGCGATCTGTACCTCATCCAGATCGGTCTGCTGGCGATCCTGGGGGTGACCATCGGGCTGGGGATCGGCGCGACCACCCCCCTGATCCTGGGGCGGCTGATCGCCGAGCGGCTACCGGTTCCGGCCCTCTTCGCGGTCTATCCCTGGCCGCTGGCCAAGGCCGGAACGTTCGGTCTGCTGTCGGCGGCGGCGTTCTCGCTGGGTCCGCTGGCCCGCGCCCGGGCGACGCCGCCGGCGGCCCTGTTCCGCCATGATCTCGCCGGCCGGCCGGCGTTCGGGGTCGAAACCGTCGGGGCCTTGGTCGCGGCGCTCGCCCTGGCCGCCCTCGCGTTGGCGACCGCTCCGACGCCGCTCGCCGCGGCGGTGATGATCGCCGGCGTGATCGTCGGCTTCGGCCTGCTGTGGCTGCTCGGGATGGCGGCGGCTTTCGGCGCCGGCGTCCTTCGACGCTGGGCGCGAGGTTCGGCGCGCATCGGCCTCGCCAACCTCGCCGGACCGGGTTCGGCGGCCAGGACGGCGACTCCGGCCATCGGACTGGGAGTGGCGCTGCTGGCCGCCGTGGTGCTGATCCAGTCGAGCCTGCTGGCCCAGGTGCGGGAGGTGGCGCCCAGGACCGCGCCGGCCCTGGTCTTCACCGATATTCCCGCCGACCGGGCCGTCGCCTTCGACCGTGCGCTGGCTCGCGCCTTTGGCCGTCCGCTGACGCCGAAGGACTATCTGCGCGCGCCCTTCGCCACCGGCCGGATCGTCGCGGTGCGGGGCCGGACGGTGGATCGCGCCGGCATCGGCCGGGCCGACCGCTGGGCCTATGATTCGGACATCACTCTGTCGGCGATCGGCCCGCGACCGCTGAACGCGGGAATCGTCGCCGGCCACTGGTGGCCATCGGACTACCACGGGCCGCCCCTGGCGGCGATATCCACGGACGCGGCCAAGGGCGCCGACCTGAAGGTCGGCGACGCCGTCACCATCGACATCCTCGGCCGCCAGATCGAGGCCCGGGTCGCGGTGCTTCGCAAAGTCGATTTCGGCGGCTTCGGGGCGAGTTTCCCCCTGATCGTCGATGCCGCCGCCCTGGACGGCGCGGACCTCACCAACGTCGCCATCGCCAAGGCGACGCCGGCCGAGGAACGGCGGGCGACCGTGGCCCTGGGCTTGGGCTTCCCGCGGGTCAATGTGATCAGCGTGCGCGAAGCGCTGGAGGCCGCCAGCGATCTCTTCGCGCGGCTGGCCCTGGCGATCCGCGGCGCGGCGGCGGTGGCGGCCCTGGCCGGAGTCCTGGTGCTGGCCGGGGCCATCGCCGCCGGCGCGCGGCGGCGGGGCCGGGAAGCGGCGATCCTCAAGGTGCTGGGCGCCGACCACGGCCAGATCATCGCCGCCTACGCCATCGAATACGGCGCCGTCGGCGCGGTGGCCGGCCTGGCGGGCGTGGCGCTGGGCTATGCCGCCGCCTGGCCGGTGGTGGTGAAGGTGTTCGAAGCGCGCTGGGCGATCGACTGGGGCGGGGTCGCCGCTCTCGTCGCCGGCGCGGCGGCCCTGGCCGGGCTGGGCGGCCTCATCGCCGCGCTCCAGGCCCTGTCGCAGCGGCCCGCTCCGGTTCTGCGCAGCGAGTGAACGGCGGGGCGTCAGCCATGAACGCGGCTTAATCCAGCGCGGCCTTGCGCCGGGACGCGGCGAGGGCGATATTTCGCTTTGAGCGTCCAATGGGGACGCGTGACGAGGATTTGTCTCTCATGAGCGACTTCGATCGCGGTCTGACGCGCCCAGGTGTTGTGGCGCAGCCGGACATGGCCGTGGATGCGGGCCTGCGCGTCTTCATGCTCGGCGTCTACAACAAGGTGGCCCTGGGCCTGGTGCTCTCGGCGGCGATGGCCTTCGTCACCGGCGTCTATCCGCCGGTGCGCGATCTGATGTTCACCACTGTCCCGGGACCGGACGGACTGGCCCATCTCAGGGGCCTGACCATGCTCGGCATGGCGGTGACCTTCGCGCCGCTCGCCATCCTGCTGTTCTCGGCCTTCATCACCAAGTCGATCACGCCCCGCTCGTCGGGAATCGTCTACTGGGCCATCGTCGCCCTGATCGGCGCTTCGATGGGAACGCTGGTTCTCTTCTATACCGGCGCGTCGGTGTTCTCGACCTTCCTGGTCACCGCCACCGCTTTCGGCGGTCTCAGCCTGATGGGCTACACCACCAAGCGCGACCTTTCGGCCATCGGCAGCTTCCTGGTGGTCGGCCTGTTCGGCTTGATCATCGCCATGGTGGTCAATATGTTCCTTCGTTCCGGGACCATGGCCTTCATCATCAACGCCGCGGGGGTGCTGATCTTCGCCGGCCTGATCGCCTGGGACACCCAGCGCCTGAAGATGACCTATTATAATCTCGGCGGCGATCAGGCGGCCCTCAGCGTCGCCACCAACTACGGCGCGCTGAACCTGTATCTCGACTTCATCAACCTGTTCCGGTTCCTGCTCTTCTTCATGGGCGGCGCGCGCCGGTAGGCTAGCGCGATGGTCCGGGCGATGTGACGCCTGGCCGCGCCACCCCCTCACACTTTCCCTCTCCTCCGTGAACAATGGGGGAGAGGGTGATCGGTGTGCGGAGGGAGGTTTCGCCTTCGCCTACTCGGCGGCGAACCGGGCGCCTTCGAACAGGCGCAGGAGCTGGGTCAGATCGTGGCCGCGACGCAGGATCTGGCCGCCATTTCCCGTGACCAGCCACGCGCCCTGGCGCCTCGCCAAGCCGGGGCGCTTTTCGATTCGATAGAGCGGGGTTTCGCAGGCGCGGCGGAAGATCGAAAACACCGCCGCGTCCTTTAGGCCCGCGATGGCGTAGTCGCGCCACTGGCCGGCGGCGACCCCGCGGCCATAAAGGCCCAGAATCTCGCGCAGTTCCTTGCGATCGAAGAATACCACCGCGCCCGAGGGCGCCGAGGGTGACGGCTGCTGCGGAACCGAATCGAACGCCATGCGGAGGAAAATCTAGGGCGCCCGGAGTGGCTTGGCGAGGGCTCGGCAAAGGTTGCCGAAATGTCACCCATCGCCAAGAAATGACCTTGTTTCGGTCCCCCGAGCGCCCGCTTGCCCCGCGAAAAGCACCTCGTCGGCTGATCGGACAACCAC
>DASRLN010000159.1:0-2060 GCA_035648435.1 Caulobacteraceae bacterium
GACTCCGGGTCGGGCGTTCGCGGCGCCGCAACGCATCGACGTGCGCGGGACGCTGGACTCGAGCCTGAGGACCGAGATCCAGCAGGCCATCGGGACGCCCGCGACGGCGCCGACCAGCCGGCTGGAGGCCGACCGCCGCGCCCGCCCACTCGATATGGGGCTGGGCGATCTTCGAGCGTGGGCCGGGGGTGACGGTGACGAAGCCCTGAGGCTGGTCGCCGTCGCCGATGCCAGGCTCGACCACATAGTCGTAATAGCCCTCGGAACGCAGAACGGCGATGGCGGTCTCGCCGGCCTCGCGGGCGCGGCGGTCGGCCTCCAGCCGGCTGCTCGGCGCCGTCGCGGGCGTCCCGATGGCCTGCTGGATCTCGGTCCTCAGGCTCGAGTCCAGCGTCCCGCGCACGTCGATGCGTTGCGGCGCCGCGAACGCCCGACCCGGAGTCAGGCCCGCGGCCGCCAGCACGCAGAAAGCCGAGGCGGCGACCCCGAATCCAAGGCGTCCCAACAGACTGTCCCTTTCGCCGCCCCCGGCTGGCCGGTTTAGCCTAAGCCGGCCCGCGCTGTCACCCGTGTCGCTGCGCCGCATTTCTTGGGCAATCGGTCAAAAGGCGCCCTTTTCTTGGGCGCCGGAGCGGCCGGCGCGGAACCCGCCCAGACGCCGGGTGATTTCATCGCACACCGGACTAGCTTGCTCCCAGGGCCGGTTCGCAGCATGGATTGACGATGAAAGCGGTCGGAAGCTCTGCCGGCGTGGCGCAAACGCAGGATATTCCGGCATCCCTTTTCCCGTCCGCGGCCTTCTATAGCCCCGGGCGCTCCTATGACGAGATGTTCGCGGCCGACGGCTCGGTCCGCGCCCACTACGTGGCGCTACAGAACCGGATGTCGTCGCTGAGCCCCGCCGAGCTCGCCAACCGGCAACGGACGCTGGAACAGTCCTTCCTGCTGCAGGGCATCACTTTCACCGTCTACGGGGCCGAGGCCACCACAGAGCGGATCATTCCGACCGACCTCTTCCCACGCATCATCCCCGCGGCCGAGTGGGCCAAGATCGAGGCCGGGCTGACCCAGCGCCTGAAGGCGCTCAACCTCTTCCTGGCCGACATCTATGGCGACCAGAAGATCCTGGCCGACGGGGTCGTCCCCCGCGAACTGATCCTGGACGCCCCCTCCTACCGGCGCGAGATGCGCGGGCTCTACGTGCCGCACAACACCTATGTGAATGTTTCCGGCGCCGACCTGATCCGCGACGAGGCCGGCGAGTTCGCGGTGCTGGAGGACAATCTGCGCGTGCCCTCCGGCGTCTCCTACATGCTGGCCAATCGCGACGCCGCCAAGCGCACCTTCCCCGGCACCTATCGCACCGCCAATGTGCGGCCGGTCGAGCGCTATCCGGACCTGCTGCTGGCGACCCTGAAGAGCCTGGTCGCCGACTGGCGGCCCAATCCCCAGGTCGTGGTGATGACCCCCGGGGTCTACAACTCCGCCTATTACGAGCACGCCTATCTGGCGCGGCTGATGGGCACGCCGCTGGTCGAGGGCCGCGACCTGCTGGTGCACGACAACATGGTCTATATGCGCACCACCGTGGGCCTGCGCCGGATCGACGTGATCTACCGCCGGGTGGACGACGACTTCATCGACCCCCTCACCTTCCGGCGCGATTCCGGGCTCGGGGCCGCGGGCCTGTTCAACGCCTACCGCGCCGGCAATGTGGCGATCGCCAATGCGCCGGGCACCGGGGTCGCCGACGACAAGGCGGTCTATGCCTATACCCCCGAAATCATCCGCTACTATCTGTCGGAAGAGCCGATCCTGCCGATCATCGAGACCTTCCTCTGCCGCGAACCGAGTCAGCTCAGCCACGTCCTGACCAACCTGGACAACTTCGTGGTCAAGGCGGTCGGCGCGTCCGGTGGCTACGGCATGCTGGTCGGCCCGCATGCCACGGTCGCCGAGCGCGCCGAGTTCGCCGAGCGCATCAAGGCCGATCCGGAAGACTATATCGCCCAGCCGACCATCCAGCTCTCCACCGCCCCCTGCCTGGTCGACGGCCGGAT
>DASRLN010000160.1:0-2687 GCA_035648435.1 Caulobacteraceae bacterium
GTCTTCGCCGACCTCTCGCGCGCCATCCGGCTGACCGTGATGCTGGAGGCCAAGACCGACGAGGCCCTGCGCGATCTCGTCGCGGGCGTCGCCAAGGCGCGCGAGGCGACGCGGGTCAGAATCGCCGGCGAGGCGCGCGACGCTGAAGCCGAGCGCCGCCGCATGCGCGAGGAGAAGGTCCATGATCTGGTCATCGCCGTCGCCTGCGACGACATCGCCGACGAGGCCGACGTCGAACGCCTCGACCAGGAACTCGATGAACGGATGCTGGATGACCAGGCCTGGTGGAGCGATCCGGCGCGCCCCCTGCGCGAGGTCGTCGAGCGCTACTGCGATTGGTTCGGCCTCACCCCCGACTGGAGCCGGTGGCTGGGCGACGACTGGGCGCCGCCGCGAGCCCCGCCGGTCTGGCCGTGGGCCGCCCGGGCGGAAGCCACGGGGCCTCCCTGAGGCGCGGCCGGCTCGCCGACCGCCGACTTGGTCAGGCGGCGCCAGACTCCGACCCACCCGAAACCGCCGCCCACGCCAGCACCGCCCATCCTATGATGAACAACAATCCGCCGATCGGCGTCACCGCGCCGAGCCACCGGGGCGCGCCCATGGCCATGGCGTAGAGCGAGCCGGAGAACAGCACGGAGGCGGTGAGGAACAGGGGCGCCGAGAAGCGGGCGCGCGGCATGCCGGTGACGGCCAGGGCCGAGACGGCCAGCACGGCCACCGCGTGGATCGCCTGCCAGGTCGCGCCGGTGCGCATCCAGTCCTTGGCGGCGGGATCGGCCAGGCCGTGGGCGGCGAAGGCCCCGGCGGCGACGGAGACGAGGCCGCTCAGCGCCGCCAGGGCGGTCCAACCTCTTCGATCCCAGCGCATGCTTGACCTTCCCGGCCCCTTGCCATGGTGTTCGCCGAACGACCCTAAGGGGGGAGCGAGGGACAGGCCATGACTCTGACCAAGGGCGACGACTTCCCGATCCACCAGACGCCCGATCCGATTGCCTATGCCGGCACGGATCGCAACTTCTACGACCGCTATTTCTTCAACGGCTATGGCGCCCAGGGCGAGGCCTTCTTCGCCCTGGCCTTCGGGGTCTATCCGCAGCTCAACATCGCCGACGCCAGTTTCTGCGTGGTCCGGGACGGGGTGCAGACCGCGCTGCACGCCAGCCGGTGGCTGGGCATGGAGCGGATGGACCTGGCCGTCGGTCCGATCGCCATCGAGGTCCTCGAACCCCTCAAGCGCCTGAAGCTGACCGTGAACGCGCCCGACCAGGGCCTGACCGCCGAGATCGTCTTCACCGGCCGCGCCTTTCCGGTCGAGGAGCCGCGCTTCACCCGCCGGCACGGCCCCCGGGCGTTCATGGACTACACCCGCCTGACCCAGAACGGCCGCTACACGGGGTGGATCGAGCTGGACGGCCGGCGCGAAAGCGTCGAGGGTTTCACCGGCACCCGCGACCGTTCGTGGGGCATCCGGCCGGTGGGCGCGCGCGACACGCAGGAGGTGGTCCCGCCCACCCCGCCGCAGTTCTACTGGATCTGGGCGCCGGCCAATTTCGCCTCGGGAAGCTTTTTCTTCCACACCAGCGACGATGCGGTGGGAGAAGCGTGGAACCGCCGCGCGGTCTGGGCGCCGGACGGTGCGGGGAGCGACCGGCTGCTGGAGTTCACCGATTGCGCGCTGGACATCGACTTCAAGAGCGCCACGCGCCACGCGCGTCGGGCCGTGGTCCGCCTGGAAGACATCCACGGCGCCCGCGAGGTGATCTACGAACCGCTCTATGAATTCTTCATGCTGGGGCTCGGCTACGGCCACCCGGAATGGAGCCATGGCCTGGCTCACGGCGAACTGACCGTGGCGCGCGAGGACGTCCGGCTCGCCGACGTCGATGTGCGCCAGCCCCATCACCTGCACGTCCAGGCGCTCTGCCGGGTGGTCAGCCGCGATGGCTCGGGCCGGGAGGAGGTCGGCCGGGGGATCCTCGAACAGCTGGTCATCGGGCCGCACGCGCCGTCCGGCTTCACCGGACTGCTGGACGTCGCGCCGTGACCCTGGCCGACCGGCTGGCGGCGTATATCACCCGGGTCGAGGGCAGGCCGACGGCGGTCGAGGGGTTGAGCCGGATTCCCGGCGGGGCCAGCCGGGAAACCTATCGCTTCGACGCTCTCGCCGGCGGCGAGAGGCGGGGCCTGATCCTGCGGCGCGACCCTCCCGGCAGCCTGATCGAGACCGACCGGCGCCTGGAGTTCCTGGCCATCCGCTCGTTCGAAGGCCGCGGCGTCGCCGCGCCGCGCGCCCTGATGCTGGAGGAAGAGGGCGCCGAGCTGGAACGGCCGTTCTTCATCATGGAGCGCGCCGAGGGCGGAACTAGCGGCAATGTCTTCGGCCCCGATCCCTATGGCGACCACGCCGGCGCGGTCGGCGAGGCTTTCTTCACCTGTCTTGGCCGGATCGCCGCGACCCCGGTCGCCGGCCTGCCGATCGCCGAGGTCGCCGAGGCGCCGGCGCCCGCGGATTGCTGGCGGCGGGAACTCGACTACTGGGCCGGCGTGATCGAGGCCGACGAGCAGCACCCCCAGCCGATCGTCCGCGCCGCCATCCGCCGCCTGCGCCGCGCCGCGCCGGCGTGGTCGCCATAGGGATCGGGGCCGAAGACATTGCCGCTAGTTCCGCCCTCGGCGCGCTCCATGAT
>DASRLN010000161.1:0-22277 GCA_035648435.1 Caulobacteraceae bacterium
GCGACCCCTCATCCGGCCGCCTTCGGCGTCCACCTTCTCCCGCAAGGGGAGAAGGACTGCGGGATGAGCGCCGAAAAACCCGTCCCGCGCCGCCGTCCCTCCGGGCCTGCGTGGCTGATCATCGTCTCGGTGGGCGTCGTCGTCATCGTCGGCGGTCTGATCGGCGTGGCGCGGTACGGACCGCTGACCAGCGTCGGGCGGATGATGATCGAGGCCCGGCTCACCGGGCTGAAGGTCGGCCGCTTCGGCCGGCTGCGCATCGAGGGCGTGCGGGGCGACATCTGGCGCAGCTTCACCGTCTCGCGGCTGAGCATCGCCGATCAGCGGGGAATCTGGCTCGATGCCCGGGGCCTGGCGGTCAGGTGGCATTGGAGCGAGCTTCTCGGCCGCCGCCTGCACATGGATTTCCTCTCCGCGCGGACGGTGACCGTGATCCGCCGCCCGATCCTCGGGCCGGCGGAAAAGCCCACCCCCATGCCGGTCTCGATCCAGATCGACGACGCCCGGGCGCGGGTAGAGATGCTGCCCGCCTTCTCGCTCCGCCGCGGTGTCTATGACATCCGCACCGCCTTCAGCGTCGAGCGTTTCGGCGGCGCTCTGGGGCAGGGGACGGCGGAGAGCGTCCTCCATCCCGGAGACCATCTCCACGTCCGCTTCGACGTCGGCCGGAGCAAGGCCTTCACCCTCGCCGCCGACGCCCGCGAGGCCAGCGGCGGGGCGCTCGCCGGCGCCCTGGGCCTCGCCGCCGACCGGCCGTTCAGCCTCACCGCCAATGCCGCCGGCTCGATGGCCGCCGGCCGCTTCACCCTCGATTCGCGCATCGGCGGCCTCATTCCCATCCAGGGAGCGGGGGCGTGGAACAAGGCCGGAGGGTCGGCTGACGCCCATCTGGTTCTCGCCGCCTCTTCGCTGCTGTCGCCTTGGCGGAGGATGCTCGGCCCCGACGTCCGCTTCCATCTCGCCGGAACCCGCGCCGCCGACGGCTTCTACGCCCTGGCCGTGAACGCCGCGAGCCAGAACGCCGCCCTGACCGCGCGCGGCGAGGCCGACATCGGTCGCCGGTCGGCCGGCCCGAAAGGCGTCGCCCTCGATCTGCGGATCATCGACACCGGCCGCGTCCTGGCCTGGCCCAGGGCCGGTTCGGCGCGCATCGTCGGCGGGCTCGGCGGCGACGCCGGGCATTGGGTGCTGGCTGGAAACGCCAGCCTCGACCGGCCGAGCGTCGGCGCCTATTCCCTGGCCCGGCTCGCCGGTCCCGTGCGTCTGGAAATGAACCGCCGCGAGCTTTCCATCAAGGCCGCCGCCAACGGCTCCGGCGGCGCCGGCCGGGGCCTCCTGGCCGCCCTGCTCGGCGGCCGGCCGAGCGGCTCGGCGGAGCTCACCCGCTTCGCCGACGGCCGCCTGCTCATGCGGCGGCTGGCCGTCGCCGGACCCGGGCTCGCGGTCGTCGCCTCGGGGACCCGGGGACTTCTCGGCGGACTGTCGTTCAAGGGCGACGCCACGGTCAGCAACCTCGCCGCCGCCCGGCCGGGCGCGGCCGGCGTCGTGCGGGCCGCGTGGAGCGCGTCCCAGGGCGCGCCTGGCGAGCCGTGGTCGATCGGCTTCGACGCACGCGGCCAGCGCTTCACCTCCGGGATGGCCGAACTCGACCGCCTGCTGGGCGCCAACCCGCGGCTGGCGGCCCAGGGCGACTGGCGGGACGGGACGATCGCGGTCGCCCGATCGACCCTGACCGGGGCGGCGGGGACCCTGGGATCGGCCGGCCTGATCGGCGCCGATGGGGGCCTGAAGCTCGCCCTGGACTGGCGGGCCGCCGGTCCCTTCGAGATCGGCCCCCTGGAGATCGCCGGCGCGGCCAAGGGGGGAGGGGCGCTCACCGGCACGCTCGCCGCCCCCCGCGCCGACCTGATGGCCGATTTCGCCGCCATCGACCTGCCCTACGTCCCCCTGCGCGCCGCCCACGTGACCCTGAGCGTGGCCGCCGGCCAGCCGGGCGGCGCCGACGGCCATCTGGCGGTGGCGGCCGACAGCCCCTACGGGCCAGCCAAGGCCGCCGCCGCCTTCCGGTTCGCGCCGGCCGGGCTCGACCTTTCCGAGATCGCGGTGGAGGCCGGCGGAGTGTCCGCAGCCGGCGCCCTGGCCCTGCGCCGGGGGGCGCCGTCCAGCGCCGACCTGACGCTCGCCGCGGCGCCGGGCGCGGTGATCTCCGAAGGCCGGGCGAGCGGGCGGGTCCGGATCGTCGATGCGCCGGGCGGGGCGCGCGGCGACCTCGTCCTGGACGTCGAGGGCGCCGTGCCCACCGGCGGCGGCGTGGCGATCAAGTCGATGAAGATCACCGCCGACGGCCCCCTGGCTCATCTTCCCTATCGGGCGGACGGCGAGGGGCTGACGACCGGCGGCCCGTGGAAGATCGCCGGCGACGGCGTCCTCGACGCCTCGCCGGAGGGCGGCGGCCTGACGTTTTCCGGCGGCGGCCGGCTGCGGCGGGCCGAGTTCCGCACCCTGTCTCCAGCGCTGTTCCGATTCGGCGGCAAGGTCTCCGGCGCGCGCCTTGCCCTGGCCGTTGGCGGCGGTCGCGCCGACCTCGACGTCGCATCGACGGCCGGCGCCTTCAGCGCCAAGGCGACCCTGGCGGCGGTCGATCTGGGACTTCTCAACCAGGATTTCACCGGCCGTTTCGACGCCGACCTGACCCTGGCGGGACGGGGTCCGAGTCTCTCCGGAGAGTTCCAGGCGAAGCTCATCGGCGCCGGCGGTCGCGACCTCAAGGGCCGCCCGCCCGTTGACGGAGTGATCAGGGCCCACCTGGCGGGCGGCGCGATCCGCCTCGACGCCTCGCTCGCCAACGGCCAGGGCCTCGCGGCCCGCGCCGATCTCACCCTGCCGGCCGAGGCGTCGGCGGCGCCCTTCCGCATCGCCGTCGATCGCCGCCGGCCGATGCGCGGGGCTTTTTCCATCGACGGTGAAGTCGGGCCGATCTGGGATCTGCTGATGGGCGGCGACCGCTCCCTGGCCGGCCGGCTGGCCGCCAGCGGAACCCTCGGGGGCACCCTCGCCGATCCGCGCGCCCTGGGGACCGCCACGCTCTCCGACGGGCGGTTCCACGACGCCGCCACCGGTCTGAAGCTCTCGGGGGTGACCCTCGACGCGACCCTCGCCGACAACGCCGTGGATGTCGCCAAGATACCCGGGAACGACGGCGTCGGCGGCCGGATCGCCGGCGCCGGCCGGATCAGTCTCCTGCGCCAGGGCGTCTCCGACTTCCGCCTCGACCTCACCCGCTTTCGCCTGATCGACAATGACACCGCCCAGGCCGCCGCCACCGGCCAGGCGAGCGTCAGCCGCGGCGCCGACGGGCGGGTGAAGCTGACCGGCGCGCTGACCATCGACCAGGCCCAGATCGCCGCCAATCCACCCATTCCCTCCGGCGTCGCTCCCATGGACGTGGTCGAGATCCACCGCCCCCTGGAGCTGGACGAAAGGTTCGCGCCCGGCGCCGGCGCCGCCGCGCCCGTGGCCCTCGACATCGGCTTTCGATCACCGGGCCGCATCTTCCTCAAGGGGCGGGGGCTGAATCTCGAATTGTCCCTCGACGCCCACGTCGGCGGCACCACCGCCGCGCCGGTTCTGACCGGGGCCGCGCGCGTGGTGCGTGGCGACTACGACTTCGCCGGAAAGCGCTTCACCGTCGATGACCACGGCGTCGTCACCCTCGGATCGACGGCCGAGGCGATCCGCCTGGATCTCACCGCGACGCGGGAGGATCCCACCATCACCGCCGTGATCCGCATCCAGGGCACGGCGGCCAGGCCGAGGATCACCCTCAGCTCGACGCCGGTGCTGCCCACCGACGAGGTTCTCTCCCAGGTCCTGTTCGGGGCCTCCGCCTCGGGACTGTCGGGGGGCGAGGCCGCTCAACTGGCCTCGGCTCTGGCGGCCATGGCCGGCGGCGGGGGTTTCGACCTCATGGGCGGCCTGCGCAACTTCGCCCACCTCGACCGCCTGGCCTTCGCCGGGACGGCGGCCACCGGGACCACCATCGCCGGCGGCAAGTATCTGCGCGAGAACCTCTATCTGGAGGTTTCCGGCGGCGGTCGCGAAGGCGCTGCCGCCCAGCTCGAATGGCGGGCGCGCAAGCACCTCTCGGTGGTCTCGAAACTGGGAACCAGCCAGGGGGAGAACAGTCTCGAGGTGCGCTGGCGGAAAGACTACTGAGCGGCCATGGCCCGCGCGCGGGCGTAGGCCTGCGTCCCCCGGGTGATCACTTCGTCGGTCGCCAGCACGGTTTCGATCGCCACATCGCTGGCCGCCGCCAGCCGGCCGTAGATCGGTCCGAAGTCGCTCAAGGTCGCCGCCAGCAGGGCGTCCAGGGACGGGACGACGAAATAGATCTGCTGAAAGTCGTCGATCCGATAGGGGGTGCGCATCACCCGCTCGAGGTCGAAGCCGAGGCGGTTGGGCGAAGCGTCCTCGAGGGCGAAGATCGACTCCGCCCTGGACGAGACGATTCCCGCGCCATAAAGCCGCAGGCCCGCCTCGGTGTCGATCAGGCCGAACTCGACCGTGTACCAATAGAGCCGGGCCAGGTTGTGAAGCCGGTTCAGGCCCAGGGCCCGCAGGCCGCCCTGGCCGTAGGCCCGCATGTAGTCGGCGAACACCGGGTCGGTGAGCATCGGCACATGGCCGAAGACATCATGGAAGACGTCCGGCTCCTCCAGATAGTCGAGCTGATCGGCGCGGCGGATGAACCGGCCGGCCGGGAACCGCCGATTGGCCAGGTGCTCGAAGAACACCTCGTCCGGAACCAGTCCCGGCACGGCCACCACGCTCCAGCCGGTGAGCCGGCTGAGTTCCTCGTTGATCCGCTCGAAGTCCGGAATGCCGCCCCGGTGGAGGTCGAGGGCGTCCAGCCCATTGAGGAAAGCATCGCAGGCCCGGCCGGAGAGCAGCGCGCTCTGGCGCTCATAGAGCGTCATCCATACCGCGTGCTCGTCCGGCGTGTAGGCCGACCATCCCTGATCGATGGTCCAGTCGGGCCTTGCGCCGGAAGGAGGTTCAGAGGGTTTGGATGATGAGACGCTCATGGGTCTTCCCGGCCACGTCCGTGGACATCTAGTGGGTGATCCGGGGCCGCAGATGATAGCGACCGGGCTTGAATTCGTCGAAGATCAGCGCCGTATGCGGATGGCCCACCGGCTCCCCGCTCTCGTCCGGCAGCAGGTTCTGTTCGGAGACATAGGCGACGTAGCTCGACTGATCGTTCTCGGCCAGCAGGTGATAGAACGGCTGGTCCTTGCGCGGCCGCACCGCCTCGGGAATCGACATCCACCATTCCTCGCTGTTGGCGAAAACCGGATCGACGTCGAAAATCACGCCTCGGAACGGGAACACCCGATGCTTGACCACCTGGCCGATGGCGAACTTGGCGAGCCGTGAGTGCATGGTCTCCAAAATCTAGTTTCCCGCCCCTGAATGGGGTCTGAACGTAGAGCGTTCGTCGTCCGTATCAAGGCCTCGCCTTCCTTGCCGGGCTTCCGCTTGCTAAGCTCATCGCCAAACGGGACGGCGCCCGCGGGCCAATCCCTCACCGCATGTCAGGGTGTGAACATGGGACAGGCGCCCAACGCGGTCGCCGAGCGACCGCGCCCCCGGCAGAGCGCGACGGGCGATAGCCGAACCTTCGCGGCCCTCGATCTGGGCACCAACAACTGCCGCCTGCTGATCGCCACGCCGACGGCGCGGGGCTTTCGCATCATCGACGCCTATTCGCGCATCGTGCGTCTGGGCGAGGGGCTTTCGCGGACCGGGCGCCTTTCCGACGGGGCCATGGAACGGGCGATCCACGCCCTGAGCGTGTGCGCCGACAAGATCGGCCGCCGCGGCGCCCAACGGGTGCGGGCGGTCGCCACCCAGGCCTGCCGTTCGGCCGCCAACGGCGCCCAATTCGTCGAGGAAGTCGCCGCCCGCACCGGCCTTCGCCTCAGCATCATCAGCCCCCGGGAGGAAGCGCGGCTGTCGGTGGCCGGCTGTCTATCCCTGTTGGATCGCGAGGCCGACGCCGCCCTGGTCCTCGACGTCGGCGGCGGATCGACGGAGCTTTCCTGGATCGATCTGGCGGCGCCGGGACTGGACGTCGAGCCCCGGCGCCTGGCCCATTGGCGCTTGCCGATCAGGGCCTGGATTTCGGTTCCGGTCGGTGTCGTGACCCTGGCCGAGCGCTTCCCGGAGGCGGATCCGCCGGACGCGGCCTGGTTCCGGTCGATGGTCGAGGCGATGAAGTCCCATATCGCCCCCTTTCGCGACGCCGATTGCCTGCGCGAGGCGTTCACGACCGGCCGCGCCCACCTGGTGGGAACCTCCGGCGCCATCACCAGCCTCGCTGGCCTGCACCTTGGCTTGCCGCGCTACGACCGCAACCAGGTCGATGGCCTGTGGATGACGCGAGGCGAATGCGAGGCCGCCGCCGGCCGGCTCATCGGCCTCAGCCAGGTGGAGCGCGGTCGCCAGCCGTGCATTGGCTCCGACCGAGCCGACCTGGTGCTGGCCGGGGCCGCGATCCTCCAGGCGGTGCAGGAACTCTGGCCCTGCGAACGCGTCCGCGTCGCCGATCGCGGCCTGCGCGAGGGACTTCTTCTGTCGCTGATGTCCGAGCGGCGGCGCGGCCGGTCCAGACGGCGAAGGGGAGGGCGGGCGGCGGACCCGGCGTGAACCAGCCGCCGCGCAAACGCATGGTCCACCGCCCGACCGGCGGGACCGACGCCGGCCGCGCCGGCCCCAAGCGCCTGAAGACCGCCAAGGAACGCACGCCGTCCTCGCAGGCCTGGCTCGAACGCCAGATCAACGATCCCTTCGTGGTCGAGGCCAAGGCCAGGGGCTATCGCTCGCGCGCCGCGTTCAAGCTGGCCGAGATCGATCAGCGGTTCGGGTTGATCAGGCGGGGCGCCCGGGTCATCGACCTGGGATGCGCGCCGGGCGGCTGGCTGCAGATCGCCGTGGAGCGCGGGGCCGGAACGATCGTCGGCGTCGATCTGCTGCCGGTAGATCCGCTGCCGCCGGCGCGGATCCTGGAGGCCGACTTCACCGACCCCGAGGTCGGCGGCCAGCTCATCGCCCTCATCGGCGGGGCGCCGGACCTGATCCTCTCGGACATGGCCCCCAACACCACCGGCCACCGCCAGACCGACCACCTGCGGATCGTCGGCCTGATCGAGGCGGCGGCGGAGTTCGCCGTCGCAAACCTGCGGCCAGGCGGCGCGTTCGTCACCAAGGCTTTTCAGGGCGGTGAGACCGCCGCCCTGCTCGCGGCGCTGAAGCGCGACTTCACAGAGGTCCGCCACGTCAAGCCCAGAGCCAGCCGCGCGGAAAGTTCCGAACTGTATCTGCTCGCCCGCGGCTTCAGGCGCCTCGGGGCGTCCTGACGCCGCCGCGAAGGAAGGCCGCCGCCCGTTCCATGTAGCGCCCGCGATCCTCGAAACCCACGGACTCGCAATAGCCCTCGCCGGTGATCGCCCGGCCGGCCGGCGCACCGCCTGGCGTCAGGGCGCGATCGGTCAGGGCGGCGCTCACCGGGACTTCGCTGGGAACCGCCAGATCGCCGGTCTCGAAGGTGCAGTCCAGATGCCACGGCGCGGTGGTGATCATCAGGTCCAGGGGCGAGAAGGCCGGCGCCATGGGCATGTTGGTCGCCGTGTATGTCCACTCCGTGGGCTGGATGACGCCGTGCAGGCCGGTCACGAAGCGATCCATCCGCAGATTGCCGACGACGGCCTCGGCGTCCCAGTGATCGCCCTGGCGGCGCAGGTGATAGCCGTAGGGAACGAGGCTGCGGGCGCTCATCGGTCCGTTGTGGAAGGCCGCCGCGCAGAAGGCGCGATCGTCGTCGAAGTTGAACTGGCACCATGACCAGCCCGAGAAGCCGGGCGGCGGCGCCGGCGGCGCCTGCGTCGGGACCGTCTGCATCATCAGCTGGTGGTCAAGCCAGCCGCGTCCCTCTGTCTGATAGGTGACGCCGTCGATGGTGACCGGGCCGGAGACGATCAGCTGCGGCCAGCTGTAGTAGATGCCGGGCAGGAACGGCGTGACCCCGCCCATGCCCTGCAGGAAGAAGGCGGTGGGCGGCGGCAGTTGTGAGATCCCCGTCAGCGTCAGCGAAATGTTCTCCCCGTCATCGACGCTGATCGTCAGCGGCAGCACATCGCCGCTGCCGGTCAGCACGTCGGCGCCGCAGCGATAGACGAACTGATCGCCCGGGAACTCGACGATGCCGCCCAGAGGCGCCCACTGGACGTTGGGGTTGCGGCGGGTGATCGTGCTGCCGGAAGGACTTGAAACGACCGCGGTGACGGCGCACCAGACGACCTGGGCCGCCTCGTCGCTCCAACCGGCCTCCTTCTGCACGGCGTTGGCCAGCACGCGGACGCGCTCCATCGACAGCAGGACGGCGATCCGCGCCGGCCCCCCCGGGCCGGTCGCCCGCAGATGGCAGCTGAGCCAATACCACTCGTCGCCGGAGCCCAGGTGCAGCCGGTGGTCCTGTGGAAAGCGCAGGCTGGTCGGCGGCGCATCGACGCCCCAGTCCGCGGCCAGTCCCTCCATCTGGTAGATGACCGCCGCTTGCGCCGCCGAGCTGATGTCGCCGGCCGCTTCCAGCATCGTCATCCAGGCCTCGTCGTTCGGCCTCAGGTAGGACGGTATCGCCGCCAGTTGGGCGCTGAGCGCCTGCGCGGGGGTCATCGTTCCTGTCATCGCGATCCCCTCCGCGCGGCGTCAGGCGGCGCCGCTCGCCAGCCGCCGGGCCTCGGCCTCGAAATCGTAGAACGGCGCGAGGGTCTCGGCGCAGTCCGGCCAGTGGCCCGACGCCAGCCAGTAGTCGCACAGGCCGAGCTTGGCGCACAGCCGCACGAAACGGCGATCCTGGCGAACAGGCGCGTAGGAAGGCGAGAAGATGATGTTGAGCGACACCTCGGCCGGAAACAGCCGGCCGCCCGGCTGGTGGAGATGCTCGAACGACGCTTGGTCGAGGATATCGAAGATCTCGTCGCCGAGGCCCTGGCTGACGGGAAATCCCAGCCAGCTGATCGGAACCGAGCCGGTCTCGGCCAGATCCCGGCGCAGATCGGTGAGGAACGCCTCGCCGGTCGCCGGTGTCCAATTGCGCATCTGCTCGGCGATGGCGATCATCTGGGCGGTCAGCGGGACGAGCGGCCACACCTCGCGCCATTGCGACACGATGGCCTCGTACCGCGCCCAGTCGCCGCTCTCGTAGGCCAGGCGGGTGGCCACCATCGGCAGTACGAAGGCGTCCGGCCAGCGCGCCATGTCGCGTTCGATGGCCGCGACGGCGTCGGCCCTCAGGCCGATGCCGTCCAGCAGGGTCGGATAGTAGAAGGCGGCATATCGTGGATCGAGTTCGTAGGCGCGCGACACATAGCCGAAAGCCAGGCGTTGGTGACCGAGTATGTCTTGAATGCCTCCGGCGTGAAGCAGCACCAGCGGGTCGTGCGGCGCCGCCTGCAGGGCCTTGTCGACGATTGTCAGGCGATACGCGTAATGACCGCAGAGCGGCTCGACCATGTCCCGCGCCAGGAAGGCGACCCCGGCCGCCGGGTCGAGGGCCAGGGCCTTGTCGGCGGCGTCGCGGACCTTGTCGCGCGCCGCCGACTGGTCGGGGCTGCGATCGAGCCACAGAAGCACGATGGCCCGGGCGAAAGCCAGCAGCGCCCAGGCCTGGGCGAACGCCGGCGCCTTGGCCACCGCCTTCTCCAGAAGATCGATGTCGAAGCCGGCGCGATCGGCGCCGCCCTGGTCGCGCGCCCGCAGATAGAGGTCGAAGGCCTCGGGATCGACCGGCCCGAGGTTGGGCGAGGGCGCGAACGCCGCTTTCAGCGCTTCGGCGACGGCTTGCGCGATCTCGTCCTGAAGGGCGAAGACGTCGGCCAGCGAGCGGTCGAAGCGGTCGCTCCACAGCGGCGTCTGGGTGGCGCAGTCGACCAGCTGGGTGGTGATCCGCACCCGCTCGCCGCTGCGCCGGACCGAGCCGTCGAGGACGTGGGTGGCGCCCAGTTCGCTCGCCACCCGCCGCGCCGCCTTGTCCGCGCCGCGCAGCTGAAAGCTCGACGAGCGGCCGACCACCCGCAGATCGGTGGTCTTGGCGACGGTGTGCAGAATCTCCTCCGAGATGCCGTCGGAGAAGTAGCGGAAATCGGCGTCGCCGGAGAGATTGTCGAAGGCCAGGACGGCAAGCAGCGGAGCGTTCGCCCGCGCCGGCGCCTCGGCGCGCGAAGGAGACTTCGGCGCCCCGGCGATCTCGGCGATGCTGGCCACGACGCGCGCCCACTCCGGAGCCGCCGCCTCGCCCTGCCACCCACTGAGGTCGGCGCAGTGGATCTGGTCGAACGGCATCGGCGGCGAGGCGCCATCGACGCGGACCTGCACGAGCTTGCCCGCTTCGCGCGCCACGTTCGCCTCGGAACGCACCCAGTGCGACTTGACCGCTTCGCTGGACCACAGGGCGAGGACCACCCGGGCGCCGCGCACCTGCGCTTCGATCACCTCGCCGTAGGCCTGGTGCGCGGCCAGATCGTTGTCGCGCCACACCGCGTAGCCCAGGGCGCCCAGGGCGGCGTGGGCGCGCTCGGCCTGCGCCGTCGTCGATCGCGCGTAGGAAATGAACACGTCGCTGACTGGCATGGGCGCTGAAAGTCCGGTCTCGAACGTCTCTAACCACGTCCCGAGGCGGCGAGATAGGCCAGGGCTCGGGCCATGTAGGCGGCGGGTGGCTCGTAGCCGACGCTCTCGCAGTATCCGCGGCCGAGAAAGCTGACCGGCGGTCCGGCGGACCCGGACGACGCGGCGGGGCTGAGCACCACATCGACCGGGGTCTCGGCCATGATGCTCTGGTTGTAGGCCAGGAAGCTGCCATCGACGTACCAGGGCGCGGCATCGACTTCGATTGCCACCCCCGCGGCGGGCGCCGAGGCGACCGCGCAGTTCCACGCGACCGGCAGCATGACATTCGCCGCCAGCGGCAGGAAGCGGTCCATGGCGATCACGCCGCTGACCGGCGTCTTCTTCCACTTCTCGCCCTCCCGGCGCAGGTGGAAGCCATAGGGGGCCGGCAACTGGGGCAGCATGGGGCCGGCCTGGAAACCCACCGCGACCAGCGCCTCGCCATTGTCGAAGTTGAGATCGCACAGCGACCAGCCGGCGATTCCCGGCGCCGGTGTCCAGACCGGCGGCGGCGCGGTGACCGGTCCGAAGTCCGGAATCGTCGGGCCCATCATCTGGTGGTCGATCCAGCCCGTGCCCGAAACCGCGTGGGTCTCGCCCGCCGCGGTCACCGTGCCGGCCACGCGCAGCTGCGGCCAACTGTAGTAGATACCCGCCCGCGGCGGCGGGGTGACGCCGTCGTCGCCCTGTCGGAAGAACGCTTTGCCGGCCGGCATGTCGGTGGAAAGCGTGAGGTCGAGGATCAGGTCCTCGCCTCCGTCCACACGGTCGTCCACCGAAAGCCGGAGCGGCAGAATGTCCACGGGGCCGGTCAGGCTGTCGGGACCGCAGGCGAAGACGAAGGGGTCGGCCGTCATCACCGTTTCGCCGCCGAGCGGCGGCCAGACGACGTTCGGGCGGCGGGTGACAATCCGGCGCCCTTGCGGACCGGCGAGGATCACGGCGGCGTGGCTGGTGACCAGTTGAGCCGCCTCGTCGCTCCAACCGGCTTGCGCCTGGACGGCCGGCGCGACCGCCCGATAGCGCTCCAGGCACGCCACCACCCCGATCTTCCGCGCGCCCTTCGAGCCGGCCACCTCGAGGTTGCAAAAGAGCCAGTACCACTCGGGCGCGCATCCGAGGTGGAGTCCGTGGTCCCGGGGGAAGACCAGCGAGGCGGGCGGCGGCGTCCACCAGGCCGAAGCCCCGGAGTCCAGGAGGGTCAGTATGGTCACCACCGGGTCGGCCGAGTTCAGTCGTCCCGCCGCCCCGTCGATCACCTGCTGCACATCGACCGCCGCCTTGGCGCGGTCGGGGATGCTGGCCATCGAGAGGAGCAGGGCCTGCGACGCCGTCATCCCGCCCGCCATTTCCGCCCCCGCAAAGCCGATCCCGCCGTCAACCTGGTTGGTTAGTCCGGCCGTCGCCGCCTCGCCAGGGCCGCGCCGCCTCTCCCGTCATCCGGCCGCGTGAGGCAGGTCCAGCACCACGATCCGCCAATCGACGTTCTCGTCGATCATCATGCCGGCGGTGCGACTGGCCAGATCGGTCAGGGCGGCGAGGGAGAGGGCGGCGGAATTTCGCAAGGCGGGGATCTGCGCGGCGACGTCGGCGAAGCGTTCGGCCATGGCGCGGGAGCGTCGCTGCAGGCGGGCGAACTCACCCTGGTTGTCGATCGAGGCCAGAGCGGCGCCAAGGGCGGGAAATACGGCGGAAATCAGGATCAGCCAGCGACTGATCCAGCCAGGCTCGGCGGGACCCATCGCCGCGGTCAGAAACCAGTTGAGCAGCACGCCGACGATGCTCAAACAGAACAGGCCGAGGGTGGACTGGTGAAGCCGCCGGTGAATCCGTTCCAGGCGCTCGCAGTTGAGGCGATGGAAGCCGATCTGACCGCGCGGCGGGTCGCCGCCCTCGCCGTCGGACCCCAGGAAGTCGAGCAGATAGCCCGCCTGTTCGTCGAGATAGGCGTCATCGATCCGGGCGTTGGGCGCGCCGGCGACGCGGCCGACGGCCCTCATCTGCCAATACATCCAGCTCTGGGTTGGATCGCCGTAGTTGGCCAGATGCGCCGGCGTGCGCGGCAGGGGTCTTCCGCCGCCGAGCGGCGCGAGGATGCGCAGTTCTCGGATCATCTCGGCCTGCACCCGGTACTCCATCCACCGTTGGTGCCAGCGCCGGCGCCGCGCCAGCAGCGGCAGGCCGACCATCAACACCAGGACCAGCGCCTCGACGATGGCGGTGGCGAGCGCGGCGCCATGCCCCGAGCG
Organism: Caulobacteraceae bacterium; assembly: GCA_035648435.1. GTDB lineage: Bacteria > Pseudomonadota > Alphaproteobacteria > Caulobacterales > Caulobacteraceae > Acaudatibacter. The sequence continues at coordinate 12,978 of DASRLN010000161.1, forward strand.
CCAGCCCGCGGCCATCGGCAGCAGGGCGACGAACACCGCCGTGACCGCCAGCAGCGACGACCACAGGAAGCCGCTGCGGTGGGCGTCGGCGTAACGGTCGGCGAGCTTGTCCGACCAGGCGTAGTGGGACCGCAGGGCTCCGTTGATCCAGGAAACCGAGTTTCCGGTCAGTGACGCACCGAACTCGGCGGCGTCCTCCTGGATCGGCCAATCGGCCTTGATCTGCTCGACGTAGTCCCGCACGCGCAGCGGCGGCGGCCGAAGGACTCCGTCGCCGAGCAAATCTCTGAACAGTTTCCAGGCGAAGGCCGGATTGTAGCGGGGCCTGGTCTCGCGCAGATAGGCGGCGAGGGTCGATCGAATCAGGGCCGCGCCATCGCCCCGAGGAACCGTCAGTTCCTCCTCCACCACGGCGAACACCGCTGCATTCAAGGCGTTGCGGTCCTCCATCGGGTCGGTCGCCGCCGAAACCCCGTGTTCGTCGTCCGCCAGACCCAGGCGGTCGAGGTCGCCCTGGCTGCGCAGAAGCTTCCAGCCGAACGGCGGCCTCGAGTCGATCCACAGGGCCGGCACTTCGAAGGCGATCGCCTCGCGGAGCGTGTCGAGGGTGCCCCCGACACCCTTCGCGGCGCCGCCGTCCCAGACCACGATCAGGAGGTCCGACTGATTGAGGACGATGCGACCCGCCGCCTGATAGGCCTCGGAACGGCGCGTCCGATCACCGTCCAGTTCGAGAATTCGGAGCCCGTCACCGGCGCGCTTCAGCAGGTCACGAAAGCGGCCCAGGGAATCGATCTCCAAGGCCTCGGGCGAGCGGAAGTCGGCCTCGAAGTCCGCCTGCGCGAAAGGCATGACACAATAGAGATCATAGCCCAGGCGCAGGGCCTCCTCGGCGAACAGACGATCGGCGCCCTCGGCCAGGGGCGAATTGGCCGTGAGCATGGGCGCTTCATCGCTGTAGAAGGCCGCGTCGGCGTCGCCGGCCTGAAACGCCTCGACGCTCCGCGCCACGGCCGACAGCACCTCCCCGATCCGCTCGCGCACGGCGTCGAGCCCGGCCTGGTCCCCCGGAAGCCGGTCGGGCCGATGACCCACCACGCCCACCCGAAAAGCGATCCGGGCTCGCGGTGGGACCGGGCGTGCTGGCGGGTGGATCGCGGCCATCGCCAACCTCTCGCCCCCGCCCCGGTTCTTGGGTCCCAGCGCCCGCGTCCCGGTGCGCCGTGGATGCTAGCAGCACAGTCCCGCGCCTGGGAAGCGCTTGCCCCTTCCCCCGGCCGCCGGCCGTGGCTATATCCGGCCCGCAAAACGGAGAGTCTCATGGAGATTCGCGAAGGGCTCACCTTCGACGATGTTTTGCTCGAACCGGCCGCGTCCGAGGTCATGCCGACCCAGGCCGACACCGCGACCAGGTTCACTCGCGAGATCAGGCTCGGCATCCCGCTGGTCTCGGCGGCCATGGATACGGTCACCGAGAGCCGCCTTGCCATCGCCATGGCCCAGGCCGGCGGCCTCGGCATCCTCCATCGCAACCTCTCGCCCGAGGAGCAGGCCGACCAGGTCCGGGAGGTCAAGCGCTATGAAAGCGGCATGGTCATCAACCCCCTGACCATCCATCCCGACACCCGCCTCGAGGAGATCCGCCAGATCAAGGCGCGGCGGCGGATCTCCGGCTTCCCGGTCGTCGAACCGGGCTCCGGCAAGCTGGTCGGCATCCTCACCAACCGTGACATGCGTTTCGAGCGCTCCGGCGACACCCCGGCTTCGGCCCTGATGACCCATGAGGGCCTGATCACTGTCCGCGAGGGCGTCAGCCAGGACGAGGCCCAGGCCCTGCTGCGCCGGCACAAGATCGAGCGCCTGATCGTCGTCGATGATGACTACCGCGCCGTCGGCCTGATCACCGTCAAGGACATGGAAAAGGCCGAGGCCCACCCCAACGCGGCCAAGGATTCCCGCGGGCGCCTCCTGGTCGGCGCCGCCTCGACGGTCGGCGACGTCGGCTTCGAGCGTTCGCTCGCCCTGATCGACGCCGGCGTCGACGTGGTGGTCATCGACACCGCCCATGGCCATTCGAAACAGGTCGGCGACGCCGTCCGCCGCCTTTCGCGGGAGACCAACCGGGTGCAGATCGTCGCCGGCAATGTCGCCACCTACGAGGGCGCCCGCGCCCTGATCGACGCCGGCGCCGACGCCATCAAGGTCGGCATCGGCCCGGGCTCGATCTGCACCACCCGCATCGTCGCCGGCGTCGGCGTGCCGCAGTTCACCGCCATCGCCGAGGCGGTGCGCGCCGCCGCTCCGGCCGGCGTGCCGGTGATCGCCGACGGCGGCGTGCGGTTTTCCGGTGACCTCGCCAAGGCCATCGCCGTCGGCGCCGCCAGCGCCATGATCGGCTCGATGTTCGCCGGCGCCGACGAGGCTCCGGGCGAGGTCTTCCTCTACCAGGGCCGGTCCTACAAATCCTACCGCGGCATGGGCTCGCTGGGCGCCATGGCCCGGGGATCGGCCGACCGCTACTTCCAGAAGGATGTCGAGGACGCCTTGAAGCTGGTCCCCGAAGGCATCGAGGGCCAGACCCCCTACAAGGGTCCGATCGCCCCGGTCATCCATCAGCTGGTCGGCGGCCTTCGCGCCGCCATGGGCTATCTCGGCGCCGCCGACATCGAAACCTTCCAGCAACGCGCCCGCTTCGTCCGCATCACCGGCGCCGGCCACCGCGAAAGCCACGTCCACGACGTCATGATCACCCGCGAGGCGCCGAACTATCCCAGCGTGGTGTAAGGGGTGGGCAGATCAGACGGAGATTGTTGCTGCCTGAGCGAAGTTGAGTGAAGGGAAACAGGCGGCTGGCTGTCACGTGGCGGTCTCGGAGGTGTTGGGAAGGCATGCGACCAATCGAAATTTTGACAACGGCGGCCTTTGTTGCGTGCGTATTCCCAACCGAGCCGTGCGCGGCAGCTGGAGGCCGGCACAATATTGAAGGCGCTCTCGGCGCAATCCGAACTCTTGCGGGATCGAGCGCATTGGAGCGGATGCGAGCCTGTCAGCTTCGCATCAACTGGCCCCTGTCGTGGGTGGAACCAGCCAGCTCTGACCATTCCAGCATCGGTGCGAAGAAAGGGGACCTCATCATGGAGGTCACCTTCGATGCTCCCAGCATGCCTGGCGACACTCTTGGTGAGGCGTCTAGGCTGCATGGCCTTCTCGCACGGTGGGTTGTTCGAGGGGGGCAGGCCACACCTTCGAGCGCATGGGCGGCCTGGATACAGTCTAAGCGCCCCCCGATCGGCTCAACCGAGTGGGAAAATTGCTGAAACAGGACAGGGCGACAGCATATCGATTTCCCATCCGGTCGGCTCGCACCCTTCCTCCCCAGAACGACTTCCAGCCCGGCGAGCGCCGCGTCGAGTTCGGGCAGGTCGTGGATGATCGTATCCCAGACCAACGGGGGAATCGCCTGATCGTCGTAGTCGTGGGCGAGGAAATGGCGAAAGCGAACCGGATCGACCCAGGGTCCGCCCGGCGCCAGTGCAGTGAGTTCCACCTTGCCTCCCAGGTCAGCCAGCGCCTCCCCGATCGCGATGAACGCCCGCTCGCAAGCGTAGCGGGTGCGAACGTCGGCTTGGTAGCTGGCCGCATCCATGCCCCTGGTCCATTCGACCACATGCGCCATGTGCCGGCGCGCCGCCGCGATGATCGCCAGGGGCGGTTTCTTCGTCGCCACCGCTAGAACACCGAAACCAGATCGCGGGCGATCCGCTCCTTCAACCTCTCGGCGCTATCCAGGCCCTGTTGCGAGGTCAGGTCCACCTCGCGCCGGAATATCCGTTCGAGGACCGCTTGCGCGCGCGCCATGCTGAACAAAGTCATGGGGCGTTCCGGCGGACCGCCGACGACAAGATCGATGTCGCTGGCCGGTCCGCCCTCGTCGCGGGCGATCGAACCAAACAGGGAGACATGCGCCACGCCCGCCGCCCGGATTTCGTCGGCGTGGGACAGCAACAGGGCTATGGCGTCGGTCTTGCGCACCAGGCGATCATAGCACGATTGTGTCCAGCGCCCGCCGCGTGTAGCGGAGCTTCACAGGCCATGCTTCGCCCAGACGGCGCGCACCTCCTCGTCGCTGGCGAACTCGCCCTGGGAGGCGGCGGCGTCGGAGCGCGCCAAGGCCTCATCCTCTTGCGGCGTCAGTTCGATCGCGGGCTGCTCATGCCCGGCGAACAGGAGCATCAGGCGAGCCATCTCGTCCTGCATCTCCGTGGGAAGATGCCGTGCCTCATCAACGGCTTTTTCGAGCAAGGTCGTCACGGCTCGGCCTCTACCACATCAGATCGGCGCGGTCGCGACGGTGCTGGGATTCCAGGCGCCGACATCGCATCCGTCAGGGTTTCCAGCACCGCCGAGACCTTGACGCGACCTAGCTAATGAATTAGCTAATGGCGATGATCTTTACCGTCCACCAAGCCAAGACCCAGCTCTCCAGGCTGATCGCTTCGGCGGTGGGCGGAGAGGAGGTGATCATCGCGCGGGGCGCGACGCCGGTGGTCAGGCTGACGCCCTTGGCGGCCGCCAGGCCCAAGCGCGCGTTCGGCGCGTTCAAGGGTCAGTTCGCGCTGACGCAGGCATTCTTCGAGCCCTTGCCGGACGACGAACTCGGCGCGTGGGATGGCGGGGCCGATTGAGGCTGCTTCTGGATACCCACGCCGTGCTCTGGTGGTTCAATGGCGATGCCGCCCTTTCGGCGGTCGCCCGGGCGGCGATCGAGCCGGAGGACAATCAGGTCTTCGTCAGCGCCGCCTCGGCGATGGAGGTGAGCACCAAGTTCCGCATCGGCAAGCTGCCCCAGGCAGGCGCCCTGGCGGCCCGATTCGAGGAAATGGCCCTGAACCAGGGATTTTTTCCCCTCTCCATCTCGATCGCCCATGCCGCCCTCGGCGGGCGCCTGCCGATCGATCACAAGGATCCCTTCGACCGGCTCCTCATCGCCCAGGCCCTCCTCGAAGGGATGACCCTCGTTTCCAATGAGACGCGGTTCGACGAGGCCGGCGTGTCGCGTCTTTGGTGACCACCCGCCGTCACCCCACGTCGTAGCGGTCGGCGTTCATGACCTTGGTCCAGGCGGCCACGAAGTCCCGGACGAACGCGTCTTTCGCGTCCGCACAGGCGTAGGCTTCCGCCAGCGCGCGCAGTTCGGAGTGCGAGCCGAAGATCAGATCGACGCGCGTGCCGGTCCATTTCGCCTCCCCGGTCTTGCGATCGCGTCCCTCGAACAGATTGTCGCCGGCCGCCCGCCACTCCGTGCGCATGTCGAGCAAATTGACGAAGAAGTCGTTGGTCAGCTTGTCGGGCTGCTTGGTGAACACCCCGTGCGCCGATCCTCCGGCGTTGGCGCCCAGAACCCGCAGGCCGCCGATGAGCGCCGTCATCTCCGGTCCGCTCAGCTTCAGCAACTGGGCCCGGTCGACCAGGGCTTCCTCGGGGGCCATGAACTGTTCGCCGCGGCGGTAGTTGCGGAACCCGTCGGAGACCGGCTCGAGCGGGGCGAAGGAGGCTGCGTCGGTCTGGTCCTGCGAGGCGTCCATGCGGCCGGGCGTGAAGGGAACCTCGACGCTGGTTCCCGCGTCCTTCGCGGCTTTCTCGATCGCCGCGCCGCCGCCAAGAACAATCAGGTCGGCCAGCGACACCTTCCTGCCCCCGGCCACCGAGCCATTGAACCCGCTCTGGATGGCTTCCAGGACCCGCACCACCTTGGCCAGATCGGCCGGATTGTTGACCTCCCAGTCCTTCTGCGGGGCCAGGCGAACGCGCGCGCCGTTGGCGCCGCCGCGCTTGTCCGAGGCGCGGAACGTCGAAGCCGAGGCCCAGGCGGCCCCGACCAGTTGCGCCACCGTGAGCCCCGAGGCGAGGATCTTCTCCTTGAGGCCGGAGATGTCCGCCGCGTCGATCAGCGGGTGGTCCACGGCCGGAATCGGGTCCTGCCAGATCAGGGTTTCCTTCGGCGTGAGCGGGCCGAGGTAGCGCTGGATCGGCCCCATGTCGCGGTGGGTGAGCTTGAACCAGGCGCGGGCGAAGGCGTCGGCGAACTGGTCGGGATGCTCATGGAAGCGCCGGGAGATCGGCTCGTAGGCCGGGTCGAACCGCAGGGCCAGATCCGTGGTCAGCATGGCGGGGACACGCTTCCTGGCAGCATCGTGGGCGTCCGGGATGGTGGCCGGAGCGTCCTTCGCCCGCCACTGCTGGGCGCCGGCCGGGCTCCTGGTCAGCTCCCATTCGAACTGGAAGAGATTGTCGAAGAAGTGGTTGCTCCACTTCGTCGGCGTCTGGCTCCAGATCACCTCCGGGCCGCCGGTGATGGCGTCGGCGCCTATCCCCGTGCCGTGTTTGCTTCTCCAGCCGAGGCCCTGATCCTCCATGACGGCGCCTTCAGGCTCCGGGCCGACGAACGACGGATCGCCGGCGCCATGGGTCTTGCCGAAGGTGTGGCCGCCGGCGATGAGGGCGACGGTTTCCTCGTCGTCCATCGCCATGCGGGCGAAGGTTTCGCGGATGTCGCGCGCCGCCGCAACCGGATCGGGATTGCCATTCGGTCCTTCCGGATTGACGTAGATCAGCCCCATCTGCACCGCGCCCAGCCTCTCGTGCAGCTGCCGCTCGCCGCTGTAGCGCTCGTCGCCCAGCCAGCTGCCCTCGGGTCCCCAGTAGAGTTCTTCCGGCTCCCAGGTGTCGGGTCGCCCGCCGGCGAAGCCGAAGGTCGCAAAGCCCATCGACTCCAGGGCGACGTTGCCGACCAGGACATAGAGGTCGGCCCAGGAAATCTTCCGGCCGTACTTCTGCTTGATCGGCCACAGCAGCCGGCGCGCCTTGTCGAGGTTGGCGTTGTCCGGCCAGCTGTTCAGCGGGGCGAAGCGTTGCTGACCGCCGCCGGCCCCGCCGCGCCCGTCCGTCGTCCGGTAAGTGCCGGCGCTGTGCCAGGCGAGGCGGATGAACAGGCCGCCGTAGTGGCCGAAGTCGGCCGGCCACCAGTCCTGCGAATCCGTCATCAGCGCGTGAAGATCGGCGATCACTGCGTTCAGGTCGAGGGTCTTGAACTCCGCGGCATAGTCGAACGCCTCGCCCAATGGGTTTGAGCGCGGCGAATGCTGGTTGAGGCCGTCGAGGCGCAGGCTGTCCGGCCACCAGTCACGGTTGCCTCTGCCGCCGCGTCCGTGCGCTACGGGGCACGTGGCCGCGATATCGTCCGCCATTGTCCTCTGATCTCCTATTGGTCGTGTGATGGTGACACACAAGGCCCACTTCCCGCTGTTGTAAAATCGATTATCGGTATGTTTGGGATCGAGAAAATCTATTCGGTCCAAGGAGCTGCGAGGCCCCGCCGTATTGACATGTGATTAGGATGTTTACATGTTCGCAGCATGCCCACCATGATCCAGATTCGCAACGTGCCCGATGCTCTGCATCGCCGGCTCAAATCCGGCGCCGCACTGGCCGGCATGTCCCTCTCGGACTACCTCCTGGGTGAGATCCGCCAGGTGGCCGAACGCCCGACTCTCGATGAGATGCGCGTGCGCCTCGAGCGGCGCTCGAAAGTCACGCCTTCGGTGTCTCCAGCGGATGTGATCCGGGCCGAACGCGATCGCCGGTGATCGTCATCGACGCTTCGGCACTGGTCGAGGTGCTGGTTCGCTCCCCGTCCGCAGCCGCGGTCGAGGCGTCGATGTTCACGCCCGGCCAGACGTTTCACGCGCCGCATCTCATTGATGTCGAGGTGGCGCAGGCGATCGGCCGGTACCACGCAAGCGGCGAGATCAGTGGCGAGCGTGGTCGTGCGGCTCTGACCGATCTTGCGGATTTCCCATTGCGGCGATGGTCTCACGAATTCCTTCTCACGCGCGTTTGGGAGCTGCGCAACAATCTGACCGCATACGACGCCGCCTATGTTGCTCTGGCCGAAGCGCTGGGCTGCGCCCTCATCACCCGCGACCGTCGAATCGCCGGGGCGGCCGGTGTCCGGGCGCGGATCGAACGGGTCTGACCCATGCGTGACGGCGGGCGGCTGGCGGCGGCGATCGGGGTGCTCGGCGATATGGAGGCGCGGCACAAGCCGGCGCGCTTGGCGCTCAGGGCCTGGGGCGAGAGCGCACGCTACGCCGGGGCCAGGGATCGGGCCTTCGTCTCCGGACTGGTGCTCGACGTGCTGCGACGCCGACGCTCCCTGGCCTGGCGGATGGGCGAGGAGAGCGACCGCGCGCGGGCCATCGCCGCCCTGCGCTTCGCCTGGGACTGGACGACCGAACGGATAGCGGCGGCGGCGGCCGAGGGCCATGGTCCAGGCGCGCTCACCGACGCCGAGACCGCCTCGCTGAATGCGCCCTGCACGCTCGCCGACGCGCCGCCGGCGGTGATCGGCGACTATCCCGACTGGCTCGAACCGCACATGGCCCGCGCGTTCGGCGAGGACCGGGCGGCGGAGGGCGAAGCGCTGGCGGCCCGCGCGCCGATCGACCTGCGCGTCAACACCCTCAAGACCGACGTCGCCCGCGTCCTCAAGGCCTTGGAGCCGTTCCACGCCCGGCCCGCCGGCCGCGTCGAAACCGCCCTGCGCATCGACGCCCCCGCCGCCGAGATGCGCGCCGCGCCGGTGGAGGCGGCGCCGGAGTTCGAGCGCGGCTGGTTCGAGGTCCAGGATCTCGGCTCCCAGATCGCCGCCGCGGCGGCCGGTGACATCAAAGGCGCCCAGGTGCTCGATTTCTGCGCCGGCGGCGGCGGCAAGACGCTCGCCCTCGCCGCCGCCATGGCCAATACCGGCCAGCTCTGGGCCTATGACTCGGACGCCAGGCGCCTCACCGACACCGTCCGCCGCGCCCAGCGCGCCGGCGTGCGCAACCTTCAGGTCCGCTCGCCGATCCACGAGGGCGCCCTGGCCGGCCTCGAACGCCGCATGGACCTGGTCTTCATCGACGCCCCCTGCACCGGCTCGGGAACCTGGCGGCGCCACCCCGACGCCAAGTGGCGGCTCAACCCGGCCCAGCTGGCCCGGCGCATGGCCGAGCAGGACGCCGTCCTTTCCGCCGCCGCGCCGTTCGTGAAGCCCGGCGGCCGGCTTGTCTACGTCACCTGTTCCCTCTTCGCCGAGGAGAACGAAGACCGCGTGGCGGCCTTCCTGGAGCGCACGCCGGGGTTCGAGGCGTCCGGCGCGGCCATTCGCCTGGCCCCGCGATCCGACCGCACGGACGGCTTCTTCATCGCCGAACTAGCAAGGCCGCGTTGAACACCCGATCGGAGCGCGGGCTTCCAGCC
>DASRLN010000162.1:0-2780 GCA_035648435.1 Caulobacteraceae bacterium
GCGCGGGTCTGTTCCTCAACCGCGCCGAGATCGACGCGCCGCGATTCCTCAGGGGCGCGCGCTAGAGCTTGATGACGTCGTTTCGACGTCTGAATCAAGCTCTACACTTTTGATTCTAGAGCACGATTCAGACACGAAAAGGTTCCACCTCGTGTCATCGTGCTCTAGCCGGGTTCAGACGACATCGGCGTAGAGGGCGGCGCGGTAGGCCCGCATCGCCAGCGCCCGCCAGCTCACCGGCGCCTGCTCGGCGAGCGCCGCCGACTTCAGCATCGGCCGCCAGTATCGGCGAAGGGGCGCGCGCCGCAGCGCCCGGGCGGCGCGATAGCTGGGGTAGGCGCGAACGATGTCGTGGTGGGCGCGGGCGACGCGGGCGAAGTTGGCGACCGACTGCTCGTATTTCGCCGCCAGGGTCCCGGCGCTATCGAGTCCCAGATGGGAAGCGGTGTTGTCGATGTGCTCGATCCGATACCGGCGGCCGACCCGCATCGCCCATTCGACATCCTCCCATCCCCATCCGGCGAAGGCTTCGTCGAAGCGCTCGGAGAGAAAGACGTCGCGGCGGACGAGGAGGTTTGATGTGAACAGGGACTTCTCGGGCGTCAGGCGCCGTCGTTTCGCGCCCGCGCAATCACTTTTGAGCGCCATCGCCCGGTGGAGGGCGTGAATGGCCGAAACCGGCGTGCGATCGAGCGAAAACCCACCGAACGCCACCGCCGGGTCGCGGCGATCGGCGAAGGCCAGCCAGGTTTCCAGAAAGGTGGGCGAATCGGGCGCCATGTCGCTGTCCAGGAACAGCATCCGCCGGCCGCGGGCGTCGAGCGCCAGCCGATTGCGCGCCGCCGAGCGTCCGCGGTTCACCGGCAGGCGGATGAAGCGCGCCGGCCGGGCGAGGCCGCCGACCATCGCCGCCACGCGGGCCGCCAGGGCGTCGTCGCCGCCGCCATCGTCGAGCACCAGGATCTCGACCGCCGAACCGGGTCCGTCGAGGGTGGCGAGCAGGCGGACGGGGTCGTCGCCCTTGAACGGGATCAGCACCGACAGGAGCGGTCGCGCGGCGGCCCAGGCGGCGTTGTCGGTGATCGCACTCATGGTCATGTCGCCGTCCGCGCCCTGGCCGGCGCGAACCAATGGGGCAGGCGGCCGCGGAGGCCGCCGATATCCATGAGCAGCGCCAAGAGGCCATAGACGGCCGCCCCCACCGCGGCCTTGAGCAGAAGTTCGGGCGCGCCGCCGATCGCGGGAAGACGCGCGACCACCAGCGCCATGATCAGGCTCGCCGAACCGGCGCCGGCGATGTCGCGCGCCGGTAGCGGCAGGGGCAGGACGCGGCGCCCGAGCACCAGCGACGCCGCCGCCCCCAGGGCGTAGCTGCCGGTCGCGGCCCACATCGCCCCTTGCAGGCCGAAACGCGGGATCAGGGCGACGTTGAGAGCGATGTTGGCGATCGCGGGAATGGCCATCGCCACCAGCATCAACGAGGTTCGCCGTCCCAGAGTGAAGGCGACGTTGAAATAGTAGACCGTCATGCCGCAGAGAAATCCGCTGGCCGCGATCCACGGGGTGACGGCGGCGGCGCCCGCCCGCAAAGCCGGTCCCACCATCACCTCGGCCAAGGGTCGGGCGACCAGGGCCAGGCCGGTGGCGGCGGGAAGGGTCAGCGCGATCAGGGCGGCGCCTTGCGCGCCGGCGGCCTTGATCAGGGCCGGCCGGCCGCCGCGCTCAAGCGCGGCGACCATCGCCGGGCCGCCGGCCATGCCCAGCCACAGGAACAGGACATCGAGGGTCCGGTTGGCGAGGGTGTAGCCGGCGTGATAGACGCCCACGGCGCCCTGGCCGAGATATCCGGCGATCAGGAAGCGGTCGGCGGCGCCCAGCGCCAGGACGAGAATCAGGGCCGCCGAGACCGGCAGGCCGTAGGCGGCATAGGCGCGGGCGCGGGCGCCCTCGAAGCGGCCGCCGCTCATCCCGCGCAGCTCGGTCGGCAGGACGAAGACCAGGCATATGGCGGCCATCATGCCGACCCCGGCGATGGCCCCCGCCGCGCGCCAGCCGATGAAGATGAGTCCCAGCGCGATCAGGAAGCCGCCGACGGTCTGGGCGATGTCCAGCCCCGCCGCGCCGCGCACGTCGCCGGCCGCGCGGCGGCGCTCCTGGGCGAGCTTGACCAGGCTGCGCGCCAGGATCGAGCACAATCCGGCGGCGAGGGCGGCCTTGACCGGCAACGATGCCGGCAGAACGACGAGGGCGGCGACGACCACGGCGGCGAACACCGCGGCGATGGCGCACCACGAGCGGTAGAGGGTGGCGAAATGGGCCGGCAGGCGCCCGGCCCGGGATTCGGGCGCCAGGAAGCGCGCCATCGCCGACTCCAGCCAGGTGAACACCGCCGTGTGGCACAGGCTCAGGGTCGAAAAGCCCAGCGCGTAGAGCCCATAGTCGGCCGGCTTCAGCAAACGGGTGAAGCAGACGAGGGTGAGAAGTCCCACCACGCCCTGCACCACGTGCACGGGGAGATAGCCGACCAGTCCGCGCCGGAACATGCCCCCTTCCATCGATGGCGCCGGCGCCGGCCTCACCGCACGTTGTTCCGGTCGCCGAACAGGCACGGCACGGTCATCGCGATAACCCGCAGATCCAGCCAGAAGGACTGACGCTCGATGTATTCGACATCCAGGGCCACCCGGCGACGCAGGCCCTCGACGGTGTCCACCGGACCCCGTGACCCGTGGATGGCCGCCCAGCCGGTGACACCGGGCTTGATCCGATGACGGTGGGCG
>DASRLN010000163.1:0-4527 GCA_035648435.1 Caulobacteraceae bacterium
CATGCCGCCACCTCGATCTCCGCCGCCCTCGGCTTCTGCGTCGCCAGGGACAGCCGCGGCGAGGACAACTCGGTGATCGCGGTGATCGGCGACGGCTCGATGAGCGCCGGCATGGCCTATGAGGCGATGAACAACGCCGCCCACACCACCCGGCGCCTGACCGTCGTCCTCAACGACAACGACATGTCGATCGCCCCGCCGGTCGGCGGCATGAGCGCTTATCTCGCCGGCCTGGTCTCCGGCGGCGCCTACCAGAAGGTGCGCCGGTTCGGCAAGGAGGTGGCGAGCCATTTACCCAGGCCACTCAAGGACATGGCCCGGAAAGCGGAGGAGTACGCCCGGGGCATGGCCACCGGCGGCACGTTCTTCGAGGAGCTGGGATTCTATTACGTCGGTCCGATCGACGGCCACAATCTCGATCAACTGGTGCCGATCCTGCGGAACGTTCGCCAGATCGACGACAAGCCGGTCCTGGTCCACGTCGTCACCCAGAAGGGCAAGGGCTACGGCCCGGCCGAGAGCGCCGCCGACAAGCACCACGCGGTCGCCAGGTTCGACGTCATCACCGGTCAACAGGCCAAACCCGCCGCCTCCAACGCGCCATCCTACACCAAGGTCTTCGCCGCCGAGCTGATCAAGCAGGCGGAACGGGACGATAAGATCGTCGCCATCACCGCCGCCATGCCCTCGGGCACGGGCCTGGACGTGTTCGGCAAGCGCTTTCCCCGGCGCACCTTCGACGTCGGCATCGCCGAGCAGCACGCCGTCACCTTCGCCGCCGGTCTCGCCGCCGACGGCATGAAGCCGTTCGCGGCGATCTATTCGACCTTCCTTCAGCGCGGCTATGATCAGGTGGTCCACGACGTCGCCATCCAGCGCCTGCCGGTGCGTTTCGCCCTCGACCGCGCGGGCCTGGTCGGCGCCGACGGCCCCACCCATGCCGGCAGTTTCGACATCGGCTATCTCGGCCAACTGCCTGGATTTGTTCTCATGGGTCCGGCTGACGAGGCCGAGCTGGCGCACATGATCGCCACCGCCGTGGCCATCGACGACCGGCCGAGCGCGTTTCGCTTTCCGCGCGGCGACGGAGTTGGCGTCACCATCCCGGAATTCGCCGAGCCGCTGGAAATCGGCCGTGGCCGGGTCGTCCGGGAGGGGACGGCGGTGGCCATCCTCTCCTTCGGCACCCGCCTCGCCGAAAGCCTCAAGGCCGCCGAACTCCTCGCCGCGCGCGGCTTCTCCGCCACCGTCGCCGACGCCCGCTTCGCCAAGCCGCTGGATATCGACCTGATCCTGCGCCTGGCCCGTGAGCACGAGGCCCTGGTCACGGTGGAGGAGGGGGCGGAAGGCGGCTTCGGAGCCTTCGTGCTCCACGCCCTGGCCAGCCACGGCGCCCTCGACCGCGGCCTGAAGATCCGCACCCTCACCCTGCCCGACATCTTCCAGGATCAGGACAAGCCCGAAGCCATGTACGCGGTCGCGGGCCTGGACGCCGAAGGCATCGTCCGCGCCGCCCTCGCCGCCCTCGGCGTCGGACGCACGGCCAAGGGCCTGCGGGCGTAGGGAAAGACGTTCTTCCTCCCCACCCTTCTCCCCTCGCGGGAGAAGGTGGCCCGCGCGAGCAGGTCGGATGAGGGGGCGCACCGACCGTTCCGGCTAGCCTCGGGACGGCAAATCACATACCGCCGGCGCGACCCCTCATCCGGCCGCCTTCGGCGTCCACCTTCTCCCGCAAGGGGAGAAGGGCAACGAAGGGAACGATCGAATCCGGCCCGATGTGCAGATGCGGTAGCCATGAAGGGGAGGGAGGGATCGTCCGATGATCACCCTCCGCGGCGTCAAGAAATCCTACGCCGGTCGCCCCGTCGTCGGGCCGTTGAACCTGACCATCGAGGCCGGCGAGTTCGTCGCCCTTCTCGGCGGCTCGGGTTCCGGCAAGACCACGACGCTGAAGATGATCAACCGCCTGATCACGCCGGACGCCGGCGAGATCGTCGTGGAAGGCGGCGCGGCGGGCGAGTCGGCCGACCATCTCCGCCGCCGGATCGGCTATGTTTTCCAGGAGATCGGCCTCTTCCCTCACATGACCGTGGGCGAGAACATCGCCTGCGGCCCGCGCCTGGCGAGGTGGGAAAAGGCGCGCATCGCCGCCCGGACGGCGGACCTGCTGAGCCTCGTCGATCTGCCGCCGGAATCCTCGTCGCGGATGCCGGGCGCGCTTTCCGGCGGCCAGCGGCAGCGGGTCGGGGTGGCCCGGGCGCTCGCCGCCGGTCCGGCGATCATGCTGATGGACGAGCCGTTCGGGGCCCTCGACCCGATCACCCGCGATGCGCTGGGACGGGACTACCGGGCGCTGCACGAGCGTCTCGGCCTGACCACGGTGATGGTCACCCACGACGTCCTGGAGGCCCTGCTGCTCGCCGACCGGGTAGTGGTTCTGGGGGCCGGCGCCATCCTCGCCGACGGCCCTCCCGGCGACCTCATCGCCGGCCATCCCGATCCCGCCGTCCAGGCGCTGATGGAGACGCCGCGACGGCAGGCCCGGCGGGTCGAGGCTCTGCGCGCGGAGTCCGCCCATGGATGAGCGCTTCGCCGCCGCCGCCCGCCTGCTGCCCGGCTATCTGGCTCAGCACGTCCTGCTCAGCCTCTGCGCCCTGGTCCTCGGCTTCGCCATCAGCCTGCCCCTGGCCGTCGCCGCCAGCCGCAGCGCCGCGGTGCGCTGGCCGAGCCTGTTCGCCGCCAGCCTGATCCAGACCATTCCCAGCCTCGCCCTGCTGGCCCTCTTCTATCCCCTGTTGCTGGCCCTCTCGTCGCTGAGCCGCGCGTGGTTCGGGATCGGCTTTCCGGCCCTCGGCTTCGCCCCGTCGCTGATCGCCCTCACCCTCTATTCGATGCTGCCGATCCTCAGGAACGGCGTCGCCGGCATCCTCGGCGTCGATGCCGCCGCGGTGGAGGCGGCGCGGGGCATGGGCATGACCGGCGCCCAGCGCCTGTTCCGGGTCGAGCTGCCGCTGGCCGCGCCGGTGATCATGGCCGGCGTGCGCACCGCCGCGGTGTGGACCATCGGCGCGGCGACCCTCGCCACCTCGGTCGGCCAGACTTCGCTCGGCAACTACATCTTCGCCGGCCTGCAGACCGAGAACTGGGCTCTCGTCCTCTTCGGCTGCGCCGCCGCCGCCATCCTGGCGCTGGCCGCCGACCAGCTCCTCGGCCTGATCGAATCCGGTCTGGCCGCGCGCCGTGCCTGGCGCATCTGGCTCGGCGCCGCCGGGCTCGTCGCCGGCGCGGCCGTCGCGCTCGCGCCGCTCGCCGTCCCCGCCGCCGCCGGGGCCTATGTGATCGGGGCCAAGAACTTCTCCGAGCAATACATTCTCGCCGCGCTGGTCAGCCGCCGGCTCGAGGCGGCGGGGGCGCGGGTGACCCTGAAGGAGGACCTCGGCTCGGCCACCGCCTACCGGGCGCTGGCCGCCGGCGAGATCGACGCGTATATCGACTACACCGGAACTCTGTGGACCAACACCCTGGGCCGAAAGGATAATCCCGGACGGGCCGCGGTTCTGGCGACCCTCACCGGCGCGTTGAAGCGCCGTGACGGCGTCGTCGTGCTGGGGCCTCTCGGCTTCGAGAACGCCTACGCCCTGGCCATGCGCGCCGACCGTGCCAGGGGCCTGGGCATCGCCGACCTGAACGACCTCGCCGCCCACGCTTCCGCGCTCGCCTTCGGCGCCGACCTCGAGTTCCTGTCGCGTCCGGAATGGGCCGCGTTGGAAAAGGCTTACGGCTTGAAGTTCCGCAAGCAGACTTCCTACCAGCCGACCTTCATGTACCGCGCCCTGGTCGATGGCGAGGCGGACGTGATCTCCGCCTTCTCCAGCGACGGGCGCATCGCCGCCGAGCATCTCACCGTGCTCGCCGATCCGAAAGGCGCCATCCCGCCCTACGACGCGGTGATCCTGGTCTCGCCCCGCCGCGCCCATGACCGGCGCCTCATCGCGGCCCTGCGCCCGCTGATCGGGGCTATTCCGGTGACCGCCATGCGAGCGGCCAACTACAGCGTCGATCGCGACCACGACAAGCTCACCCCCGCCCAGGCCGCCGCCAACCTCGCAGCGCGCCTGCCACAATAGGCCAGCCGTCCTTAGACCGACGATTTGGCCGACGATTCGGCCGAATCGCCGACCCCGGCGCGGCGGACTATGCTGGCGCGGTGATTCGTCGGCTGGCGAGAGGGATCTAAAGGCTGTGAGCGAGCGCGCCGCGACCGGCAAATCTCCCCGGCGGTTCGACATCCTGGCCACGGCGGCGGCGGTGTTTTTCCTGATGGCCGTGGTTCTCGCCGCCGCTCCCGCGTTCAAGGCGGGCGCTGCGACCCTGGCCGGGGTTCTCCTTCTGGCGGGACTGGCGGGTGTCGCCTTCATGGGCCTGGCCGCCTTCCGCGGTCCCCCGCGGGACGCCGCCGCCGCCGGCCACGCGGAACTGGAAGCCATGCTTTCGGCGCTGCCGGAGCCTTCGGCGATCTGCGCCGCC
>DASRLN010000164.1:0-9874 GCA_035648435.1 Caulobacteraceae bacterium
CCCTCGTCTGGCCTACCTACGACGATATCCTCGACGCCTGTCAAAGCGCCTGGCGCTTCCTGATCAACGATCCAGATCGCATCCGATCAATCGGAACCCGCGAGTGGGCGTGTGTCAGTCTTTAGAAGGACTGGTATAAGATAAGCCGTCACCGAATTTCCCAAGGATCAGGTGACGTCATCACGTCCTATTTATTACCGTCGGTAATCTCTGCCAGCAATCGTAATACTATTTTGGTTGCCTAGAAAGCCAGGTGAAATCACGAAACTGGGCGGCCTTATTAGAAATTAGCACGGATCGTCCATTTTGATTGTCGATCTCTGCCTTCTTGAAATACAACCGACCATCATCGTCAACACCGGTGCTGAAATGACTCTCCCGCCAACCATTGCAAGTTTTCACGGAAGTTGAGTTTAATACCAATCCCCATAAATGCTGACACTTGGCGACGTCAGACGACCGACCGATAGCCCTCTCCCCGTTCTAACGGGGAGAGGGTGGGGTGAGGGGTTTGTCCGCGTGACGGGCCTTTCCGGAGAGATCACCGTGGCGGCGCCACCCCCTCACCCCACCCTCTCCCCCGCAAGTGCGGGGGCGAGGGTCCAAGTTGGCATGAGTCATCTTCAGTGGGGACTGGTATAAGCAGGCTTCTCGAGGGCGGCCAACGCTCGGACGCCCCCTCCGTCACGGCGCGAGAAAGAGCGCCGCGCCACCTCCCCCTCTTCCCCCGGCTCGAGGCCGGGGTCGAATGGGAGGATAGAATGAAGTCCAGTCCTCTCTATCCTCCCACGCCCTCTTGCGGGGGAGGGGGCGCAAAGCCGCAAACTCCGTCCATCCGTTGGGAGGCCAGCGAATCTCTGCTGAGGGCAATCGATGCTTGAGACGGTTCAGGAAGCTCGCGGTCTCCTCCCGGTTTGGCGAACGCCAAGACGCGAACTCGGAGATGGTCCGACCCTGGTACATCCCTGTTGGATTGGCCCTGAGACATTCCTGACAGTAACCCGGATGGCGGAGGAACCGCCGAACGATCTAGCCGCTCATCCCCGCCATCGCGCCCGGCGCCATCGTGCCCAGAAGGGCTACGGCGGCCAGGACGCAGGCTCCGAGAGCCTGTTCGATGATGACTCTCCGGCGCAGCACCGCCATCGACGCCGTTTCGCGACGCAGATCGCGCCGGTTCAGGGCCGCCAGGCCGACCATCAGGAGGAAGAGCGCGATCTTGGCCACGAGCACCCGGCCGTACGCGGTCGATAGCAGCGCCGCCGGCGCGCCGACCAGGAAGACGGCGTTGACAAAGCCCGTGCCCGCCAGCACGAGCACCGCGACGATGCCGGTCGTCGAGAAGCGCATCAACGCCCGCCGGGGCGCCTCGTCGTCGAGCCGGCGGGCGCTGTCGGCGAGCAGGGTGACCAGGACACCAAGACCGCCCAGCCACAGCCCGGCCGCCAGCAGGTGCAGCGCGTCGGCCGCGCCGTGGACGAGGAGCGCCCATCCCTCTTCCTCCTGCGCGTGGCCAGTGAGCGCGATGCTGGCCAAAAGCGCGCCGGCGAGCAGCCACTCCAGCCGCCTCCGGCCTTCCGGGCGCGGCAGGGCGGCGAGGAAGACCAGGACGGCGCCGCCGACGATGCGGATCGCCGAAACCTGCCCGAACGTCATGTCCCGTACGGTCGCCAGAAGGGCGCCGGGCGCGAAGGCGGCGGAGAATGAGCCGGCCATGCCCACCAGGGCGAAGACAAACCATCCAATCCCACTCGCCAGCGCCAGCCAGGCCGCGAGCCGCGTCAGCAACTTGAGGCGCGCGGCGATGGGACGCGGATCGGCATAGGCCGGCGCCCAACCCGCGCCGAAAATGAAGGTCAGGGCGGCGAAATGGAGGAGGCGAGACGCGACGAGGGCCGCGGCGACGATCACGGCAGGATGCGGAAGCCGTAGTGGCCGGTCATGCGGTGGGTGTCGGCGCCGACCGAGCGCCACTGGACGATGTAGCTTCCGGCCGCCAGCGGCTTGCCGATCGGCGCCATCAGCATGTGGTGGTCCCTGGGATTGACGATTGCCCTGCCGATGGTCACCGGAGCCCCCTTGTCCGTCGTCAATTCCAGGGTGGAGAATTGCCCGACCACGGCCTCGCTGAAGGTCGCGCGAAGCGCCTTCGGGGAGTTTCTGACCGACGCCCCGGCGGCGGGATCGGCGCTCACCAGGCGGGCATGGGCTTGGGCGGCGACGGACCCGAACAGGAGTCCCAGGGCGGCAATGCCGGCCACGGCTGTCTTTAGTGTCATCACGCCTTCCTCCTCAGAACCACCCGCGCACGCCGACCGTGAACCGCAGATCGTCGGCCCGTTCGCCGGCCGCCTGAACCAGACGCGCGGTTTGCGCGAATCTCTTCTCCCAGGTCAGGCCGACGTAGGGGGCGAACTTGCGGCTGATCTCGTAGCGCAGACGCAAGCCCCCATCGAGATCCGACAGACCCGAGCCCACCCGGCGGGCCCGATCGCTTCGCGTGTAGGCGTTCAGCTCGGCTTGCGGCTGCAGGATGAGCTTCTGGGTGAAGTGGATTTCGTCGGCGGCCTGCAGTTTGGCCGCGTAATGGCCCGTGTCGCTGGCGTAGGCGGTCGCCGAGACGGTGAAATAGTAGGGCGCGAAGCCTTCGATCCCCAAGGCGCCCCAGCCCCGGCCGGGCCGGGAATCCAGATCATAGCGACCGCCGGCCTGCAGGTCGAAATAGGTGGCGATCGGTCGGTCATAGAAGATTTCCTGCTGGCCATCCTCGACCTTGCCGCCGGTGACCTCGCCTTCGCTCTTGAACCATAGCCGGTTGAAGTCGCCGCCAACCCAGCCTTCGCCCTCCCAGCGGAAGCTCGAATTGGGTCCAAGCCTCCCCTCCAACTCTTCGAGCATGCCATGGGCAAAGATCCTTTGATCCCCGATCGGATAGCCGAACGGCGCCGCCGAGCCCGGATCGCCGCCTTGTGTCTGCGCCATTGCGCGGAGCGGGGCGAAGGCCAGCGCGGCGGCCAGAGCGATGCGCCCGTCGGGCCGCATCAGGAAACCACCACGGTGCGGAACATGCCCGTCTCCATGTGGTAGAGGAGATGGCAGTGGAGCGCCCAATGGCCAGGTGTGTCGGCGCTGACCCGGTAGCTCATCCGCTCGCCAGGCTTCACCAGCACCGTGTGCTTCAGGGGTCGGTATTCACCCTGGCCGTTCTCGATCTCACTGTAGAGGCCATGCAGGTGGATCGGGTGCTCCATCATGGTGTCGTTCACCAGGATGAAGCGGACCCGCTCGCCGAGTTTCAGGTGGACTGGACCGACCTCGGCGAACTTCTTGCCGTCGAAGCCCCAGGTCCACCGCCACATGTTGCCCGTCAGGTGAAAGACGATCTCCCGGGTCGGCTCGCGCCGGTCGGGTCCCGGGCGCAGCGCCCTCAGGTCGGTGTAGACCAGGGTGCGGCGGCCGTCGTGCTCCAGGCCCCCGCCGGCTTGCCCGAGGCGGCTGCTGCTATCCATCGCCACGTTGTCGACGTTGACCGCCCCCTTCATCGCGCCAGGCGCGACGTGATCGGCGTCCACCACCGGCAAGCCGTTGCGAGGGTCCAGCTCCGCCGCCGCTTTCATCGGCTCGACACCTGGCGCGGACGGCGTGGCCGCGCCGACCTCGCTCGCCGCCGGCTTCGCGCCCATGTCCATACCGGACATCCCGCTCATCGCGTCCATCGCCGTCTTGCCGCCCATGGACGCCGCCGGCGCTCCGCCGGAGGGGACTGGCGGCGCGTTCATCCCGCCCATGCCCATGTCGATCATGGTGCGGACCGGCCGGGGGTCCATCGGCGGCACGGCGGCGGCCATGCCCATCCTGGGCGCCAGGGTGGCGCGGGCGTAGCCGGAGCGGTCCTGGGCCTGGGCGAACAGGGTGTAGGCCTGCTCGGCCCGGGGCGAGACGATCACGTCGTAGGTTTCCGCCACTCCGATGCGGAACTGGTCCACCGCCACCGGATGCACGTCCCGGCCATCGGCCTGCACCACGCTCATGACCAGACCCGGAATCCGCACGTCGAAGATGGTCATCGCCGAGGCGTTGATGACCCGCAGCCGCACGCGCTCGCCCGGCTGGAACAGGGCCGTCCAATTGGCGCGCGGCGCCGCGCCGTTGACGAGGTAGGTGTAGGTCGCGCCGGAGACATCCAGAATGTCCGTGGGCGTCATCCGCATCCGCGCCCACATCGAACGATCCCGCCAGGTCCTAGCGAGGCCGTCACGCTCCAGTTCGTGGGCGAGGTCGCCCACCGTGCGCTGGCCGTAGTTGTAGTAGTCGCCCTGCATCTTGAGATTGGCGACCACGGTCATCGGGTCCTCGTCGGTCCAGTCGGAGAGCAGGATGACGTGCTCGCGATCGGCGGCGTGCGCTTCGCCGCCCCGCGGCTCGATGACGATCGCGCCGTAGAGGCCGAGCTGCTCCTGCATCCCCGAGTGGCTGTGATACCAATAGGTCCCGGTCTGCTTGATCGGGATGCGATAGGTGAAGGTTTCCCCAGGCATGATCCCGCGGAAGCTGAGGCCCGGCACGCCGTCCATGTCCGCCGGCGCGCGAATGCCGTGCCAATGGATCGAGGTCGGCTCCCTCAGGCGATTGGCGACGTTCAGCGTCACCGTGTCGCCCTCGCGCCAGCGCAGCACCGGACCTGGCGCCGTGCCGCCCACCGTGACCGCCATGCGCGGCTTGCCGGTGATGTTCACCGGCGTCTCGCCGATCGAAAGATCAAAGACGGTTCCGCGCAGCTGCGCCATGTCCTGGGCGCGCGCTGAGCGCGGCCTAAAGCCGATCGCGCCCACGCCGCCGGCCATCGCGAGACCTTGCACGAAGCGCCGGCGAGAGGCGGTGGCCGGTTCGGTCAGGGCGACGTGGACAGCGGAGCGGAGGCACGCGCTCATCGGTCGGCCTTGCTGAACACCTGGATCAACTCGGCCACCTTTCGGCGCTGCTGTTCGGGATCACCGCTGGCGATCGCCTGTTCGACGCAGGAGCCGAGATGGTCGGCCAGCACGATCTGCTCGATCCTCGCCAGGGCCGCGCGGGCGGCCCGCACCTGGGTGACCACATCCAGGCAATAGCGGTCCTTTTCGACCATCTGGCTCAAGCCGCGCACCTGGCCCTCGATCCGGGCGAGACGGGTCGCGACGGCCTTTTTGGTTTCAACGTTCATGGCTTGCGGCATACCCGGCGCGGGTATAAATCACAATACCCCACAAGGGTATAGGTCGAGGTCCGCCTCCGATGATCAGCGCCGTGCTTCACGCCTTGCGGATGGCCGCCATCATGGGCTGGGAAATCCTCTGGGCGTTGATCTTCGGCTTCCTGATTTCCGGGGCGATCCAGGCCGTGGTCTCCCACGGCGAGATGGCCAGGCTCCTTCCCGACGATCGCCCAAGATCGATCCTGAAGGCGACGTTCCTCGGCGCGGCGTCATCCTCCTGCTCCTACGCGGCCGTCGCGATCGGCCGCTCGATCTTCCGCAAGGGGGGAAACTTCACCGCCGCCATGGCCTTCCAGTTCGCCTCGACGAACCTGGTGGTGGAGCTGGGCCTGATTCTGGCCATTCTGCTCGGCTGGCGGTTCACGGCCGCCACCTGGGCAGGTGGGCTGGTGATGATCGTGCTGCTGGTGATCCTGATGCGCCTGGTGTTCCGCAAGCACCTCGTCGATCAGGCCCGGGCGCAAGCCGACAAAGGCCTCGCCGGCAGGATGGAGGGTCACGCCGCGATGGATATGGCGGTTACCGAAGGCCCCCTCGCCAGACGGCTCTCCTCCGCCAGGGGACTCACCGCCATCTCCCACTACTTCTGGATGGATTGGGCCTCGCTGTGGTTCGACATCGCCCTGGGGCTGGTGATCGCCGGCGCGCTCGCCGCCTGGGTTCCTTCAGGGCTGTGGGCGCGGGTGTTCGACGCCGGTGACCCGGCCGCGACCAGGATCGTCGGCCCGCTGATCGGCCCCCTGATCGCCGTTGTCACCTTCGTCTGTTCGATCGGCAATGTGCCCCTCGCGGCCGTGTTGTGGAATGGCGGGGCGAGCTTTGGCGGCGTCATCGCCTTCATCTTCGGCGATCTCATCGTGTTGCCGATCCTCGACATCTATCGGCGATACTACGGGCTGAAGGTCGCGGCGCTGCTGGGCCTGGTTTTCTACGCGGCCATGGCTGGCGCGGCCTGGCTGATCGAGATCCTCTTCGGCGGCCTGCATCTGATTCCGACCCAGCGCGCGGCGCGGCTCATGCCGGAGACCATTTCGTGGAACTACACCACATGGCTGGACCTGATCGGCATCGGCCTCTCCGCGCTCCTCCTCTGGCGCTTCATGACCACCGGCGGCCCGGCCATGCTGAAGGCGATGGAAGCGCCCGGCGAACATGATCACGCTTGCCACAACCATTGATCATGCCGCTTCAAAAAGGGAGAAGGCGGCCGCGTGTATCGCGATTGCGACGTGATATTGCGGAGCGCGGGCTTCCAGCCCGCATCTGTTCTGGCGGCGCCGGGACTTCGCTGATCGGCACAACCCGAGCCTTGCCCCAGTCGCCAAGAGCGGGCTGACAAACCCCGCGTTACGGGTTTGATACGGGTAGGACCAACCCGTTGCTCGGCTGATTGCGTGCCCTCAATCCACGATCGACGAATAGACGATGCTCTTGAGCTGGCCCCTGAAATTGAACGTCCCCGAGGGCATGAACTGGGTCATGAACACGCAGGTCAGGTCCTCGCCCGGATCGATCCAGAAGATGGTCGAGGCGGCGCCGCCCCAGTAGTAGTCGCCCTCGCCGAGCGTTCCGTTCTTCACCGAATCCAGCGTGGTGGCGAAGCCCAGGCCAAAGCCGACGCCTTCGTTGGCGGTTTCGGAAAAGCCGCCGATGGCCATCTGGGTGAGGTCGCGGCCGTCCTTGAGGTGGTTGCGGCGCATCAGGGCGATGGTGCGTGGGCCGAGAATCCGCGCGCCTTCCAGTTCGCCGCCGCGCCGCAGCATTTCGCAGAAGCGCAGATAGTCCTCGGTGGTCCCGGTGAGGCCGCCGCCGCCGGAGTGAAAGGTCGGCGATTTCAGGTAGTCGCTGGTGGCCGGATCGTCGAGGATTTCGAGCGACTTGTCGGCGCGCCGGCGATAGTTGGCGGTGAAGCGGCCGACCTTGTCTTCCGCCACATGAAAGGCGGTGTCCTTCATGCCCAGGGGATCGAAGATCACCTCCTGCAGATAGTGATCGAACCTCTGGCCGCTGATCTTCTCCACCAGGGCCCCGCAGACGTCGGTGGAAAGGGAGTACATCCACCGCTCGCCGGGCTGATAGAGCAGGGGGACGCGGGCGAGCTTGTCCATGAAATCCATCAGCGTCTCGCCGCGGCCTCGGCGCACGCCGACCTCGGCATAGGCCTTGTCCACCGCCAGGCCGGTGTCCGGCGCGCCCAGCGCCGCCAGCGCGGCGCCGTAGGTCAGCCCGCCGGTATGGCACAGCATGTCGCGCATCGAGAGCGGCCGCGCCGGGGCCTCGGTGTTCATCGCCGCGCCCTCGCCGGAGACCCACACCCGGTGGTTCTTCCAGGCCGGGAAGAAGCGGCTGACCGGATCACCCAGCTGGAAGTATCCGCGCTCATAGAGGGTCATCAGGGCCACGGCGGTGACCGGCTTGGTCATCGAATAGAGGCGGAAGATGGCGTCGTCGGCCATTGCCTTGCCGCGCTCGCGGTCCATCTGGCCGAGGGATTTCAAATAGGCGAGATGGCCATGGCGGGCGACGGCGACCTGGCAGCCGGCGAGCTTTCCGGGCGCGATGTAGTTGCGCTCGAGATGTTCGGTGATCCGCTCGAGCCGGGCGGTGGAAAGCCCGGTCTTCTTCGGCGCCAGTTCCATGGGATCGCTGTCCTTTCGTGACTATTGGGGAGCCTTGGCGGTTGCCGCGCCGGTCATGGCGGCGCCGATGCTGGGCGCGGGACCTGGCGTGGCGATGTCCCATACCGCCTTCCACGCGCCATCGGCCTGGGGCTTGTAGAGGGTGACGAAACTGCCGGTGGAGGTGGTCACCGCCCTGGTCTTGGGGTCGGTCCCGGTCGCCTTCCAGGTTCCGTGGCTCACCGCCTGGTCGCCGGAGGCCGCCACGTCCACCTTGTCGCTGACGAAGGTCAGGGTGAAGCCGTCGTCTTCGAGGAGCTGTCTGATCCCTGCCTGATAGGCCGCCTCGCCGGCCATGGCCGGGGCGCCCGGGTTCATGACGATGGCGCCCGGCGCATAGTGGTCGGCGATCTTCACCGGGTCCTTGGCGGCCCAGTCGGCGTTCCAGTGGACCTCGCCGGTCTTGATCGCATCGACGATCCGGGCGGCGTCGACCGCCGGCCGGGGCGGCGGAATAGCGCCGGGCGTACAGGCGGCGCAAAGTGCGGCGGCGGCGGCGAGAGCGCCGAGGATGGCCGAGGATCGCATGCGGAGCTTCCTTATTGCGCGCCGCCTCATCGTCACCCTGCCAGTCCCGGCGTCAAGTCAGCTTGACACCATACCAACCAGTCGGTATGGTCGTTGCATGGCCATCGAAGTCATTCCCGCACCGATATCCGAAAGCGCCAGGACGCGACTGCTCGACGCTTCCCTGCGGATCATCCGCGAAAAGGGCTACGCCGCCACCTCCGTCGATGAACTCTGCGCGGCGGCCGGGGTGACCAAGGGCGCCTTCTTCCACCATTTCAGGAGCAAGGAGGCCCTGGCGGTGGCGGCCGCGGCGCATTGGTCGGCGGTCACCGGCGCCCTCTTCGCCGCCGCCGCCTATCACGACCACGCCGATCCGCTGGACCGCGTGCTGGGCTACATCGACTTCCGCGCCGCCCTCCTTGACGGCCCGGTCGAGAGCTTCACCTGCCTGGTCGGAACCATGGTGCAGGAGACCTTCGGCGCCAACGAGGCGATCCGCGCGGCGTGCGAGGCCAGCATTTTCGGCCACGCGGCGACGCTCGAGGCCGACATCGCCGCGGCGATGGCGCTGCACGGTGTCGACCGCGAGGTGACGGCGGCGAGCCTGGCGATTCACACCCAGGCGGTGCTTCAGGGCGCCTTTATCCTGGCCAAGGCCAAGGGCGGCCCGGACGTCGCGCGAGACAGCGTGGCCCACCTGAAGCGCTACTTTCGGTTCCTGTTCCAAACCCCGGGCGATGGGCGCGACCGTGGGGATGACCAAGTTGAACGTCGCGGCGCTTGAGGCCGCCTACAAGGGAGACGACGCATGACCGGTCTCGAAAATGGCTATGAACTGGCCATCGAGCGCCATATCGGCGCGCCGCCGGCCATCGTCTGGCGCGCCTGGACCGAACGCCTGGAGGAATGGTGGGCGCCCAAGCCCTGGACGACGCGCGTCATCGAGCAGGATCTGCGCCCCGGCGGACGTTCGGCGTTGGTCATGAGCGGCCCCGACGGCGCCAGCGAGCCGATGGAAGGCGTCATCCTGGAGGTGATCCCGGAACGGAGCGTCGTCTTCACCAACGCCTTCACCGTTGGCTGGATTCCACGGACGCCGTTCATGGTCGGCTTCTTCGGCTTCATGCCCGAAGGCCAAGGCACGCGCTACCGGGCCGGATCGCGCCATTGGGACGAGGCGGCGATGAAGCGGCACGAGGCGATGGGATTCATGGACGGCTGGGCGATGGTCGCCGCCCAGCTGGCCGAGATCGCCGAAGCCATGGCGCGCTCCGGATCGCCGGCCGACGACTAATACCAGTCCTTCTAAAGACTGACACACGCCCACTCGCGGGTTCCGATTGATCGGATGCGATCTGGATCGTTGATCAGGAAGCGCCAGGCGCTTTGACAGGCGTCGAGGATATCGTCGTAGGTAGGCCAGACGAGGGCG
>DASRLN010000165.1:0-2760 GCA_035648435.1 Caulobacteraceae bacterium
CTGGCGGTCAGATCGGCGTTCTCGTGGCGCGCCTCGTCGATGTCATGCCGGATGACCTCGAGTTCGCCATTCACCCGGGTCAGGGTGTGGTCGAGATCGTTCAGGCGATCGGAAATCCCGGAGATCCGGCTGTCGGTTTCGGCCGGCTGGACGACCACGGGAGCGCCGGTCTCGCGCCCCTGGAAGACGATGGCGCGCAGTTCGCGCACCACCTTTTCCATGCGGTCCAGCCGCTTGGCCGAGTGGTCGTCCAGCGGATCGTCGAGCGGCGTCTGGGCCATCGCCGTCCCCGCCGAGACCAGGGCGAAGGCGGCCATGACGAGGGCGGCGCGACGAGCCCCCACCTACCGGGCGCCTTCGGTGACGGCGGTGCGGGCGTTGCGGTTGTGGGCCCTGGCTTCCTCGCCGGTACCGGGATCGACCGGGCGCTCCTTGCCGTAGGAAATGGTCGCGATGCGGGCTGGGGAAAGGCCGTGGCCGACCAGGAACTCCCGCACCGCGTTGGCCCGGCGCGCGCCGAGGGCGAAGTTGTACTCGCGGGTGCCGCGCTCGTCGCAGTTGCCTTCGATGCGGACATGCACGCCCGGGTAGCGCCGCAGCCAGCCGGCCTGGGATTCGAGCACCGGGCGGGCGTCGTCGCGCAGGGTGTAGCTGTCGAAGTCGAAATAGACGACGTCGCCGGCGTTGATCACGAAATCGCGCGCGGAGCCCGGAACCGGCGCGCCGGACTCCTGGCTTTCGGTGACCTCCCCGGTCGGGGGGGCCGGGGAATAGTGGGACGGCGGCGGCGGCGGTCCGCCTTCGGTGGCCACCGGACCCATGGGTCTGGGACGGGAGGCGCAGGCCGTCAGGGCCGCGGCGGTCAGCACGACAAGCGCCAGTCTGGCCGGGCTTGCTCTCAATGGGATCATCGCCAACTCCTCATGGTGGTTAAGGGTGAGCCCCGGCCAAGAGGTAGCGAACCGGCGTCAATTGAGCAACGGTGACCACGCCGGATCGGAGGCCGCCAGCGGGAACGGCGACGGCCGGGTGACCCGGCCGGTGACGTCCACCGTCCACAGTTTCGGGCGGCCGCCGCGGGCCTGGCGGAAGAACATGATCACCCGGCCGTTGGGCGCCCAGCTCGGTCCTTCGTCGAGGTAGCTGGTGGTGAGCAGGCGTTCGTCGGAGCCGTCGGGGCGCATGACGCCGATATGGAATTCGTCGCCGGTCTGTTTGGTGAAGGCGATGAACTTGCCGTCCGGGCTCCACACCGGCGTGGTGTAGCGCCCGGCGCCGAAGGAGATCCGCCGCGCCCCCAATCCGTCGGCGTTCATCACATAGAGCTGGGGCGAGCCGCCGCGATCGGAATTGAACACGATCTGGCCGGCGTCGGGAGAGAAGGACGGCGAGGTGTCGATGGCCGGATCGGTGGTCAGGCGGGTGGTGGCGTGGCTGGCGAGGTCCATGACGAAGATGTCGGTGTTGCCGGCTTTCTCCGCCGAAAAGGCGACCTTGCGACCATCGGGCGAGAACCTGGGCGCGAAGACCATGCCGGGAAAATGGCCGAGGGCCTCCTGGCGGGTGGTCTCGATGTCCAGAAGGTAGATGGTCGAACCGGTCGGGCGCAGGGCCATGTAGGTGATCTTCTGGCTCGATTCCGAAAAGCGCGGGGTGAACACCAGGTAGGATCCATCGGTGAGATAGCTGGGGTTGGCGCCGTCCTGATCCATGATTTCCAGGCGCCGCACGGGTTTCACCTTCGTGCCGCTCTCGGCGACGAAGACCACGCGGGTGTCGAAATAGCCCTTTTCGCCGGTGAGCTTCTGGTACACCGCGTCGGCGATCTTGTGCGCCACCCGGCGCCAGTTCTCGGGCGTCGAGGTGAACTGCAGACCGAGCAGCTGTTCGCCGGCGTAAGTGTCCCACAGCCGGAAATCCACCCGCAGGCGGCCGTCGGCCTCGCCGACCACCTGGCCGGTGACCAGAGCCTGGGCGCTGATCGCCTTCCACCGGTCGAATTGCGGCTGAGTGTTCACGTCCAGCCCCCGGTCGGGGAAGATGGCCGTGTCGAGAGGCCGGAAGAGGCCCGAACTGGCCAGATCGGCGGTGATCACCGGCGCGATCTGGGTTCCGACCGGCGAGCCGCCGAAGGCGGGAACCGCGATCGGCAGGGGGGCAGTGGCGCCCTGATCGACATTGACCACGATCTCGGCCGTGGCCAGGGCCGGCAGCAGGAGCGCCGCCAGGGTGAGGATCAGGCCGCGAAGGCGCATTCAGGATCTCCGTTCAGGATTCATTGGGCGCAGGCCTTGCGGGCGTCGAAGATGACCTTGAAGGACGCTCCCCGATATTCGGGGCCGTAGGGCTCGGCTTCGTGGACCGCGTCGATGGCCCGTCGGGCGGCGGCGGCGACCACCGGGGCGCCGTCCTGGCCGCCGGCGGTGACCCGGCCGACGACCCGGCCGTCGTCGCCGATGCCGAAACGCACCGGCACGATCACCGCCCCGCCACCCTCGACGTTGCAGTTGGGGTTCCACAGCCGCTGAAGAAGCTGCTGGAGGCCCTGCATGCTGGACTGGGAAACACCGGCGCCGGCGTCGATCCGAGCCTGGGGCGCGGTTTCGGCGCGGGTGGGGCCACGGCGGGCGGCGAAGGCCGGTTTGGACGGGGCGCTTCTGGCCGCCTTGGCGATGCTGGCCTGCAGCGCGTCGAGATCGAAGGCCGGCCGCGCCGGCTGGGGTTTGGCGACGGCGGCGGCGGCCTTGGTCGGCGCGGGCC